>NZ_AP025732.1:5465450-5799766 GCF_023734775.1 Nostoc cf. commune SO-36 | reverse complement strand
ATTGGAGGTACTTGGGCGGCAATTGACTTGTGCAGCAACAATATACAATTAAGCATTGCACCAATTAAAAATCAGTCTATCTATTTTGCGATCGCAGCTGCCGTTGCTGGAGGGAGTGGTGCTTTAGGCACAATTATAGGCAGCTTCATCGTCCAATTTGCTCAATTCGGAGGCTTGCTAGGCTTATTTGCCCTATCTGGTATATTCCGGCTAGTAGCCCTTGTTCCACTCATGTTTCTCCAAGAGCCGAGCAGAGGATGAGAGAGATAAGAAGGATGAGGTAGTATTATTCTCCCCTGCTCCCCCTGCTCCCCCTGCTTTATTCTGCAGCGGTAGAAGTTAAAGACATTGTTTCCCACAAGACCATGTGAGGTGTTGTTAGCACAGGCTGGTGTAGGGCAATCAGCTGGGCTAGGGTATTCTTTAATTGAGTACGGGGTACGATATCATCAACAAAACCGTGCTGGAGCAAATCTTCAGCAGTTTGAAAATTTTCGGGTAGTTTTTCCCGTAGGGTTTGCTCAATCACTCGCCGACCTGCAAAACCAATGGTTGCCTTGGGTTCTGCTAAGATGATGTCGCCCAACATTGCAAAACTAGCAGTAACGCCGCCCGTTGTGGGATTGGTCAAAACGGGAATATATAATAGTCGCGCATCTTGATGGCGCTGTAGGGCTGCGGAGATTTTCGCCATTTGCATCAAAGAAAGCATTCCTTCTTGCATCCTAGCGCCACCAGAGGTACAGACGATAACTACAGGATATCGCCGTTGAGTGGCTTGCTCAATCATGCGGGTGAGTCTTTCTCCCACGACTGAACCCATGCTACCACCCATAAAGCGGAAATCCATAACCCCAAGGGCAACGGGCAAACCATTAATTTGGCCTAAACCAGTTTTAACCGCGTCTATTAAGCCAATTGTCTCTTGCATTTCCCGCAAGCGATCGCTGTAGAGTTTGCGATCGCGAAATTCTAGGGGATCGCTTGGACGCAAATGCTCGTCTAGCGGTTTCCAAGTATTGTTATCTATCAATTGACGGATGCGCTCATCGCTATCTACCCGATTGTGATGACCACATTCGGCACAAACCATCTGATTGGCTTTCAGGTCTTTTGTATATGTCAACACACTGCACTTGGAACATTTATGCCATAGCCCATCAGCAATTTCACGTTCTTGGCGTTCGAGGCTGGTAGATCCTGATTTCCGTCGATTTGCAAACCAATCAAATAGAAACTTTAAACCACGCGATTCTTCGTTATTAGCCATTTTTTATTTTATTTTAGGTGGGTATGAGGTCGAAAACATATCAATCCGTATTGGGTTGTCTTTAGCCATTAATCATTTGTCTTTACTAACGATCCCTTTGGGTGACGCTTGTTCGTGTAGCGCCTCCGATAGAAAAAGACTCGTTAACGCTAGTTAGTTATAGGGGAAACCCCTTGGCGCTAGCCTCTCCCTTTGAGAGAAGACCGTACTAGCTCATTAATGACTACATTGTCAAACTACGTTTTTAAGCTATTCAGACCTTAATTTTCATCTTTGGTTGCCAGCTTAACGAAAATACTTATACCAATACAAGTCTCTTGCTCTTTTTTTTCAGCAGACTTAATTATATAGACGTACTGACAAAGCCATGAGAATACCAACCTCCAAATAAGATGCTTTCCCCCTCCTACCCCAATCAATTATTTGTATTGCTGGGTTCTGAACAATCAGCATCTGTTGCATTAGTTGCGCTTGCCAACGGTTAATCGTCGTTAAGAGGGTAATACAAGTCACAAGCTGAATATTAGCAAAATGTGAAGGGCAGATGGGGTAATGTTGGTTACAGTCACGAATTATAAATATTTTTTATGTAAGGGGATTGGGCATGGGTTATTCTCCTTGTCCCTTTGCCCCTTATTTCTCACTGTAATTCAAGATGTTGGAAAAAATAACCGCAAATAGTTAGATAAGATGGCTTCCCCACTAAATAGGGTAACAACAGATCCTAAAGCCAGGAAAGGGCCAAAAGGCATCTTTTGTCCTAATGTTTGTCGTGATGCTGCTTGCCTTGCGGCTTCTCTACGAGTATGCACAATAACGCCGCTACCAATTAACGCTCCCAGCGCACAGGCGATAAAAGTAGCTAAGAGCAAATATTTCCAGCCTAACCAGGCTCCCATCATGGCTGCTAACTTTGCATCACCTGCACCCATTGCAGCTTTACCAAAGGCAATTGAACCTAATAGGGCGATCGCATCAAACAGCCATAAGCCTAATACTGCGCTGGCGATCGCCATCATCAGGTGATTTACCAATGCCACGGAACTAGCCTCTGGTAAAAAACCAACCACCATTTGAAACAAAATCCCCACCACTAAACCCGATTGAGTAAGTGGATTGGGTAAAGTCATTGTATCTAGGTCGATAAGCGATAGCGCCAATAACCAACTACAAAAAGCCCAATAGCCTATCGTTAAAGTCGAAACTTGAAATACCAAAAAAACCAGTAAAAAAATTATGCCCGTTACCCCTTCTACCACAGGATAACGGACAGAAATTTTGCTTTTGCAATATCGACACCGCCCTTTTAAGGCAATCCAGCCGAACACTGGTACATTGTCGTAAGCTTTTAGCTGGTTTAAGCATTTAGGACAACGAGAAGGTGGCCAAAGAATTGACAACCTAGCAGGTAGCCGATAAACAATAACGTTGATAAAACTGCCAACAGATGCACCCAAAGCAAAGACCATTACACTCGCCGGAACGGCGAACAAAATGTCCATACAGTAAATTTGTCCTTTGTCATTTTGTCCTGTGTCATTTGTCGTTTATCTTTTGTCCATTTGTCGAGAACTAATACTTCGGCTTCTCTGCAAGATGCTACGCGTAGCTTGCTTCTCCGTAGGAGTACGCTTGGCACAAGTTGCTCAGTACAAGTGACCAATGACCAATGACCAATGACCAATGACCAATGACCAATGACCAATGACCAATGACTAATGACCAATGACTAATGACCAATGACCAATGACTAATGACCAATGACTAATGACTAATACATGTGCGATTCAATTTGACTTAAGGGCACAAAACACTCTTGAGGTAAAAGAACTGGTTGGTTAGTAAAAATAACCTTACCTCGATGAGTCACACGATTAATTGCTACACCGGAAGATTTCCCAGCTATTTCGGGATGTACTTCACAGTGAATATAATATATCTGCCCGGCGGCTCTGATTAGGGCGGGATCAATCAAAGGCGATTGGTTCTTTGGGGCTGTAAAATTTGCTTGACCTTGTCGTAATGCGTACACTATCGACTGTTATTAGATTGCTAGATTTCCCTTTAGTCTACCCGAAACTTCTAGCAAAGGTTGCCAAATTGCCTAAGTTGCATTTTAATTATTTTTTTTCAAGAGCTAAAATCAGTGCATCGCCCATAGCGCGGCAACCTAAAAGGTTTTTTCCTGGAGAAATTATATCCCCGGTGCGATCGCCTTGTTCTAAAACTTGCAATACGGCTTGTTCGATGTTATCTGCTGCTTTTGGTTGGTCTAAACCGTAGCGCAACATCATCGCCGCACTCAAAACCTGGGCGAGAGGGTTAGCTTTATCAAGTCCGGCAATATCTGGGGCGGAACCATGAACCGGTTCAAACACACCAGGCCCAGAAGCACCCAAACTAGCTGAGGGTAACATTCCAATACTACCTGTGAGCATGGCAGCAGCATCAGAGAGAATATCACCAAACAAATTGCCTGTGACGATAGTATCGAATTGCTTGGGAGCGCGTACTAACTGCATAGCAGCATTATCTACATATAAATGAGAGAGTTCGATATCTGGATATTCCGCAGAAAGTTGGGTGATGCGATCGCGCCACAGCTGAGATACTTCTAATACGTTGGCTTTATCCACCGAACAAAGTTTTCCACCGCGTTTACGTGCCGCTTCAAACGCCACCCGCCCAATGCGTTCGATTTCCGATTCGGTGTAAACCATTGTATTTACACCACGTTTTTCACCACTTTCTGTGGCAAAAATTCCTTTGGGTTTACCGAAGTAAATCCCACCAGTGAGTTCACGCACCACCATAATATCCACGCCTTCCACAACTTCGCGTTTCAAAGTCGAGGCGTCGATTAGCTGGGGTAAAATTTTCGCTGGGCGCAAATTGGCAAATAATCCCAAACCTGCACGTAGCCCTAACAAACCTGCTTCTGGGCGTGAATTGGATGGCAGGGAATCCCACTTGTAACCACCAATGGCAGCGAGTAAGACAGCATCACTGTTACGGCAACTATCTAGAGTGGCAGATGGTAGAGGTTCGCCTGTGGCATCAATTGCTGCACCACCGATGGGGGCTTCTTGGAATTCAAACTTTAGATCAAATTGCTTCCCTACGACTTTCAGCACGTCTACCGCCACTGCCATAATTTCAGGGCCAATGCCATCGCCGGGAAGTAGAGTAATGCGGTAGTTTTGGGTCATAGCTGGTGATTACTGGGTAAATGCTTGCAGATTAAATATCATACCTAGCAAAATGTACCGATGGAGTTTTTAATTTATTTAGATGTATGTTGTCTGAATCGCCCTTTTGATGACCAGACACAAGAACGGATTTTTTTAGAAGCCGAGGCAGTGCTTCGCATTTTAGCTATTATTCAAATGGGTGATTGGCGGCTGCAAGGAAACGAAACCTTTGATGATGAGCTTCGGAATACTCCTGAAGGAGCAAGAAAACGGCAGATGCAGATTTGGGCTGCTTTAGCAATAAGTAAAGTGAACATAACTCAACAAATCGCGTTTCGTGGTGGGGAACTTGCCCAAATGGGCTTTAAAGATTACGATGCATTGCATATTGCTTGTGCAGAAGCTAGCAATGCCGATGTTTTGCTCACAACTGATGACAGAATGTTACGTTTGGCTGTAAGGCACAAAGACTTGCTACAAGTGAGAGTAGAGAACCCCCTTCAGTGGCTCAGAGAGGTTGCAAATGATCGATGTGAGTAAGTTGACTCAGACTGAAATTCAGCAATTAGGCATAGATACGCTGAGTTTAGCTCTTGGCCCAGCAGGAATGGGGCTATTTATGCATCAATTCGATTTAGGAAGCGGTGATTACACGCGAGATAAAGATGAAATATTAGGAAATCCTACTATTGAGCAAATAGTTGCCCGAATCAAAGAAAGGCGGATCTCGCAGGTTGAAAGTTCAAATGTTCTGCCCAAAGTTACAAATATGAAAATGCTAGATGTAACTCAACTTACTCAAGCTGGGATTAGGCAACTAGGAATAGAAGCGCTAACTAAAACCCTTGGGCATGCTGGCATGGCGCGATTTATACAGCAATTTGAAATAGGTAGTGGAGATTACACACGAGACAGGGATCAAATCTTGGGAAATCCGACTATCGATGAAATCTTTGCTCGCATTGAGGAGCAACGAAAACAGCAGGAGAACGGCGAAAAGTAGAAAAGTTTTATCTGGTAGCGATCGCCTAGACTTGATAATTTAGATAATCGCTACGTTATATTACCTTATGATCTGTTCCAAACCTTGATGAAGGCAATCACTGAATGTCCACAAGCATTCATCATTACTCCATTTACCGTACCACCGATCGCAGACCCGATAAAAGGCATAATTGTGGCTACGTTGACTAAAGTTTTTTCGCCTGCTTTGGAGATTAACTTAATTCCCAAAGCTTTGTTTATCTCAGCAAAAGTTTTACCAGGAATGGACATTAAAGTTTTTTGAATAGCTTGTGATCCTACTTGAGTTCCTAATTGATTAGCCAGTTCAGATACACTCACTCCAGCCGCAGCAGCTAAAACTGGTACTCGTGCAGATTCGCTTCTTGTATCAATGCCATAAAGAGCAAAAAGAGCTGATGCTAGTTTTATATTGGAATATAAAGTAATCGTAATATCAGTGGGTATTCCAGCTAGTCCTATGAATCCACTGAAAATACCGTTGCCTACTGACCAAGCGGTTGACTCTAATATCATTAGGTTGGCAATATTATCTCTATTACCTACCCAATAAAAATTGTTGGCAAAAGATTGTCCCCATTGTCTACCATCTTCAATAGCATAAGCAATAGCTTGCGCGATCGCAGGCATATTCATAATCGATTCAAAATCCATACAGCTTTTACCTGATTATCTGAGAAGACATAGAGATTTACAGTTTTAGTATTCCCAATAGCAAAAAATAAATATTAGTATTATTTAAAGCTTTGATGAAGTTGTGTAAGTAATACCCATTACACAAAGTAGCTTTATATAAAGCCACTTTCAATTTCGGAAACCAGACTTAAAAAAAAGTTGTATAAAAAGATTAGATCATACCAATTTAATGTGAGGTTGCACATATTTTGATCCCCCTAAATCCCCCTTAGAAAGGGGGACTTTGATAAATGTTTTTCCGGTTCATCCCTTATTAAGAAGGGCTAGGGGGGATCGAATTCTATGCAGTTTCATAAAAAATTGGTATCAACTGTTAATTAATCATAAGCCGCACCCCAGCAGCGATGGTAAAGTAATTAGTAACTTGGATTATTATTTGACTAAATAATCTGTTATGTTTTATTAGCAAAACTATCACTACAATCTAAAAATCATGTTAAATATCCCTAATCAAGACTTACGTTACACAGCTATTCAGTTTTTAGAACAAAGTCCCTCACAGCGTCTACAAATTCTTAAGCAATTGGGCATAGCTCGTTATGATTTTTTAACTAAAATAAGATTAAATGAAGCAAATATCATTTGTATGATGCGATTTTTTCAATATCCAAGTCAGCTAAAGTTTCCTAATCTTATAGGAGCAGATTTATCTGGGTTGATTTTAGATGGTGTAAACTTCATCCGAGGAAACTTATCAGGGGCAAATCTGCAAAATAGTAGTTTAGTCAATGCAGACTTATTATTTGCAAATTTTACAAAAGCTGACTTGAGAAATGCTGATTTACGAGGCACAACTCTTAACGAGACTATTTGGGTAGAGACTCTAGTTGATAAGTGTCAGCTTGGCGAAGGTACTGGTCTAAATGAACTGCAACGTCAAGATTTACAACTACGCGAGGCTAGATTTAATTCTTGAAAAAATGGTAATGAAAACACAAAAAATTATAAGATGATTAAATTGAAATTGACTGGATAAGTTAATGAGTATTAAGTTGCCCCAAAAATTGATGTTGCTGGGTTCAGGAGAACTAGGCAAAGAATTTGCGATCGCTGCTCAACGTCTTGGTAATTATGTGATTGCCGTTGATCGCTACGCCAATGCTCCAGCTATGCAAGTTGCTGATGCTTATGAAGTTATTTCTATGCTCAGTGTTGATGATTTAGAAGCTGTAGTGACAAAACATCAGCCAAATGTAATTATACCAGAAATTGAAGCAATCAGAACAGAAAAACTAATCGAATTTGAGCAGCGAGGAATTACAGTTATACCGACTGCGGCTGCTACTAACTATACAATGAACCGCGACAGAATTCGGGAACTGGCACATCAAGAATTGGGCATCAGAACAGCTAAATATGGTTATGCAACAACTCTAGATGAATTGATTGCAGTTTCTGATGAAATTGGGTTTAGTAATGTTGTTAAACCTGTGATGTCATCCTCTGGTAAAGGTCAGTCTGTAGTGCAGGATAAGAGTGAAGTTGAGAGGGCTTGGAATTATGCGATCGCTAATTCTAGAGGAGACAGTCAAAAGGTCATCGTCGAGGAATTTATTAATTTTGAAATCGAAATAACTTTACTAACAATTAAACAGTGGAATGCACCGACAATTTTCTGTTCTCCTATTGGTCATCGTCAAGAGAGAGGCGATTATCAGGAGTCGTGGCAACCCGCAGAAATTTCTGAAGATAAAATATTAAAAGCTCAAGAAATAGCTATAAAAGTCACCGATGCTTTAGGAGGAGCCGGAATTTTTGGTGTTGAATTTTTCATTACCAAAGATGAAGTGATTTTTTCGGAACTTTCTCCCAGACCTCACGATACGGGAATGGTGACATTAATCTCACAAAACTTAAATGAATTTGAATTACATTTAAGAGCTATTTTAGGCTTGCCAATTCCTCATATAGAACAGCTAGGATCATCAGCCAGTGCGGTAATTTTAGCTTCTGAAAAATCCGATTCTATTGCTTTTGGTGGTGTAGCCGATGCTTTGTCAGAAAAAGAAGTAGATATTAGATTATTTGGTAAACCTAATGCTCATCCATATCGGCGAATGGGTGTAGTCTTTGGCGAAGGGTGTGAATGTTCAAGAAGCTAGGAAAAACGCTACTAAAAGCTGCAAGTAAAATCACAATTATCTAATTACTCTAGGGGCTTATAGCGGTTCCCATTCAGATGCGGTACAAAATAATATCGCAAGGTGTAGGGAACATACCGTGCCCCTACGGATGTACCTTACGTAAGCGAGAAACACTATAGCGATCGCAGCATTAGCTTTGACAGTGGAGCCAAACAGGAGCAAACTTAAGAAACTAAGTAGAAACCAGCTAAATTTTACAATGTTTTCTTTAGCTGTGAGTAGCATCAGCGATCGCGTTGTCTGTGTAAGGAAGATTCTTGAAAAACAAAAACCGCCCGCCATTAAAGCACAATTGTAAAAAGTTTTGTAAATTATATGCTTACACGAAAAAGCATCTGTTACAACAAGTGTTTAATTTAACCAGTGTATGAGGATTGCGTGATACTCTATGGTTAGTAAGTAGTATCTTTTAAACTTCCATCATACAGAAGAAAATAATTTAATTAGGACGCATTTGGCTTTTTAATTATTTCCATACAGATGATTTAATTCTGCTAAATAAGTATTAACTTTGTTTGGGTACAGGTAAATATGTCTATGAGAGTTTCCCCTATTCACAAATTCACCAGATGGAAATTTTGTATATTAGCCTGTACTATCAGTTTCACTATTAGCGGTTGTACGCCTGAAAAGAGAGCAATCCTGCGAGTACTGCTGAGAATTTTCGCGATCAAGCAGCTGATTGCTATTGCATCGGTAAAGGAAATTTATCAACTGAATAATATACCTATAGATGATGATTTAGTTGTTGATCAATTACTAACTGATGCCAGTATTGAATTCGGAACTATTAAAGAAGTAAATAGAATTATCACCGGAGAAAGCCAGCTAAATACCCAGTCATCAGATGTTGATCAAACACTCGACACTTTAAAAGCAGAATATGATACAGCCGTTGAAGTATTTAACAAGCTGGAAATAATTGATTATGAAAGTAAAAAGATAGTTGCTAAAACTGCCCAGCCAGCAAGATGTCTAACAGTAAAAATGCTACTTTTAGCCAAAAGAATTCAAGAAAGACCACCAAGACCAATGGATTGGCAACGGGTAATCATCAGTTCCAGACTAAAACATCTTAGTGAAGAGTATAGAAAATTAAATATATCCTCACAACCAGAAGCACAAGAAATTAAGCGTCAAGTTGCTGAACAAATAGATGATTGGCGAAAAGTTAACTTTTCGGAACAACAAAGTTTGAATGAATCGATTTATAAGCTTTTGGCAGCAGCTGACACTGGACGAAAACTCTCACAACTTATTGATGATTACCCTAATCTTAATTTTGAAGTTATTGCTGCTAGGGTTACTCAGATTCTTGGGGTAGCTACAAGTTTCACTGGTAAGGATTACAATTCAACGCTTGCAAGGATTAACACTATTGAAAGAGAAATTAACACAGATGAAGTGCTGAGGGAATTCATGAAAGAAATATCTCTTAGAAATAGGCAGATACAACCACCAAATTCTAACTTATGTCAATAATGTTTAGGGTGCAACTAGGAATGGATAATGTTAACAACTTAAGTGAATATGTAAAAATCTACTTGAGTTAAGACTTAATTCTTTGCCAAGGTATTTTTTTGACGACTGCAAAGGAAGAGAAGGAAGAAATGCTGAAATGAGCTGTTATTAGAATATATACATCATGGCCACGGATAAAATTTTAGATACTTTTGCAGAAATAATTTCTCAGCTTAAAGAAGTTCCTGACAATAAAATCGATTTAGAACACCTCAATAATACAGAAGAAAAATTACAAGATATTCTGTCTCAGCTTCAATTTGAACTTTTAAACGCGCAACATCAAAAAAACTGGGAAAAATCAAAAAATTTAAGTTAGGAGTTAGCGAATGCCAACTTACTCTCAATAAGATAAGAGCAGCAATTATAAATGTTAGTATCATCGGCATAAATCAAAATAATCTGGCACAGATGCAGAAAATATTAGAGGAAATCGAGACTGCACGTAAAACTCAGGTAAACATAGATTTGGCTATCCGTTTACTAGGTTTTTTGCGTCGGCTGTTCCTATAATCACAATCCTAAATCTACGGCAATACGGTGGGCGCAAGCAAACCCAGAAAAAGCGACTGCATTCAACCCTTGACCAGGAAAGGTACTATCTCCTACACAATAAAGTCCTGGAATAGCTGTGCGATTAAAGGGCATCTTTAATAACCCCCACAACTTACGCCGAGGAATTGGCCCATAAGTGCCATCTTCACGACCCAAAAAGCGGCGATGGGTGCGCGGTGTCCCTACTTCTAAATAATCCAACGCGGCGTCTAAACCGGGAAAAATTTTCTCTAGGCGGTCAATAATTCGCCAAGCCGCCTCTTCTTTCTTCGCTTCGTACTCACTTGGAGAAAGTTTTTGCCAATCATCAATCCAGTGAGGCGTGAAGGCATGAATAATGTGATACCCACTTGGTGCTAAATCTGGGTCAAGTAATGTGGGAATCGAAACAAAAACTGTACCTTCTGCTGCTGTCATCTTTTGCCAATCTTCTAGCAAAATATGGTGGCACTCTGTCCCCGCAGGTAAAACTGACTCCTTTACGCCGATGTGCAAACTCAAGAAGCTGGGAGATTTTTGATAATTTTGTTGCCACTTCCTCTCATTATGTGGCATTTCTCTTGCTGGTAATAATCGTTCAAATGTATCCCAGCGTGTAGCATTAGAAACTATGCGTTTACCCCGATACACTTTACCATTAGCCAGTTGCACACCTACCGCTTTTCCCTGTTCTGTGAGAATTTTGCTTACTCTAGCTTGATACTGAATCTTACCTCCAGCCTTCTCTAGACCTTCCACCAGTTTTTGGGCAATTTGTCCCACTCCGCCTTTAGGATAGTTAACTCCGCCATAATGTCTGTCAGAAAAGACCATCCCAGCATTAATCATTGGTGTCATATCTGATGGAACTACCGACCAGCAATAACATTCCATATCGATAAATTTCATTAATTGCGGGTCTTTGATGTAGCGCCGTGCCACATCCCCGGCATTTTGAGGCAGATACTTAGCCAAACCGAGACACGCCAAAGGATGCTGGAAAAATACCCGCAGTAGATACCGAGGTTCTTCCAGCGACAACAAATCCATGCTGTTGAGGCACTTGAATACTTTTTGGCATTCGTCATAAAAGCGACGAATCCCCTGTTCTTCATGGGGAAAATGAGCAATAAGATTTTGCAAAAATTTCTCATAAACCCGGTCAACCTTCAGGTCTAAACCTTGGGGTAAATGATAGTGAATCTGTACCGGATCTGCGATCGCTTCTTGGCTGACATTTACAGCTGATAATGCGCGTGTGAGTAAATTAGTAGTGCCGTTTTGTCCCAGTCCAAAAATCATTGATGCCCCAACATCAAATCGATAGCCTTGGCGTTCAAAATAACCAGCACTACCACCTGGAATCAAATAACGTTCCAGTACCAACACTTTTGCTCCCTTCGCCGCTAACTGGGTCGCTGTTACTAATCCACCAATCCCAGACCCAATTACGATCGCATCAATTGTCATTTGTCATTTGTCCTTTGTACTGAGCGTATCGCTAAAGCGTAGCGTCTCGTAGAGAAGTATTTGTCCTTTATCTGGGAGCATCCCAATTTTGCAAATTTACCAAATTAGAACTAGTCATTGCGAATGGAGCAAAGCGGAATGAAGCAATCGCAAAGTCTAGCGGCTGCGATTGCTTCTCTTCTCTGCGAGAGGCTACGCCAACGAGACGCTCCGCGAACGCTTCATTTCATTACGCTCGCAATGACAAAATATGTTTTTACAGATTTGGGATGCTCCCCTTTGTCTAGAGTCAATATTTAATTTAACTAATGACAAATGACCAATGACTAATGATTAATCAAAAAAAAAGAGGGACGAGCCTGCTACTGCTGGCTAATCCCGTCTGCCGATCCTTAAAAGAGAGGAGAACACTTTATAAGAATATAGCCTTGATTGAGAATTAATGTCAACTATTAATGAAAAACTTTATCAATAAATTTGAGACTACTAATTTTTTAGCTATCAGCCGGATACAGGAAAGAGTATTATGGTGTTTCAGTTCTTGTACAATAAAAAGGCGCCTATTTCTGGCTATGACGCTACAATTGCGCGTTTACGTTCCACCCCATCCCCTAATCAAACACTGGCTGGCAGTTGCCCGTGATGCTGGCACACCTTCAGTATTATTCCGTAGTGCCATGACTGAGTTGGGAAGATGGCTGACTTATGAAGCTGCACGAGACTGGTTGCCGACCCAAGAAATAGTGGTGCAAAGTCCTTTAGATACTTGTCCAGCAACGGTGATTGATCCGCAAGTGCCTGTGGCAGTAGTACCAATACTGCGGGCTGGATTAGGATTACTTGAGGGAGCGCAGACGTTACTGCACCTGTTAGCATACGATTTACCACCTTGGCTATGGCGTCGAGTACGAAGAGACACTACACCTGCATTGTTATCTGACAAGTCCTAGTAACCACAAAGTGTGACCAGTCGCCCAAACACGAGTGTTAAGTACGCGATCCATGTTAGCAACAGGAGGGTCATCTATGGCAGGCAATGCAGAAGTGAGCACAGACGGGGAGTGCTGATCCAGACGTGACGAAGGATGTGTGTGTAGTACGGCTCCAGACGCCAAACAGCATTGCAAAAAACTGAGTGACGCTTATCATGTTGTACTAAGTTACACAAGTGCTACTATAGATGTGATGAAAATACTGAACATCAAGGAGGTATATTGATTACCGGATTGGGAGCTCGCAGCGATCGCATCTTGGGACTTAAGCTAGTATGCAGCTAGGCGCATGGCAATCGCATAACTACTGTACTACTTACTGTAAAAGTTGCAAGGTTTGTTGAAGGTGGTAAAGATATGAGTCAGCGAGATGGTTTTGGCAGTGGTTTTATAGCAGGGGCATTTGTTGGTGGCGTATTTGGCGGTGTCATAGGGGCACTGATTGTTTCTCGACGCGATCCCCAATTGCTAGCAGAAGACGAGATAGAACTGACAGATAGCCAAGCTGAAGCTAAAAAAATAGCAGCAAAGCGCCGTCAGATGAAAGCCTCAGAAAGTGAGAGCAACGGCATAGAAACGGCCCGGCGATCGCTAGAAGATAAAATTGCCCAGCTAAATGCCACAATTGATGAAGTGCGAAATCAACTAGAAATGTTAATAGCGTTCACAAGCAAGCAATGACCGCTCCCTCACAAGACTCCTGAAGTTTGTTCAGGCGTGGTGAAAGTGTCAAGTGTGGTAAATCGGAATCCGCAAACACTTTTGACTTTGGACTAATTAAAATAAAGATAAGACGCGTTTGACACTTAGTAGGAAACAAAGCTATCCATGAGTTTACTGATTACGACACTAATCACCTTTGTCAGCTTTTATAGCTATTTGCTAATTATCCGGGTTTTATTAACCTGGTTCCCGACAATCAACTGGTATAACCAGCCATTTGCCGCTTTAGCCCAGATAACCGATCCTTATCTGAATCTATTTCGTTCAATTATTCCCCCATTGGGCGGTATGGATTTTTCGCCGATCTTAGCTTTCTTGGCACTTAATCTAGTTAGTGGGCTTCTGAGTGCCATTCCAGCTAGTCTGCCCTTATAGAAAGAAAGATTTTGATTACTACCTTGGTAAAGAATTGTATAGAGACGTTAAGTATACAAGCGTTTCTACGATTTTTTACGAATTACTAATTAACCCAAGTTGCTAGTTATCAAAAAATACCATTATGCGACACTAACTAGCAACTTACGTTAATTACCTAGCCTGTTTCTCACCTTTGGCGAGTACTACGAATTAAGAATTACTTACGCACTTGACCGCTAAAACCGGCAGCCTTGAATTGCTTTAGCTTCAACGGAGTAGGCTGATTAGAAGGTACAGAAATCCTCAATTCAAAATCGCTAATGCCTGGTGGCAACCTCGCTAATAGAGCCTAAGCGAGTGCGGTTTTGCATTACCGAGTCATTATGGCATCATAGATGCGGCCAAAATATCTGCGTCATAGACTGTTTTATAGTGCCATTTTCTGCTTTGCCATGACAAGAAAGCAACTGGCTGCCGCACTTCCACTACTGATAACAGCCCCTTGTGCTAGTTCTGGTGGACATTTTATAAATACATCAAATGTTTAATCTGGTGTCAGGGCTTATACTGGGGAGCGACGCGCCACGATAAAAAGGTGATAAATAGCAAGGAAATAAGTGGCCGTGAGTGAGCGCAACTGCATAAAAGACCCCGTGACATCTAATAATTATTTAACTTATAACCTCAGCTACAACATAGGACTAATCCGTATTCTCTACTTCCTTCATGTTTATATTTACCTACAGGGGGATTGGAGACTTTAATTTAACATTTGCAATAATTAGGGAAATAAACCCTTAATTGCGATTATCTTATGACTCCAGATGAGATTGAAGTAGCTATGTTCGCAGCCTTAATGATTGTGATGGCAGCAAGCTGTCCTCTCACTGACACGCAGAAACAGATATTACTGCAAGTGATGGAACAAATTCAGGGAAATTCTACCTTTGGGATGTCAAATATTGCTAACCCTTTAGATGAACTTACCTCAGAGGAGTTAGAAGCATTTTTACAATTTGTTAAGGATGAAGAACAACGTAACCGCACTTGGAAAGTGCAATTACTCAACGACTGGTTACTAGGAAACGACTCTGGAACAGTACAATTTATTCGGCAACGCTATGGTTTACAGTGGCTGAATCGTGTTGAGTCATATCATTTGATAAATATTCTTATTTTGAGGATGCACTAAAGCTGAGAGTAGGCGATCGCATTGAAGTTTCTAATGCATTATGGGAATGGGTACAAGAGGATGGGCCTTGTAAGCGTGAATGGTTTCCCTGTATGGTGATTAAGGTCGAGGAAATTAGCGATGTCTACGATGGGCTACGCCTACGCAACGATTCTTCTACGAATTGCGTCGTCCGCTTCTTCAACGGTGCTGAGTACGAAATTCAAGGCATCTACGAATGGAATCGCTACAATTGGCGCTGGCCTCAAAAGTAGTGAGGAATCAAGACTAAATTTCATTAGGGACTTCCATTGAAGAAGAATTCAGAAGTCAGAATTCAGGAGTCAGAATCAAGACGCGACTCGAAAATAACTCGCTAACGCTCCGCTATCCGCCACTCGCACAGAATTCATTCTGAATTCTGACTCCTGACTCCTGAATTCTGTTTGATAAAAAACATCCCAAAACTGATGCAAAAACCCTTTCTATTTTTCCTCTCTCTGTGTCCTCTGTGCCTCTGTGGTTAGTTCATTTGGATAATTTATTTTTTAGAAATCCTGTAGACATATTAAAAAATTAAATATGCGTTATCCAGAACCCTTGTAGAGACGTAGTAGTGCTACGTCTCTACATTCTTTTCACTCACTTCGTTCAAATAAAAATCATCACATGCAGCAATGCAACACCAATATCCAACATCCAAAATCCGAAGCTAAACTATGGTGTTGGGGAGTTTTTTTTTGCGAGTTTGCCTCCTTTAATATCCAGCAATTGTGCCAATTCAGTTGTATTTAATGATTTGACGAGACTCAATCCAAGAGACTTACTAGAAATACTTT
Organism: Nostoc cf. commune SO-36; assembly: GCF_023734775.1. NCBI lineage: Bacteria > Bacillati > Cyanobacteriota > Cyanophyceae > Nostocales > Nostocaceae > Nostoc > Nostoc commune. The sequence goes on along the minus strand of NZ_AP025732.1, from coordinate 5,783,835 downwards.
GAGTGTAGGTGGCGTTCAGATAGGGGGTGTATTGCGGCTTTCCTACAATGTATGTTTGGAAGAAAGGTAAACTCAAAACATTCATATAAACGACGCGCTTGAGAAGCATCGCCAATCATATCAGCAGGTAATGCTACTTGTTGATTTGCAGGGTTGCCGTTGCCAATGGTGGAAAAGTGTGTGCCACCTACAAGCATGACGAGATATTTTTGCGAATTCGCCAACCAGGAAAAAGGTAAAATTTGCTCGGATAAAGCTGGTGCAACGTATCATCACTACTACTGACAATCATCACTGGAGTTTTGATTTGACTTAAGCCAGCTTTGCCGAAAATCGAACTAGTAATGGGATTAACTGCGATCGCAGCTTTCACTCTCTCATCCCGCAGGTTACTAATCTTTTCCAGACTTGCTGATGCTCAATTCTAAAGCGCGACACTGGAGCAGTAAAGACATATTCCAGCTTTTTTGCAGTGCTGCTGGTTGACAGTCTTGTTTTAGCTGTTGAAAGTTGATTTTAGCGCCTGCTAAGGCCAAGGCTGTGTAGCCTCCCAAAGATTGACCAAATACTCCGACTTTTTGCAGATTTAACCGACCTTTAAAACGTGAATCAGATTGATTACCTTTTTCCAATTGATTCAATATATATGTTACATCTAAAGGCCGGTCTTGAAATTCACTTGGTTCTGCTACTTCAATCGCCTGTCTATTTAGTAGAGAACGCAATTGTTTCGCATCGCTACCAGGATGATTGGGAACGACAACGGCAAATCCGTAAGAAGATAGGTGCGTGGCTAAATATTGAAAGTTGCTGCTATCTAAACCCAAACCGTGAGAAATCACAATTACGGGTGCAGCATTCTGGACATTGGGAATGTAAACATCAGTCAATAAAAGCCGATTGCGCTTTGAGTCGAAAAGTTTTAGGGTGTATTTTTGCGACTTAAATTTTCCCGGAACCTGCAAATTGGGCAATTGTGAGAAATTTGTTTGGGAAATGGTAGCAGCTTCTATTTTAGACTGTTGGGAAACTGCTGCGATCGCCCGATGGGTTTGGTTAACAAGTTTCTCCAATTCCGTAGCTATTTCTAAAGTCTCTGCGACATCAAGGCGAATGCTGCTGGTGGGGTACTTACGCAACACATTCAAAAGTGTACAAGACCTCCCGATTCAGCAGAGGCTGAAATTAGTGCACGAACGCAAAGCACCAAAATCCTGGTTCTGGCTGATTGGTTTGAATCACTTGCGCCAACCGATGCTAGCAAAAATTCTCCTTGCGGTGTGTAGAGAAGTTGCGAAACTACTACCGGACTAACTTTCACACGGTTTAAGTAAAATCTGCCGCAATTCTTGAAGCTGTTGTAGAGGCAGATATTGCTGATAAGCTGCCAAGTCTTCGTTAATTACACCTGTTTTGGCGTAGTTTTCTAAAGTGGCTACTGAAATGGAAAACTCCAAAGCTGAATAAGATGCATAAATCCGCTCTGCTGCCAAGACAGAATTACTAATTCCAAATGTTGGCAGCACCATTGAAAGAACCAGCAATAAGGAATTTTTTCTGAGGGTGCTGGCCCAATTACCAAACAAACTATTCATCGCTCAACGGTTTCGGTGGTCTGGTTTTCTCAGGTGTTGGCTTTGGTAGTTATTCGGACACCCTGCTTGGTTTACTTAAAGTTATTAGCCTCAATTTTATCAAAACAGAATTTAGGAGTGAGGAGTTACAATTCAGGACGAATTATGTATGACTTGCGAATGTAGGTTGCTTAAAATAATGGGTATAAATGGGTTTAAAATGTCTACCAAATCTGAGATTTAGTAGTCAAAAAAAGTAGTGATTCCCAATGCCCTAATAATTTATTCTGACTCCTGAATTCTGATTTTTGAATTCTTTTTCAAGAATTTTTCGGCTATAAAGTCAATAATCAAAGACTACAGAGTTACACAGATGCGTAAAGTATCCGGTTAACTTCAGTAGTTTGCCTTCACTATTAAATCATAACAAATAAAAAATACTCTGCCTCAGTGTTTATGTTGTAGCTTTGAAGAGAGGACAAATTTAGTAGATAGAAAATTCCGTAAAAGTCCGGAAATTTATTTTTGTTAATTAGCTTTTCCCAAGGCGATCGCTACTGAACCTGTGACTACTAAACCGGCTCCTAATATTGCTATAGAAGTGAAGTGTTCTGGTGGTGTCCAAGAAGGTGCAATTACTGATAAAACTGCAACTAATATTAATGTCACAATAGGAGCTAAAGCTATTACCGCACTCACTCGTGATGCTTCCCAATGTTCTAACGATTCAGCAAAAGCGCCCGTAAGCGATTAAAGTATTCAAAGCACAAAAAACCAACACTCCTAAATGAAAACTAGTAAGTATAAAAAGTGATTGTATTTTGGCTAAAGGAGTGAATAATAAAGCACATCCCCCGTAAATAACCAGCATAATGCTAGGGGAAGATAAAGATTGTAATAACTGTTTTGTGCCAAAGCATAAATAGCCCATGCAGTTTGCTCCTAACGCAATCAAGACACTACCTAGTATATATGTGCCATGGCGCTGTAATTAAATTTGTTACTTGTTCCCGAAAAAATAAAACATAACCGCAAATCATTACACTTACACCAATCCATTGAGACAGCCGATAAACGTTCTTTAAAAATCACTAACCCTCCGAAACCTAATAAAAGGGTAGATAATTGAATGAGAACTTCAGCGTTAGCAGGTGATGTTAGTGCTAAACCTTGCATGAACAAAAAGTAATTAATCCCTAAAAAAAGTGTAGCGATCGCTAATAACTTCCAAGATGCAGAACGCAATTGTTCTAACTTTGGTAATTTACCGCGTATTCCTACATACACAGCAAGCAGCAGAAATGATACCAACAAGCGAAACCAAATAACTGTATAGACATCAAGTACTTGTAGAGTTATCGCCAGAGCAATAGGTAAAATTCCCCATAATAAGACCGTCAATAGCGATAACGCTAGTCCTAAGCGCCACCGACCGGAACTTTGATGTAGTGACATTGAAATATCCTACTCAAAGTAGGGCTGATAATAATTTAAAACACATCTAATTTGTATATCTAATATTTTATCAAACTCTTGTTGAGAAGATATATTAATAGCCTATTTAATGCAAATTCAATATAAGATAATCCATTTACTCGGCTAAATTGATTATTTGTAGCCAATAGAGGATACTTTTTCTTTGTTCACGTAAAATTCGTAAATAGCGTGTTTATTTTACATGAATATTAAATTTAAGACTTCTTTATAAATGTATACTCAATCACAATGTTATTCTATAAAACAACTATGGGGATTATACCCATAATCAGCTTAGTAGTCTTGACTAGTGCTTTATCAAGTTACTTGCTGCTGACCTCAAGAGGTCGATTTTTGCTCAAATCTTTGGTGTCAAAAATAAAGCGGCAAGAGTGGAGATTCAGATATGGCAAGCTTAACTATTTGAGATCAAGATTTTCCAGAACTATAACAATTGCTGCCATTATTTTGGTAGCAGTAATAGCTGGAAATAGTGTGTCAGCAAAGGTTACGGGGTTGCCTCCAGCTTCGCTTAAGAGTATATCGGTTCCAGAGCCTGATAATCTTGGAGACTTTGTAAAAGACAAAGTAGCCGCAATCAAGTTAGGAAAAGCTCTTTTCTGGGATATGCAGGTTGGGAGCGACGGACAGTCCTCTTGTGCTAGTTGTCACTTCCATGCTGGAGCCGATAATCGATCCAAAAATCAAATCGCTCCTGGTCTTTTGCGAATTAACGCTGATGGTACAGAGAATCCAGATAAAATTTTTAATGTAGGCGGATTACCAAACTACCAGCTAAGAAAAGAAGATTTTCCCTTCCACAAGCTGTCAGATCCAGACAATCCTGCGACTGTTGTATCTGACAATAACGATGTCAGTTCTTCTCAAGGTGCCTTCAATACTAAGTTTGTTGATGTCAAACCCGGTAGTGCAGAAGACCAAGTAAAAAACGAGCCAGATGAAGTTTTTAACGTGGGAGGCATCAATGTGCGGCGCGTCCAACCGCGTAATACGCCAACCGTAATTAATGCAGTATTCAACTTCCGCAACTTCTGGGATGGAAAAGCACAAAACATTTTTAACGGGGTGAATCCCTTCGGTTTAAGAGATCCTAACGCTGCTGTCGTTAAGGCAGAAACCCCAAATAATCCCAAATTTGTGAAAATCAGCCTAAATAATTCGTCTTTGGCATCCCAAGCACTAGCACCGCCACTCAGTTCCTTTGAGTTGTCGGCTAATGGCCGCACATTTCAAGAAATTGGTGATAAGTTCGGGCGAATTGACAGAAAATCTCTTGGCGTTGGTAGGGGTAAAAAACTCCCCCGAAAACTTGCGAAAAAGTTATTTTCCCTCAGACCGCTAGGTAAACAGGTTGTACATCCACAAGACAGCGTTTTAGGTAGAGATAGTAGGTCGCCCAAACCTGGACTCAAAGATAGAACCTACGAGCAAATGATTAAAGATGCCTTCAAGTCTGAGTGGTGGAAGTCTAATCAACTCATCCAAATTGATGCTGAAGGTGTACGGACTTTTGTCAAGAAGCCTGATAACTCTTCCCAAACTGATGAGTACTCAGTGTTAGAGTATAACTTCTCACTATTCTTTGGGCTTGCAGTTCAGTTGTACGAGTCTACACTCATTTCCGACGATACGCCTTACGATCGCTTCTTGGAAGGAAACCGCCGTGCCCTAACCGCGCAGCAGCAACGAGGTAAAGGACTGTTTGAGGGCAAAGCTTTGTGTATTGGTTGCCACAGTGGATTAGAATTAACATCTGCTTCAGTGAGCAGCGTGACTCAAAACGGACGAATCAAGCGTGTGCCATTCGGACTAAAATCTCCTGAAGATACTGGCTTCTTTAATATCGGTGTCAGACCGGCCACAGACGACCCAGGTTTGGGTGCTAATGACGGTTTGCAGATTAACGGTCAAGGTAATCCGCTTTCAGAAGCACGATTGGCTCAACTGGGTAAATTTAAGGATCTCCTTGGTGAAAACCCCCCTATCCTTACTCCACCTTTGAATTCCACTGAAGCTGTGGTTGCAAACGGAGCCTTCAAAGCACCTGGACTTCGTGATGTGGAACTTACTGCTCCCTACTTCCACAATGGAGGTCAAGCGACTCTAGAGCAAGTAATTGATTTTTACAATCGAGGTGGTGATTTTGGCGCTCTCCCCCCGTTAGGTCTGTCATCAGCAGAAAAACAAGAATTGGTCGCCTTTTTAAAAGGGCTAACGGATGAACGAGTCCGGTATCAGAAAGCGCCCTTTGACCATCCACAACTGTTTGTCCCCAATGGACATCCGGGTAATTCTAACTACGTTGTTAATGACGGCACTGGTAAAGCTACAGATAGCCTACTAGAAATTCCTGCTGTTGGTAGGAATGGTGATAAGGGCACTCCAAATTTCTTGAGTTAATCTCATTTGACGAAATATCTGATAAAGATACTAGGGGCGTACAGATGTACGCCCTTACATTTACGATCGCTTGACTAACGAGTGGGTAGGTGTAGCCCACCGGAGGCATCGCTATTCGGTTCTATATTGCTAACTGTGGTTTGGTTTAGGTAATTGTAGACTCTGCGAGAAACTTCACGGACAAAATCTCCAGCTTTGCGATCGTGGTTTGGTCTTTGCACCAAAACACCTGCTAAATAGCTTTTCCCGTTAGGCATTTCAATAATACCCGCATCACCAATAATAAATCTCAATGTACCAGTTTTGTGGGCGATCGTAGCTCCTTTACCAATACCAGCTGGTAGCAAACTGTTGGTTTTGACACGGCGCATGATGCCTAAAACTTGATTTCGGCTGTTTGGAGATAGCAAACGATTATTAGAAACTAATGCCGCTAATCTGACCAAATCTTTAGAACTAGTTGTATTTTTGCCAGCGAGGTCTGGAAGTAGACGGCGAACTGCTGTATTTGGCAATCCCCAGTTACGAAAACGTTGGTTAACTTTCGCTGCACCACCCAAACGATCAAGAACCATATTGGTTGCGGTATTATCGCTAATCGTCATCATTAAGGTAGCAGTTTGGAGGACGCTAAATTTAGTTCCAACGGGTTTGTATTGCATAATTCCAGCTTCACCAACCCTTAAATCGCGCCGCATCACTAATTTATCTGTTAGTTTAATTCTGCCAGCATCTATTTCTTGGAAAAGAGCTACTAACAAGGGAAATTTGATTGTACTGGCAGCAGCAAATCTTTTTTCACCATTAATATCTATATAGTTACCTGTATCTAAATCTAAGAAAAATATTCCCGGATTCAATGATTTATAAGTTGCCAACAATGCGCGGATTTGAGAACTGATACCAACCATTTCTTGGCCAAGATTCACAACACCAGCAAATGTAGATGCATCTGTGGATTTAATAGTAATATTTTCTCTATTCTCCCCAGCAATGGGATTATTTTGGCGGTCAAATGAGTTGAACTTGACAATCCAGTGAGAACGAGAATCTCCTTTAATTGATATATTTTGGGGAGTAATATGATAACCACGAGCTAATTCTACGACAAACCGAATGGTTTTACTGTCTGATTTTCCAATGCGAATTTCTTTAACTGCATTACCAAAACTTTTTTTGACGCTATCAGAATTAAAACTAGTTCCAGGTAAGTCAATGACCAATCGGTTAGGATTATCTAATAAAAATGCTTTTGGTTGGACTCCAGAAGTTGTAGTTAAGTGTAATTGGTTTTGCTTAGAGTCAAAGTACCAAGACTGTAATCGTGAAGCTTTAGCTTGTCCTGCAACTAGAAGCAAACTGCTTAAAGCGATCGCAAGTAAATGTGATTTCATGTTGTGATAGTGGGAGTGCAAGTCAAATAAGGAGCAGCTAATCAACTTTACCTTAGATTCTTTTCTGATGATTATACTGAACTTCCGGAGAAAAAAATCATAAATACTGTTGAGTTATTTTTGGAAATGATATTTGGCATTAGATAAGCACAAAAAATCATCATTACTTATTAAAAGTAAATCACTGATAGTTTTATTCGTGATGTCAGGTGGCAACAACAGAAATTGTTAATCTAGCGAAAGGACGAGCGAAGGATTAATTATGTTTCCAACCACCAATAAATAAATTACTATTGAACCTAATACCAATTCACGAAAAGCTTGATACATATAGATTCCTGGTAGGGGCACGGCAATGCCGTGCCCTTACCAACGTATTTGTATCATTAACTAAAATTCAACGCAGGGGGAGTTTCGTCGAACCCCATTAAAAGAAATCAGCCATCCAAGGAGAACTACCCGCAAATATTTGCGTAGCTGCTGAAATAGCTGTTTCTGTCCCATGCAGTTTTCCGGCTATTTGCAAATGGTAGGGTGTGAACAAGCTTGTATATAGTGGTGCTAGTTCTCGGACATTTAGTTGCAGCTCACCTTTTCCACCTTTTGTAACTTCACCGCGTCCATTGGCAACAGAAAGGATAAATTTGCCATTATTTGCATCTAGTAAATTATCTTGAATATCTAGGTGCAGTTCAGCTTGAATTCTTGATGGATAACCCCGCATTTCCAATGCCTTGACTACATCAACTATCCGCAGCAGCCAACGCATTGTATGTCTGAGTTTGGCAGTTTGCTCTGGTAGCAGCAATGTCAAGGAATCGCTTACAGAACTTCTCCACCGTACTTGGTCAATTTGGGAGCGATGACTGGCAAGAAAAGACCAAAATGATTGTGCCGCCGCAGCAGTGAGAATTACCCAATCCTTGATTCGGAGGATTGCCCCATCTTCGCTTGAATGTTGACTGAAGAGGATGTAGCCTTGGGGTTTCTCTTTTGTACCGATAAAATATGCGTAGAATGTCTCTTTCTCGTCTGCTTGGATTAAGCGCTCCCAGATTGCTGGATGTCGGTCTAAATATCCATGCGTTAGTCTTGCTTGCTGCTGATATAGTTCGTGAAAGACTTGATGATTAACCGGAACTATTGGTTGCAAAGGTAGAGGTTGCTCCCGTAGTTGAATACTTTTAGCAGGAACTTCCCAATTACACCAGCTACCCCCCTGCTCATACCCGACTTTTCGGTACAAACTTTGCACAGCTGGATAAAGAGCAGAGAGCGGTATACCTTTAGCATAAAGTTCTTTGAGCGTCTGCTGCATGAGAGCGATCGCAGCTCCCGAACCGCGATACTCTGGAGCAATACCCACTGCGGCAATTCCTGTCATTGGTACACGCTCACCACCCCACCACTGGCCCATATCCAGAGTTGCCAATCCACCAATTAATTGCTCTGACTGACGAATAATGCGAAAATTTTTTACCCCAACCTGGTTGATGTAAACTTCCTCACCACCAAGAGCGCTGATAAAACACTGCTCAAAGATAGTCCCAAGCTGCTGAATATCCTGTGGATGGGCAAGAGTGCTGTATTCAAATTGAGCCGTCATCTCTCATACCATTAGTAGGACGAAACCACAATCAATAGTACAGCAGGCGTTGCCCCAATGCTTCACCAATTTCATCGTTATAAGCCCCTATAATCAGGCTAAACTGTAACACTACACGTTCAGTTTTAACTATTGGGACACTTACACTTTTGAAGAAGAATTCAGAAGTCAGAATTCAGGAGTCAGAATCAAGACGCTCGCGGACTCGCTAACGCTTCTCTACGAGACGCTACGCGAACGCTATCAGTCGGAGATTCAGACCCGCGACTGATTGAAGACCACCAGATTTTCAATTTGGTGGGGGTCTTAAACCCGATTATTCAGACGCTCGCGGACTCGCTAACGCTACGCTATCCACCAGTCGTACAGAATTCATTCTGAATTCTGACTCCTGACTCCTGAATTCTGTTCGATAAATTTATCTGTTAATGAGTGGCTTCAGGACTGTTTCTTCTATTAATATGGCGTGGTGTGCCGCTCGTTGGTTGCTCTCAACAAACCACTTACAAAAAATATGTCAATAAGTTGGATTTACCTTATATTAGCAATCCTCTTTGAGGTTTCAGGCACAACTTGCATGAAATTATCGCAGGGATTTACTAAAATAGTTCCTTCAGTATTAATATTTGTCTTTTATGGACTTTGTTTTACTTTTTTGACCTTTGCGCTAAAAAGACTTGAAGTCAGTGTAGCTTATTCTGTCTGGGCTGGATTGGGAACTATCTTAGTAGCTATTATTGGGATTATTTGGTTTCGTGAATCTGCCACATTCATCAAACTTGTGTCGATCGCTTTAATAATGATAGGGGTAATTGGCATTAACGCAAGTCAATGAAGGGGGCAGGGAGCAGCAGTGAATTATGGCTCAAGTAGATTGAAAATTGCTTTTTTTAGCCTCATATTAGCTCAAAATTTATTAAACCCAGCAGAGCGACGATAAAGTAACCAGATAAACAGTGGTGAACCCAACAAGGCAGTAACGGAACCGACTGGTAATTCTACTGCTCCTAGTCTAGAGAGTAAATCTGCAAAAGTAAGTAACCATGCACCTGCAAGGGCGGAAAGTGGTAAAACAAAGCGATGATCCGTACCAACAATCAGGCGGACACCGTGAGGGACAACAAGACCGACAAATCCAATCAAGCCACTGATGCTGACTGCGCCTGCGGCTAAGAGAGTGGCGATACCACCAATTAACAGGCGCGATCGCGTCAACGAAACCCCTAAACCGACGGCTAAATCATCTCCCAAAGCCAGGACATTTACCGATCGCGCCAGCAAGCATCCCCCGATCAATGCAACGATGATGTAAGGGCCAGTCGTAGCAATTTCTTGCCAGCCCCGTCCATTGAGACTACCAACCAGCCAACTGAGCGCAATTTGAATTTGGCCGTCTTCAGCTAAAAGCAGCAATGTACTTTGTACAGCACCAAATAAAGAACTCACTGCCACTCCGCCTAAAATCAACCGTTCAACTGAAATTTCCGACCCCGCACGACCGAGCAAAATAACGATCGCTGAAGTCAAAATAGCTCCCATCCACGCTGCTAAAGGAATTGCGATCGGGAATATTTGCCAGACGATCATCAGAATCACAATTAATCCCGCACCCGCAGAAATACCTAAAATAAACGGATCTGCAAGACTATTACGTAACATCCCTTGCAACAGTGCCCCTGACATTCCCAGGGCTGCACCGACAAGCAGAGCAGCTGTAATGCGCGGGAAACGCAAATCCCAGAGAATTGTCTGTTTAACCGGATCGCCTTGGCGGAGTATAGCTTGCCAAAATTCCGACATACTTAAGGGTACTGCTCCTTGAGAAAGCGACAGCACTAGCGTTACTATCAGTGCTGTACTAAAGAGTAAAACAGCCCAAAATACGCGGTGTTCAGTAAAAATTTTCTGAAATGGTCTAGTCAAATTCCGGTCTAGTATTTTCATTCACTATAATCTCTCCCATTTGCTACTTAATATTTTTTTGCTACTTAAATTAACTGAAATTTTGGTTATGTGACATTTAAAGTACTTATTCTAACGTTGCGAAAAAGCAATAAACTGTTACAACCTCGAAGATGTAAAATTTTTGTTAAATTCAACGAGCATCTACAGTTTCACCTAATCGTCAAAAGGTACTCAGCATGACTGCAATCTCCCCAAAGGCATCTTCAGCGCTTCCCAATTTTTCTGAAGGGATTCAATATTTTGGTGAAGCGTTACCAGATTTTGAAACTTATGGTGCTACACCTGCTATTGAGTCGGGAAAAATAGCGATCACATCTCCCACAGATAAAGCAGCTGTATATCAAACTTTACTTGCTGCCGATGCTCTGCGCTATCTGACTTTGCAAGTTACCGCTAGTAAAGCTTCTGGGCATCCCGGCGGATTCGCCAGCCAAGCAGAAGCTTACGCATCTCTTGTCATGCTGGGATACAAAAACATTATTACCGAAGTCGGACACCACGCCCCTGGATTTTATAGTGCCATGTTCTTGGATCGTTCGCTAGAGGACATGGAAATTTTTACAGTCCAACAATTGCGCGATCGCTTCCGAGAAAAGCACGGACTTTTAGGACACCTTTCTGGGTTTATTCCCGGTATTCTTGCACCGGCTGGGCCATTAGGACAAGGGCAACACTTTGCAATGGCGGCAGCACTGTTACACAAAGATAAGTTGTTCCCCTTTACAGTTGGTGATGGTGGATTGGGTGAGCCTTATATTGTCAGTGCGATCGCGCATTTCCATACTGCTTATCCTGCTGTCACCAACTTCTTACCAGTGTTGGTGTGGAACGGTTACAGCCAAGAACATCACAGCATGGTTTCTCTTAAAACCAACGAACAGATGCAAGCATATTGGCAAGGTAACGGTTTTGATGAAGTCGTGTTAGTGGATGCCAAAGATTTCGACGATCAAAACCAGCCAGGGGATTACGTTGATAGTACTGCCTTTTCTTTTGAGAAACGCCTAGCATTTACTCAAGCAGTACTTTCTGGTGTAGATAAAGCAGCGCGTTTTGCACTGGGTGGTAAACTTACCGTCTTCATTATTAAACAACTCAAAGGTGCAGGAGTTCACGCGCGGGGTGCAAAATCTCACAACCTTTATCCTAAAGATACGCTGGATGCGCCGCATATTGTAAGTGCATTGCAAACCCGTGCTTTGTCTGCGGAAGCTTGGCAATTAGTCAGAACAAATGCCGAACGCGCCGGTGGAGGGCCAGCAGGAAAAACTGTGGTGACAGAATTTGAATTTCCATTACCAGAATTAGGCGAATTACCTTTAGAAGAATATGCAGTTGGAGGCGAACCAAAAGTTTCCACAACCGCAATGGGACGATTGGTAGGAATAGTTGGAAAGAAAGATCAAAATTTCCTCGTCACCAACGCCGACGGTAATGAAGCATCAGGAATTGCTAATATCAACCAAGCATTAAAAATTATCCACCCCACAACCGATGATTTATATAACCAAGCACCAAACGGACAAGTTTATGAACCATTGAGTGAAGATGCTTGCGCCGGTTTAGCCGCCGGTTTAGCGTTAATGGGTGCGAGAACTTTGTGGTGTTCTTACGAATCTTTTGCCATCAACGGATTACCAATTTGGCAAACTGTAACCCAATCAATGGCAGAATTGCGCCGTAAAACTCCCTCGACTATTACTTTATTCACAGCAGGCGCATTAGAGCAAGGGCGCAACGGTTGGACTCACCAACGTCCAGAAATTGAAGCTTACTTTGCTTCGTTGATGCGAAATGGAAATGTTTTCCCATTATTTCCGCCTGATGCTAATAGTATTCAAGCTTGTTATGACTGGGCATTGAAAACTAAAAATAAGGGAGTTGTGATTACAGCTAGTAAATCGCCGTTGCCAATTCGCACAACTTTAGAACAAACTCGTCAGGCATTACGTGATGGTGCAATACTATTACATGAAGTTGCTGGTGATAGACAAGTTGTATTTGCTGTAATTGGCGATTTAACATTAATACCAGTATTTGAAGCTGCTGCTTTCTTAGAAACTGAAGGTATTGGTGTCAAGATAGTTTCTATCATCAATCCTCGGCAATTGTATCGTCCTCATGATACTGCGTGGGATACCTGTTCTGAACCCTATAGCGATTTCTTGGATGATGCCAAATTTGCTGAATTATTTGATGGCGATGCGCTAATTGCGGTGACAGGTGGTGCTGCGGCGATGTTAGAACCAATTTTGTTACGGAGTACAGCCAAGCGCGACACCTTCGCTTGGAAGCGTGGGGAGACTACAGCCAGTGCTGGCGAGTTAATGGCATTTAATGGATTGACTGCTGAGGCGTTAACGAAACGTGCGATCGCATTAGTGCATTAAATGATATTGCATAAATGCGGGATGATTTTATTGAATTTTCTTTTGCGTTTCATCCCTAGATTCAGCAACGCCTATTAAATAAAGCTGAAATTGTTTCTACTTTTATCGCATTTATACGTATAGAAACGCTGAAATTGCGTCGGAATGCGTATATTTGCGTTTTTTTATTGAAGAGAACTTAGCAGACAGGAAAAATGGGAGTAGATTTGCTGAAATTTTTTGACAAAAGCTGGTTTTGGAGTCGCAAAAGCTAGTTTTGGAGTCACAAAAGCTGGTTTTGGAGTCACAAAAGCTAGTTTTGGAGTCACAAAAGCTAGTTTTGGAGTTGCAAAAGCTAGTTTTGGAGTCGCAAAAGCTAGTTTTGGAGTCAGAAACTTAGTTTACAAGTCGCAAAACTTGATTTTTGTAGCTAAGACGAAGGGTGATATTTTTATCTGGAAGCATGGGGAATGTGGAGACTTGAGGAAAAGTGCGATCGCTTTAGTGCATTAAGGTTGGGTTTTGTAACTAGAAAAGCCTGATTTTCTAACCGCATATGCACGCAGATAAACGCAAATAGATTAGCGGTTCAATACGTGTATATCCTGTTTTGATTGTAATTATTTTTTTGTATATTTTTAATATGTAAATAATCCCCAAAGTATTTTATGTATAAGATAGAGGTCAAGATTGATGGGCAATTTATCAATAATTTTTCTAATGATTCTATCTATGATTTAGTTTTTCTTGACTTAGAATTTTGGCCGGATTATTTACCGTTACAGGGAAAAGCAGTACAAAGAATATATGGATACACCATTACTCGGCTTCTCAAAAGAACTAATCAGCAATATATCAAAGTTAAATTTTTAGAGTTTGAAGTTGAGGAAGAGCAACTTGTTAAGGAAATCATGCAAGATATTTCTAGGCTGAAAAACAAAACTTTTATCGGCTTCGAGATAAAAAAGAGTGATCTAAAAACGTTGACAAACAGATTTAAAGCTCTATCAATATACCCAAATGTTAATGAAATAAAACTATTTGATTTTAGAGATTACTCGCAAGAATATGGCTATAAAGGATTAAATGGTTTATTTGAACAACTTGAAATCAAAGTAAATAAAAAAATTGACGGTAGGTATTTTCGTAAGAATCCCAGAAAAGTATTTTTACGAAAAAGCGGCTGGATAGATATTTTATTAAATATGTTTGAGTATTGTTTAGAAGATGCCGCAGGTTACTTTGAAATTGTGTCAAATTGGAATAAAAAAAATCCTTTAATAACTAAAAATATGATTATAAGTGAATCATTAAATTCCTCTGAACTAGAGAAAGAAACATCAGTTACACTAATAAATCAGGATGCAGAAATATTTTCTCTGCAAAACTTCCAGCCAACATCACACCAGCTTCTAAGTAGTCTCACAGTAGCAGACTTGGAAGCTTTAATCATCAAAATTGTTCAGAAAACTCTTAAAGAAGAGATGCAGAAGCTAAAGCACGATCATTTACTAGATCAAACAAAACAGATAAATGATCCACTAAAAGTTTTTGTATAAGCATTTACAACAAAATAATATACACGTATCACACTCTAGAGATTGGGCAATACCTATCGCCTGTTCGCGAACCGTAACCATCCATATAATCTTTATTCGTAGACAAATCACTTGCTGCTTCCACACAACCAATGTATTCTTGAGCCAGAGTCAAAGCCGAAACACCTGAATTTTTATCTTGAGAAGATAACTTTTGCTTTTGGATTTTCGCAAGTAAAAATTCTACAAAATCTAACGCCTCTTGTTACTTATCAGGAGGTAATATTCTTACCTTGTCTATAATAATTTCTTCAATGCTCATTTTCTCTAGCGTCTCGCATAAACTAAATATATTTTAAACTTTAAAGTATTTTTTAACTGGATGCCTTTAGCCGCGACTTCAATCGTTAGGTACTCAAGAGGATAAATTTAGGAAGTATACATCGCACTGTTCACATTAATTTATCACGCGCGATCGCGTCACTTCACCCAAGCTTAGAATTAGTCTATAATAGGTTCATCCCGAAAAATTTTCTCAATTTAGAAGTTAATTATGCTAATAAAATTTGAAGAGATATATAAAGATATTGATACTTTACCAGAAGAAGCTCAACTATTGCTACTAGATTTTATTCAGTTACTCAAAAAGCGTTATCCTCAAGCAGAATCAGAACATCATAGTCAAGAAAAAAGTCTCTATGAAAAGTTTGATGAAATTGGATTAATTGGTTGTTGTTCTGTGGAAGAAAATTTATCAACCATACATAAAGAAGTTTTATCTAATACATTAGATAAGAAGTATGATCATCGTTGATACAGGATTTTGGTTAGCTCTTGTTGATAAAAAAGACACTCACCACAAAAGAGCGAAACAAGCTTTAAAACAATATAATGAACCTTTAATTACAACATGGTGTGTTGTCACAGAAACCTGTTATCTTTTGCTAACCCGCAAGGGAATTGACGCTGAAATTACTTTTATAAATAGTCTGCAACAAGAATTATTTACAATTTTTAATTTAGAAATTCACCATACTCCCCGAATTATTGAATTAATGAAAAAATATGCTGATCTCCCAATGGATTTGGCCGATGCTTCTCTGGTAATTTTAGCAGAACATTTAGGGCATGGACGCATTTTTTCAGTAGATCAGCGTGACTTTAATACCTATCGTTGGAAGCAAAGTTATCCTTTTGAAAATCTCCTATTTTGAAGTAATTATAAATTTATCAGCCGCGATCGCACAATTTATCTTCTACCAATAGGACGTACTTGTATACTGTTCAGGTAAAATAATTAGAAACATCCCATCGTAGGGGCGCAAGACCTTATGCCTGTACAAATCTACAAATAATTTGGAATAATTTATTTTTTACAAGTCCCTAACAACGCTCAACCTGATTGCAAAGAAGCATTAAATATGGCTTTCTTGATAAAGTGATGTTTTGTCGATCGCTAAAATCTCTATGTCCCAGGTATCGCTTCCCCAATCGCGGCATCCAGACTTACCCCTCACTGCTCTTGCGCCCATGCAGGATGTGACAAACCTCTGGTTTATGAAAGTCATTGCCCACTACGGCAGCCCTGACTACTTCTTTACCGAGTATTTCCGCGTGAATGATACCTCACGGCTCAATCGTAGCATTCTGGCAGCAATCACCGAAAACGACACAGGCCGCCCCGTTTTTGCTCAAATGATTGGCGAAAGCATTCCAGACTTAGTAAGAACAGCAAAGGAACTCTGCAACTATAATATTGCAGGAGTTGACTTGAACATGGGCTGTCCAGCACCTAGAATCTATCGCAAAAATGTTGGGGGTGGATTGCTGCTCTCACCAGAAAAAGTGGATCGGATTTTGGGAGAATTACGGCAGGCTGTCAACGATCGCCCTTTAACCGTTAAGATGCGCGTAGGCTTTGAAAATACAGATAACTTTTACAAAATTCTAGATATAATCAATCACCACAGCATTGATTTGCTGAGTTTGCATGGTCGCACTGTAAAAGATATGTACCACGGGGCAGTGAAATATGATTTGATTGCTGAAGCGGTGAAATGGGTTGATTGTCCAGTGCTTGCTAATGGCAATATCCACTCTGCGACAACTGCCCTGAAAGTGCTTTCTCAAACAGGCGCGGCGGGTGTGATGGTGGGACGCTGGGCGATTGGGAATCCTTGGCTTTTTAATCAAATTCGGCAGGCTTTGCAAGGAGAAGCGATCGCGCCCGTTCCTTTAGTAGAAGTACGCAACTATATCGATCGTTTATGGCAAACCCCGGCAGCAGCAACTATGCCAGCGCGATCGCGCGTAGGCTACCTCAAAATGTTCCTCAACTACATTGCCTTGAGTGTTGACGCTGAAGGTCATTTCCTGCGGCTGATGCGACAGACACAGACTGAGGTAGAAATGTTTAACCTCTGCGATCGCTTTCTCGTTACTGATCTGACAAAAACTTTAGCCCTAGCACCCTACTTAGGCGTATAACTATAGCAGTCCTAAATCATTTGTGAAAATTATATATCTCTTTCTTCTTTCTTCCCTTTGCGTCCTTGGCGTTCTTGGCGGTTCGTTTCCTTATCAATATTTTTCACAACTCATTTAGGACTGCTATAGTCAGACCTGCTTCTTTTGCAGCCTGATAACGTCGTTCTCCTGCTACTAATTCATACAGATCATCTTTAATGTGGATTGTAGATGATAACCAAAATCTTGAAACTGAAATTATTGGTATCTAAAGAGTATGACAGATAAAACAGATTTATCACAAATAATTGCCAGCAAAAACGACAATCCACTAATTCTGCCACCTGAAAATTTACAGCCAGAAGAAAACGTAGAACTTGAGCAAAAATTGCGAGAACTCAAGTTTAAACAAGAACTAAGAAAAGATTGGATTTTATTTATTGTCAGAGATGTAGTAATTTTTCCTGCCGCCATCCTTTTTATTTTTGCTGCAAGTGGTTATTCCCTATTTCTTCATATTCATGGGTAACTTACTCTTACTATAATTTTTAATCAACCACAGAGGCACAGAGTACACAGAGAAAAGAGAGATGATATTCACAAATAATTTGGAATTTTTGGAAATTATTTCTCTCTGCGTTCTCTGCGCCTCTGCGGTTATTTAAAACATTTTAGATCAGTAAAATTGCGTAACTAATTTTACAGGCGACGAAGCCAACTTGTGGCCAATACTTTTAACTTTACTGTTGCAGAATTGCTCCCCGAAGCTACTCCAGAAATTAGAAATGCCCCACGCGTGTCTTTTTAGGTGTCTATGAATTTCTTTGAACATCAGGATCGGGCACGCCAAAATACGCAACAATTAATCGGGTTATTTTCCCTGTCGATCGCAGTTATGATTATGGCGATTTATATTGCCACTCTATTTCTGTTCCGCATGGCTCCCCGTATTTGGTGGCATCCAGGGATGTTTCTCTACGTGGCTGGGATTACAATAGTTGCGATCGCAATCGGAAGCTTATATAAAATTTCCTATCTCCGTTGGCTATTTACCAGAACTATAATCTGTTGCCTTTTTATTACATTTACAGGCAACAGTTATTTTTGTAAAAATGTATCATATTGTACAAACAATATTTAGACTGCCTAGAAGTATTAACTTACTTAAAAAAGTTTAGACAAAATCTCAACATTTCAGAAATTTGATTGCTATATTAGATTAAATAACTATTCTGGCAAGGGTTGAAAAGCTGTGCGGGATGATTTACAGGGCTTGGAAATTAGTCAGGATGAGCTGCAAAAGCTGACTAATTTGCCTGTCAATGAGGAACTTTTAATCATTACAAATCCTCTCAAGAGATTAGCAAAAACATATATACAAAAAATTAAAAGCTCTGAAGGAGCAACTGTTGTATTTATGGGTTTTTCTACATTTGTTTTTGTTTACATCTTGTTTGAGATAACTATTAAGTTTTTTGTTACATGGGTAACAATTCCATCTTGGATATTATTAATCTTATTAGGTCTTTGGGTTGGTGGACTTACGCAAACCATCTTATATTTTATCTGGAAAAGTAGAAGTAAGCTTGTTAAAAATAACATGACAAAATCTCTGCAAATTCTGTTAAATGAGGTAAATAGATATAACACTGTTATTAGAGTAATAAATATTAATGATCAAATAGAAGAAGCTGGGAATCCAGAAGTAGTTATAAATAAAAGAGAGGGTGTGATCGAAGCCCTGAAACTCACCAAATCTGATCTAGTTCGCGCTTTAAAAACAGAAAGAATTTTGAGGGAAAATAAAAATTTTATTCTTAGCAATACAGAATTATTTGTCAATAATTTAGCAACTTTAACAGCCATGCAAGTAAATGAACAGGCTACTGAGCATGGAAGATTGCTCAATGAAGCATTACAAATTGCATTAGACGTACAACACGAAATGAAAAGATTGCAGACTCAGCGTTAAGTATAGTTCGTAATTCGTAATGTAAATTTAGAAAGCACTGCTGAATTCACTTAGCACTCAGTAAGAATTGGGGAAGGCGTAAATGCATAGGCGGTTCTGGGTGGATTGGTAGCCTACTTGCTAGATATTAATGGCTTTTTCCATAATCTTTCCCACGGTTGCAATCCCCGGTCTAACATAAAGAATATTCGTAAAGCGATCGCTTATCCATATGGACTGGAAAGAAATTAGAGGGAACTGGGTAATCATTCCCCGAAATCCCATAGGTATCGTTCATTTTTTAGGAGGTGCATTTGTCGCCACTGCACCGCACATTACTTATCGCTGGTTACTTGAACAACTGGCAAGTAAAGGTTATGTTGTAATTGCTACGCCTTTTGTCAATACACTGGATCATACTGCGATCGCAAAATCTGTGCTGTTAAACTTTGACCGCACCCTCGAACGCTTACATGACTCTGGAGCATTACGCAAGCTTTACTTCCCCATCTACGGCATTGGTCACAGTATGGGCTGTAAACTTCACTTGCTGATTGGTAGCCTCTTTGAAGTAGAACGCGCAGGCAATATTTTAATATCCTTTAACAACTATGCCGCTAAAGAAGCTATCCCTTTAGTAGAGCAGTTCAATTCTACTTTTGCGATTGAGTTTACTCCCTCACCGTTGGAAACTAACCAGCTTGTCCAAGAGCGTTACAATATCCGGCGCAATTTATTAATAAAATTCAGTAATGACACCATAGATCAATCGGCAGCTTTAACCAAAATCTTACAGGAACGTTTTGATGAGATGGTGACAGCACAAACATTACCAGGAACTCATACAACACCTTTAGGTCAAGATATTAAATGGCAAACTGGAACATCTTTCACTCCCTTTGACGCTTTAGGACAATGGTTCAAGCAAGAAGCATACCGCGACTTGAATCAGCTAAAAAGCAATATCCTCTTGTGGTTAAATCCTCTGGCAGCACCATAATGTTTTATGACTATCAAACAGTCGTAAATTCGATAGGTAAATAGAAATGAGTTATAGCGCTTTTTAGTTGAGTCTAATAGACACCTAACCCCCAACCCCTTCTCTACAAAGGAAGGGGAGTAAAATTCAAAGCCTCCCTTCTTTTAGAAGAGAGGTTTGGAATGAGGTAAAATTCTATTGCGTACAAATCATAAGTGCTAAGTAGGTAGGCGAAAAAACTTATAACTATGCCATTGCGAACGGAGCGAAGTAATCGCAAAGGTTTTGAGCGTTTTAGATTTGGTTACATAGTTAAGTTTATTTATGCCTATTTACTTATAGTAGCATCCCTGTATTGATACTACTAACTAATTAGCCCATATCTTATTTTTATTTTGTATTTTGACAGCAAATTATTAATGAGTCTTTGCAAAAACGCCGTATGTTTCAAATACTAATAATTGATGACGATTATTCAATAAAAATACTCCTCAAGAGGATGTTAGAAAAACAGGGTTATGAGGTAGTTACTGCCAGTAGCGGGGAGGAAGGAATAGAAAAGGCACTGGTTTACCATCCAGCACTAATTATTTGTGATTGGATCATGCCTGGTTTAACTGGCTTGGAAGTTTGCCACCGTATTAAGACAGATCCCCAATTTTTTACTACATTTTTTATTTTATTAACATCCTTAGATTCCGTTGCCGATTGCGTCAAAGGTCTAGATGCTGGTGCTGATGACTTTATTTCCAAACCTATTGAACACAATGAATTACAAGCAAGGGTAAGAGCAGGATTACGTTTGCATCAGTTGAGTAGAGATTTGCAGGCTCAAAAGTTGCTTTTAGAAGCAGAAATGTCAGAAGCAGCAGAATATGTGCGATCGCTACTGCCTGTTTCTATGACTGAACCCTTCAATATAAATTTTCGATTCATTCCCTCACGACAACTCGGTGGTGATTGTTTCGATTATTATTGGCTCGATGATGATTATCTGGCAATTTACTTACTCGATACTGCCGGGCATGGACTCAAAGCAACCCTTCCCTCTGTTTCGGTGCTAAATTTGCTGCGTTCTCGTGCGCTAAAAGGTCTGAATTACTATCAACCTAGTGAAGTATTGAAGGCTTTGAATGATACCTTTCAAATGAATTATCAAAATGATAAGTACTTTACAATTTGGTACGGAGTTTACAACCGAATTAACCGCCAGCTAGTTTATGCCAGCGCCGGCCATCCACCAGCAGTTTTAATAACTGGCATATCTCCAAGGAAGTCTAAAGTTAAACTCTTGAAAACCCCCGGTATGCCTGTTGGGATGTTTACAGAGGCAAAATATGTTGATGAATCTTGCGATATTCAAAAATTCAGTACCCTTTACATTTTTAGTGATGGCGCTTATGAAATCACTAAATCAGATGGCACGCTTTGGAGTTTGGATGCTTTTATTCAGCTACTAGTTAGCTTACAAAATCCGCTTGATTGTCAACTGGATCATGTACTGAGTTATTTAATTGCCCTAAACTCCAAAGATGCTTTTGATGATGATTTATCTATTTTGCAAATGAAGTTTGATTAATTACGTTTTGGAGACTAAAATCTGATTAAATGCATCTTGACTAGGGAATATTTCAAATACTTTATCCATATTAGTCAGTTCAAATAATATCCTGACTTGCTCATTAATTGAGCAGAGAACAAGCTTAGTGTCCGCAGCCCGCAATGTTTTGAAAGCTAACACCAAAGCTCCCAAACCGGAACTATCCATAAATGTTACATCTTTAAAATCAACTAACACAATCTTCGCACCATTTTCTAAAATATCAGTGATCTTTTGTCGAAAATCTTGTGAAGTTGTGGCATTTAAATTACCACTTAGCTTAATAACTTTTACTTGTTCTCTCATAATTATGTCACGCTGATTTGTGTAAAGGAGGCTCTGATTTCGCCATTATAGAACATTTAAAAATGCTTGTAAAATAAAATCTATGATTAAATATTGAGTAATTATTGATAATTGAAATGATTATAAAGCTGAATTATCAATATTTTAATCTGATTTTATGAAGTCAAAACCCCTTAATTTCATAAGTATTGTTTTACTATTAAGAACAAACCAGTTCTAGAGAAACAAGGTAAATCTCATTGATTAAACATATACTCTTTTACAAGCTGAAGTTAGTGTTTTTCAGATTATTTACCAAATATTTTTGCCAAATTAAGATTCTCCAATAAATCTGATCGTGGTAGCCGTCATTAAACCATTCAAAATTTCAAGGGTAACAGCGATCCCTACGCGCAGCTAAACCGAGTATAGTAGGAGCGTTCCTCTGCCTGATTACTGGGTACTGGGTATAAATTGATTTTATAATTTAGCGGCAGGTCTGCATCACCCACCAAATTTTCCCAATATCCAGCCCCCAATTCAGCACTACAAGCAAAAATACTATGAAAATTACTCAGCTATCGGGATTTCAGATCAAAATCATTATTTAGATATGATCATTTCTTGACTACTGAGTATTTATGATAGTAACTAGGATCTACGTTTATTTATGTCCAATTACTTACATTATTGAAATAATTTACCTCTGAACTACCCCTCTAGAGCCAAAAATTTCGCTTTCAACAGCCCGAAGAAAGGCGGAACTTACACCAACGCCTAGGAGAATTTGTCAGAAGCGATCTCGCCTCTGCAATTTTAGTATTCCCAATATCTGTCATTTCTCAGCAGACAACACAAAAAGTAAAGAGTTATGAATTTGTAACTCCTAATTCCCTCAAACAGGACTCACTTTAGCTCTGTAAAGCAGCTTTTCACCTTGAAAGTAGCCAATGTAGCGTACCTTGACTGTTTCTCCAGGTTGTGCTGTTCCCTCCATTAATTGGTGCAGTTGGGGATCATAAGGTAATTCTGCTCCCACGGGTGCGATCGCTTCCACTCCCCATGCCTGCAAAAGCTTTTCTAGGGGTTTCTGCACCAACGGCACTATTTTGACTGCCGTTAGCTGGGGATTCTCCTGCGCTTTCTGTGCTGCTGTTGGCCATTGCAATAATAAAGACTCCAGCAGTTGCAAACTCGACTGCTGGAGCTCTTGTAGCACTATCTCTCGCTGCTGTTCTAATTGAAGTTGCGAGCGATCGTACTCTCTTCTTAAATCTGTAATTTCTTGTAACAATTCCTGGGTAGGCGCTGTTTTCTCTTGAAACAACTCTACCCTTGAAAAAGTTGTGATTAATTCACTCAATGGCATCTGTAGGACTGGCGACAGCTTGAGCAGCACATCTACGCGCATCTGCTCTAACTTTCCTTGACGTAACCGCAAAAGTTGACGCTCTGAGACACCAGCCGCGCGACTCAGCGCTTTAAAATTAGAAATACCTACTTGTTGCATTAAGTTTTGCAACTTTTGGGTGAAATTAATATTGGGCATGGAACTTGGGGCATTAGGGCATTGGGAATCGGGCATTGGCGATTAAGTTTTATTCTCTGTTCCCTATTCCCTATGCCCTATCCCCTATTCCCTATTCTTCCAGTAAACTTCTCAACATCCAAGCTGTCTTTTCGTGTACTTGCATCCGTTGAGTTAATAAATCGGCGGTAGGTTCGTCGTTAACTTCTTCTAGCAGGGGGAAAATAGATCGTGCAGTTCTGACTACAGCTTCTTGTCCTTCCACTAGCAAGCCGATCATCTCCACAGCTTTAGGAACTCCGGGAGTTTCTGGAATCGAACTTAGTTTGGCATATTCGCTGTAGGTTCCTGGTGCTGGATAACCAAGCGCTCTAATTCTCTCGGCTATTAAATCAACTGCTAAGGCTAACTCTGTATACTGGGTTTCAAACATCAGATGTAACGTTTGGAACATCGGCCCGGTAACATTCCAATGGAAGTTATGAGTTTTCAGATACAGTGTATAAGTGTCAGCCAATAGGTGAGATAAACCATCGGCAATTTTAGCCCTACTCGCGTCGTCAATGCCGATATTCAAATTTTTGACTGTTACTTTCGATGACATAATTTTCTCCTAATTAGGTTATATGTAATTGGGAATGGCGGAGAGGTGACAGGGGAGAGGTGACAGAGAATAATCTTAACCGACAAGTAGCCAGCGTAGAAGACCAACAAAGAGGTGACATGTGATAGGGAATAACCTCTACCCTTCTTCACTCCCCATTCTCTATGCCAAGTGCATCTTTAAAACGCTGCGGGGTGCTTTACGGACTCTGGCTAAAACGGTTTCTTTGCCTAAACGCTGGCAAGCTTCATACCGATGGCAACCAGAAAAGCCATAATATTGTCCATCTACTTCTAGGACATCAATAGGTTCTTGTTGCCCAATTTCCGTAATCGATTCCATTAAAGCTTGCACTTTATTTGGATCGTTTACACGGGGCAATGGCCGTTTTATCTGATTTAATGGAATTTCTTGGACTCTAACCATAAAGAGTTTATCCAACTAGTTCTGTTTCGTACCTCTAAATAAATCATAGTCATTATGACTTCGTTTTGCAACTAATATTTGGGGCAAAATTGGTAATGGTATCATTGGGGCACTCATGCGACAAAAAAACCGCGCTATAAAGCAGTTGGAAAATCAGCTCCAACGACGCATTAAGGGGCAGAAGACGCTCTCTACGTTCGCGCAGCATGTCGTAGACAGATGCTGCGCGAACGATTACTCGCTATCGCTTCACTATCAGGTAGCCATGAAATTTTCTTTTTGGCGTTTTTCCCACACTGTGCTGACAACATTTTGTCTATTGGGGCTGACTGCTGCATCAGGGCCCGAGAGCAATATCCAGGATATCGAACTGAAAATTGGGATTGTGCAGCGATTTGGAGCCGAAGCCACAGCCAAGCTGCAACTAGAACCTCTAAAGGGCGATCGCTTAAGGTTAAAGTTTCAAGCGGGTAACAAGCAGCAAATCCTGTTTACCAAGAACCCTGTAAAGCTGGAAACAGTAATGCAAGCTTTACCCCAGTCAGCAGTTGAAGAAGTTGTAGTTTTGGGCACATACCGCACTTTTGAGACTGCGGAAGACAGTGCTAATAAATGGCGTTCTCAGGGAATGGAAGTGGAAATAGCCCAGCCAGAACGCTGGCAAGTTTGGGCAAAACGAGATGTTTACAGCACTCCTTTACTGCGACGCTTGTTATTGCAGAACATCCAAGTTTCTATCAAAGACAAGGTATATCTCGATACTAAGATTTTAAAACAAGTGCCGCGAGTTAGTTGGGTGGTGGATGGTAATCGCTATAGTCCGAATGATTTGGAAATTAGCACAGATAAAAATTTGATTCGGGTGAATAAAAGTGACAAACCAGAAAATGCTCGTCTTTATGCTGGTCGATTGAATTTGCAGCCAAATGCTTATGGTACATACACTCTAGTTAACCAAGTACCTTTAGAAACTTATTTGCGTGGGGTTGTGCCTTATGAAATAGGCACGGATGCACCAAAAGCGGCGCTAGAAGCCCAAGCGATTCTCGCCCGGACTTATGCCTTGAGAAATTTACGTAGATTTGCCGCCGATAACTATCAGTTGTGTGCTGATACTCATTGCCAAGTTTATTATGGGCTGAAGGGAGCATCTGCCAAAACAGACCAAGCGATCGCCTCAACCAGGGGTAAAGTAGTAACTTATAAAAATGAACTGGTAGACGCTTTATATTCTTCTACCACTGGCGGTGTTACCGCCTCCTTCAGTGATGTCTGGAATGGCAGCGATCGTCCCTATCTGCGCCCTGTACTAGATGCTGCGACTAATTTTTGGGACTTGTCTAAGCAGAATTTAGCAGACGAAAGAAATTCCAAAAATTTATTAATACGAAACAAGGATTTAATGAAAGCAAGTGGGATATGTTTCGTTGGCATAAGGAAACCCCTTTAAAGGATATTATCAAAGACTTGCAGAAATTTTACAGGTGAAAAAACAGTCCCCATGCCAAATTTAAGACAATTCAAGCGATGGCAGTAGTGAAGCGAAGCCAGAGTGGACGCATCCTTGAACTAGCGGTTAAAACTGATCGCAGCACCTTTATTCTGCACAAAGACGAAGTTCGCAGTGCTTTTGCAGCTCCCACAAGTACGCTTTTTTACATAGAACCTTTGAACAAAGGTGAACCGAATCTCTGGGGATACGCTTTTATTGGTGGTGGATTAGGACATGGAGTCGGCTTGAGTCAAACTGGCGCTCAAAATTTAGCTAAATTAGGTTGGTCAAGTCCGAAAATTCTCCAATTTTACTATCCTGGTACTCAGATTCAAATTCTTACTAAAGAGATTAAACTTTAAGCTAATTAGAAACTCCACACTTAGAGCAAATTTCATGTATTCAACCACATCTGTCGTAGGAGTGCAAAGTCTTGCGCCCCTACTATGTGGCAATACGCTTGGGTTAGCGCCAACAACCTTGAAATGTGTAGGTTGGGGAGCCACTGCGTTGGGCGGCTATGCCGACTTGTAGCACGTGGCGTTTGAGGAACGAAACCCAACATTTTCGGGGCTTTGTTGGGTTGCGCTTTGCTTAACCCAAGCGTATTGCACTATGTGGTCTATTTATCTGAAAATTGCTATAAAAAATTAAGCAGGAACACAACATCTACTGTGTTCCTGCCCTACACAAAATTAGGCTTTTTGTCAAAGTCTCTTTTAGAAGCACACACGACACTAGAAGGGTATTGACCCTAGATGCCCTGCTTGTATTTTGTCAACATTAGTAACTCTTGCAAGAGGTTTATAGTTGAGTCGCTTAACTCTTAGTAAAGGTCTTCTTCTTTGTGAGTTTCGATTGTTACGTCAGAGGTTGGGTAAGCAACACAAGTCAGTACGTATCCCTTTTCTATTTGTTCATCATCTAAGAATGACTGATCGCCCTGATCGACAGTACCCTTGACGATTTTACCTGCACAGGTCGAGCAAGCACCAGCGCGGCAAGAGTAGGGCAGGTCAAGACCAGCTTCTTCGGCAGCGTCTAGAATATAGGTATCATCATCAACGTCAAGTGTTGTGTTAAGTCCTTCGGCCTCGTTAAGTAGTGTCACTTTATAACTTGGCATTGAGTAATCCTCTCTTTTGCAAACGGTAGTATAAGTTATATTAAGGCAAAGGTAACGGCTGTTCTGTGGGATTAGCCGCTGGTTTAAATTTGCTTCAATTCTGATACTACGGGAAAAATTAAACGATGCAACTGGAAATTGAACCCGATTAGTAATGAAATTTAGTTGCTTAATCCCGATAAGTTTTATTTATATTATTTCCTACTCTTTTGAGGTTTAAATTGCAAAAGCTTATAGTTAATGTCAAAAAACATGAGTGAAATTAATGTTACTTTTGTTAGACCAAGGGAAAAGCATCATTCCCATTCCAAAACTCCACATTTACGCTTTTCTAAAAACCTGCCCTTGAAAACTGCTCCTTGCCCCCTGCGTTTGACTATTTACAAATTTGGCGGATTTATTCGATAGCCCATCCGATGCACTGTTTCTATCCAATCTTTGACACCAATGGTCTGTAGGCGCTGGCGCAAGCGGCGAACCAAGGTAGTAACCGCGTTACTTTCTGGTTCCTCTCCGCAGCTCCAAAGGGCTTGCTCAATCTGGCTATGAGATAATACTTGCCGGGGATGACGCATTAAATACTCCATCAATTGAAACTCCCGGCTAGAAAGTTGAGTTGTCAACGAACCAAGTTCGAGCGTCAAATTGGATAAATGAAGTTGCAAATCGCCCAAGCTAAGTATATCTCCTTGCCACATAGGCGATCGCCTTCCTAGTGCCCGGACTCGTGCCAATAACTCCAGGACATCCACAGGCTTTACCAAGTAATCATCGGCTCCAGCATCTAAACCTATTACCTTATCTAAAACCGTGTCTTTCGCCGTCAGCATCAATACAGGAGCCAGCTTACCTGCTCGTCGATATACTTGACACAATTCTACGCCACTCACTTTAGGCAACATCCAATCTAGAATCAGCAAGTCATAGTCTTTGCGAAAGGCAAACCATTGTGCTGTTTCCCCATCAGCGATCGCATCGACTGTATGCCCCACCTTCAATAAGGCTGCCCTCAGTGGCTCTAACTGCGATGGATCATCTTCGACTAGTAAGATCAACATCCTATTTGCTCAGGTTGCCGTAATTTTTCCTTGCTAATTTTAGATTAAGGTAAAAGTGACGGGAAACACTCAACCTTATACCTTTCATGCAGCAGCTCCAACTTTTTCAAGCGTTGCGATCATTAGGCTTTGTGTTTTGGTTGTCTTTGCCGTTGATTGGGTTAGTTTTTTGGCTGGGGAGCAACTTTGTCGGAGATCAGATTTTAAGTCGTTCCAACCTCACCAAGAAATATCTGCTAGCAGATACCCAATCGGCACGACAAATTATGAAAAGAATAGTAGCGATCAAAGTCGAAGTTCTCCCCGAAAAAGGAATTTCACGGGTGAACGTTAAAACTAATAACTCAGTTCTCACAAGGATAGTATTTGAATTTCCAATCACAGATATAAGCAAACTTGAAGCCGCTCTTAGTCAGGAATTAGGCTTACCGCGCGATCGGGTTAAAGAACTAATAGTTGAATCCAATGCATTAAGGCAAGAGACGCGATGAATCGCCGTCTTTGTGATGATTTATCGCGTCTTTGTGATCTAGAATTTTCATCAAAAAAAAACCTTAACCGAAATCAAACCGTATTGTCTAACACCCCTCTCCGTTTTTCGAGCTACGGTGGTGTATACAAGTCTCTTAACCTGCACCTTTATTGCATTAACCTGCACCTTTATTGCATTAACCTGCACCTTTATTGCATTAACCTGCACCTTTGTTGCATCAACTTGCACCTTTGTTGCATTGACCTGCACCTTTGTTGCATCAACTTGCACCTTTGTTGCATTGACCTGCACCTTTGTTGCATTGACCTGCAAAAATTAATTTACCCTACACTACGCAGTAAATTTAAAAGATTTGTGTATACACACTAGGCAAACTAGGTGGGGTTCTTATTTTTAATTTATACAAGAGGTCTAATGACCGATGACCATCTTTGACATTTCTTTGTCATATTTATCTAATAAACTACAAAAAAGTAACATAATTTTACTTTTGTCTAAATAATTGACTGTTGATAGCAAACATTTGACTATTCATTGTTCACTTTCAACGGTTAATAGTTAGTACTTAACCCTCAGTAGCCCACCGTTAATCGCTATGGATACTTCTGAAACCGAAGTTTCAAAGGTTGAAACCCAATCAGATAGTTCTGTGCCTTCTGAGTTAGCACCGACTCGTTCGGGTAAACCTTGGTTCTGGAGATTGCTGATTTCATTTTTGGCAACCGGTGGCATTATCCTCTGGCGGATGTTTGCTCCTGGTGGCACACAACCCTCTTCTGTGGCACAACAAGGGTTGCCACCTGCAAAACCAATTGAAACAATCTCCCTCGCAACTGGAAGTGCTACAAGAAGTGTCCAGTTGTTGGGACAAGTAGAAGCCACTCAGCAGTCAACAATCCGCGCTCAAACTAGTGGAATTGTCAAGAAAATTTCAGTGCAACCGGGCGATCGCGTCACAATAGGGATGGCGATCGCATTATTAGATGATACCGATCAGCAATTGGCAATTAGCCAAGCACGAGCGCAACTGGCACAACAGCGCAGCAATTTGGCACGTTTGGAAGTTGGCACTCGTCCTGAAATCATTGCTCAACGGCAAGCGGCTGTCACATCTGCGAAGGCGCGAGAACTGGAAGCACGGGATAACCTAAAACGAACTAGCGATCTTGTGAAAGAGGGTGCTTTATCTCAAAGATTGTTAGTGGAAGCCCAAGCACAATTGAATAGCATTCAAGGAGAACGGTTAGAAGCCGAAGCAGAACTTGCTGAAGCGAAAGCTGGGCCGATTCAAGAAGAAATTGCCGCTCAACGAGCAAATGTAGAAGCAGCCAAAGCCACCTTAGCTCAAGCAGAATTAGCCCAACAGCGCACGCGAATTCTGGCATCGGAATCGGGAATAGTGCAGACTCGTCATATCAGCAATGGTGATTTAGTCCAAAGTTCTGGTGAAATTGTCACCTTAGTAGCAGGCGATCGCTTCGACATTTTCCTAGAGTTACCAGAAGAACTCAGTGGTAAAGTTACCCCAGGGATGACAATCGATCTCACAACTCGCGCCCTACCGCAATGGAAACAACGCGCCACTATTACTGCTGTAGTCCCTTCTGCTGATACAGCCTCTCGTCGCCAGCTTGTGCGTGTCCAAATTAACAAACCCCCATCAGGATTAATACCAGGAATGGCGATCGCAGGCAACCTAAATATGCCCTCGAATCGCTCCAGCTTTGTAGTATCACGAGATGCATTAACCAGAAGACAAAACGAGTGGCTAGTTTTTGCAGTTGCAGATGGCAAAGCTAAACAAACTCCAGTCGAGATGGTTTCTGACATGGGTAAAAATGTCGCAATTTATCATCCCACTTTACGCACCGGTCAACGCATAGTGCTACGTGGCGGTGATGGATTGCAAGATGGTGCGCCTGTAAAGATAGTTGATCCAAATTAAAACAATTCGCAATTCGCAATTCGCAATTCGCAATTACGTTTTGTGTTAGCGCAGCGTTAGCGAGTCTGCGAGCGTCCGGGGATTTAAACCCCCAAAATTGGTTAAAACATCGGTTGCACCACACTTCCATAGACTTCTTGCAGAAGTTGGTTAAAGAGGAAGAATCGTCTCTTTCTCCTTTAACCTTTCCTTCAAAATATTGGATAACCCAGTTTAGATATAATTTTCTGAATTACGAATTAATATGAACTTTATTGAAACCGCCGTTCGTTGGCGACATGGAACTTTTGTTTTGTTTTGCTTGCTAGCAATGTTTGGGGTATTCTCCCTACTAAAGTTACCCCTAGAATTGCAGCCAGGAGGCGATCGCCCAGAAATTACGATCACAACTACATATCCCGGCGCAGGCCCAACAGAAGTAGAAGACTTAATTACCCGCCCCATCGAAGAACAGATGGAAGAGGTGCTAGGTGTCCAAGAAATTAGCAGTACTTCTCGTGCTGGACGCAGCAGCATTACCTTGGAATTTGCTCAGGATGCCAACGCCAGAGAGCGGATGGTAGATGTTCTCAACCGCTTGCAACAGGTGGAAAGCTTGCCGCCAGAAGCTCAAGAATCGAGTGTAGAACTGGTAGGTGGTAACAGTTCGCCGATGATGTGGATTCCCTTTGATACCAAAGACGGATTTAAACCGGATGCAGACCGTTATCGGGATTTAGCAGAAGAAGTGGTAATTCCCCGTTTGCGGCGAGTCGAGGGAACTGGACAATTTTTGTTAGTAGGTGGACAAGAACGAGAAGTAGAGGTGAAGGTTGATCCGAAAGCATTAAGCGATCGCAACCTCGCAATTGGCGATGTAGTCCGAGTTCTTCAAGAAAACAACCGCGATATTCGGGGTGGGCCATTAATTTTGGGACGACGGGAATATCGAGTCCGCACAATCAGCAGATCGCAAGATTTATCACAAATTGAAGGTTTTGTGCTGCGACGTGACCAATCGGGCACTGTTTACTTGCGAGATGTAGCAACAGTCCAGATGGGACGCAAACCCCAAGATGGGGCGTTGGTGTTCAACGGCAAACCTGGGACAGCAGTCGGTGTAATTCGGCAAATTGGGGCGAATGTGCCAGAGGTGGCTAAAGGCATTCGGGCGGAAATTGCTGCACTGCAAACTGAATTTGATCGGCAAAACCAAGGGATTCGCTTTGTCTACAACTACGATGAGAGCCAGTATATCAATCAATCCATTGAATTTGTCCAAGGCAACTTAATTAGTGGGGCGCTATTAGCAACCATTGTCTTGGTTCTGTTCCTTGGCTCCATGCGTACCGTTGCAGTGGTGGCAATTACAATTCCCATTACACTGATTATGGTGTTTATTGTCATGTCTGCATTTGGACGCACATTAAACATTATCAGTTTGGCGGGATTAGCGTTTGCAGTGGGTATGGTTGTAGATAATGCGATCGTCGTAATAGAGAATGTTTTCACCCACATGCAGCAAGGTAAAAGTGCCATGCGAGCAGCCATTGAAGGGACTCAGGAAGTTTGGGGCGCAATGCTTGGTTCCACCTTAACCAACGTAGTGGTTTTTGTACCCTTGTTAATGGTGACGGGTGAAGCAGGACAACTTTATGCTGATATGGCGATCGCTCTTTCTGCCTCTTCTCTATTCTCGCTGTTTGCAGCATTAACTTTAGTCCCAATGCTATCAGGTTTGTTCCTCAAGCAATCGGAAGCGATGCAAATGATGGAGGGTGGTGAATATCGGGGCGGTAATTGGTTTGAACGGATGGTAGCCAAAACCTCTGCGGTTTTCCGTCATTTCCAAACCAAACTGGAAAACTTTCTCGTCGCTACTGTTAGTTGGTCACTGGGGCGTAAGCGGATTGGGCGCAGATTAATTGTGCTGTCGATTCCGATTGTTTTACTCGTGGTTAGTATTTTTCTCTTACCACCTGCCGATTATTTACCAGAAGGAAATCGTAACTTAGTTGTACTACGGGCGGAACCGTTACCGGGAACCAGTATACCCGAAGCGATTCGGCAATCTGAACCTATACAGAAATTTCTGCGATCGCAACCAGAAGTTGAGCGCATCATGTATGTTGACCGTCCAGGGGCGCTGCGAGGTATTGCAACTATTTTAAAACCAGAATTTGCCACGACTACCGGACTCGCTGATATGGTGGATCGGTTACGCGCCCAAAGTAGTAACTTTGCTGGATACCGCTTTGTCATCCCAACACGGATTTCTATCTTCCGCGATCCGGGTAAAGAATTTGAAGTGGATATTGTTGGCGCTGATTTAAACCAAATTGGTGACTTAGAAAAGCAAATTACCGGCAAATTGCGATCGCTTGCTGGGGTTCAGAATGTGCGCTCAAACTTTGTATTGGGTGCAGGAGAATTACAAGTGATTCCCAACCGCGAACGCATTGCGGAAGTGGGACTTTCGGAAGCAGAAATTGGTTCAATGGTAGAAGCAGCCTTGGGTGGACGAGTTGCTTCCGATTACATTGATGGCAAAGAAGAATTAGATGTTTCAGTGGAACTGCAAAATACTGCTGTGGAAACGCCAGAACAACTGCGCCAATTGCCTTTATATGCGCGGGGACGACAAGTACAACTGGGAGATATTGCCGAAGTTCGTGAAACAACGGGAGCCGATGCCATTAACCACGTCAATTTAGAGCGCTCAATTAGCCTCACTGTTTCTCTTGCACCCGATGCCCCTCTTGCTACGCTGGTAGAACGTACCGAAGAAGAAATTCTGAATCCTCTGCGTGCTACCTTACCAACAGGCTATCGGCTAGAACTGGCAGGTTCAGC
This sequence comes from Nostoc cf. commune SO-36, assembly GCF_023734775.1. Classification (NCBI taxonomy): domain Bacteria; kingdom Bacillati; phylum Cyanobacteriota; class Cyanophyceae; order Nostocales; family Nostocaceae; genus Nostoc; species Nostoc commune. Next base: position 5,750,707 of record NZ_AP025732.1, on the reverse strand, counting down.
AGATCAGTTAGCAACAACTGTTGGTCAATTAGCTGCTGCCTTTGCATTTTCGATTTTGATTACTTACTTGTTACTGGTGGCGTTGTATCGCTCATTCCTTTACCCAGTGGTGATTATGGCAACAGTGCCGATGGGTATGAGTGGCGCACTATTGAGTTTAGTGATTGCCAACATGATTCCGGGAATGAATGTGGCATTGGATATGATTACAGCTTTGGGATTTGTGATCCTTACAGGTGTGGTTGTTAACAACGCCATTCTACTAGTCGATCGCGCCTTGCAACTCCAGCAATCAGGTGAAGATTTTGATGCATCCTTATATAATGCGACGAGCGATCGCTTACGTGCAATTTTCATGTCTGCTGGAACTAGTGTATTGGGGATGTTACCCCTAGCTGTTTTACCAGGTCAAGGTTCAGAGTTATATCAGGGGTTGGGTATTGTCTTAACAGGTGGTCTAGCTTTTTCTACTATTTTGACTCCTACTGTTGTACCTGCACTGATGGGTTTACTACATGATATCTCTGGACGGAAATCGCCGCGATCGCCAGCTGCAAAACAGCCGGACAAACTAGCTACTAACTAGTAATAATTCGCCAATCTACGAAGCTTTGACACTAAAGGATAATTGCAAAATTATCCTAAGCTGAATAGCTTGGCGATCGCAGGTAATAATTTATTACCCGCTTCAACCAGGGAGGCGACAGCGGGTAAGCCAGAAAATATTCCTTTCAACATTGTGATTGCGGTTTTTGCAGTCTTTTGCTTGGTGGATTCTTGAGGAGTTTTACCAGCTTCAGCTAAAGCTTTCACCTGTTCCAGCGCCTCAGCTTTTTCTTCTTCTGACAAATATGTGGATTGGATGATTGCATCTTGCAACTGCGACAATAATTCTTTAATTCCTGGTTTCTCGGCATCGGTTGCATCAGGTAGCTGAGTGAGGGCAATACTCACGTTACCGCTAATGTTTCCTAGATTAGCAATAGAATTATTGCCAGCGATACCGCTAACATTACTGCTACCTTCAATATTGATGCCGCTGATATCTGACATATTTGTATCTCCTTGTGTATAAAATTTAGGCTGCCCAAGTGCGGTTGTGAGCATATTTTTTAAATCACTAACATAACTATCTTTTTCTATCAGCAATAATTGCTGACTCTGCGATAACGCTTTAAGTTGATTATAGTCATCAAAATATTCTGCACTTAATTGAGATTTATCGCTACCTGCGGCGGTTTTGGCTCTAAGTAAGATTTTATCATCGCCGCGTTTCTCCATTGCCACGATTTCTAACTCGGCTTCGGGATGGTTTTCGGCAAGGTTTTTGAAGGCGATCGCAACAGCGCGAGGGTCAACGCCTTGATTATGATAAAGGTCGAGGGTGTCAAAAATTGGCTGGATAAAGTCGGCAAAGTCGCCGTCTGCAAATACTTCTTGTTTATTATCAGGTTTGCGGAGCGGGTCGGGGTCTTCTTTGGTGGGTAAGCGCATGAAGACATATTCACACCTCACCCCATGCAATTTAGTTGTATTTGTAATGCCCCAATCTTCGATGTACGCGCCTGTGAGGGTTGCACCTGTTAAATCTGTGCCGTCTAGTTGGGTTTGCTTGAGCTTTGCTCTTGACAAATCAGCATCTTGCAAATTGGCTTCACTGAGGTCAGCGCCAATAAAGCTGGCATCTGCTAGGTTAGCTTTTTTTAAGTTGATACCCCGCAGGTTTTCACGGTAAAAATTCTTATCCTGTCCCTGTCCTGTAACCAGCAGTTGACGTACTTGTGTGTTTTGCAGATAAGTTGAGCCAGGACGAACACGGTCAAGCATTTTGGCTTGATGCCAACGGCTACAGATAAGAATAGTGTTTCGGAAATCTGTACTTTTGAGCGTAGCTTGGGTAAAGTCAGCATTGGTTAAGTTAGCGCCACGAAAACTTGTACCTCCTGTTGCAGCAAAGGCGATCGCAATATTGCGAATTAAGGAGTGTTTTTGATCTCCTTTCATGGCTCGCCAGCTGATGTAGATACCAAATAACGTTCCGGTGACGGCTGCGGCTGCGGCTCCGGCTGCGGCGACGGCGACGGCTCCGGCGAAAACTCCGGCGAAGGCTGCGGTGACGGCGAAGGCGACGGCTGGGGCGACGGCGAAGGCGACAGCGAAGGCTCCGGCGAAAGCTCCAACGACGGCTGCGGCTCCGGCTGCGGCTGCGGCTGCGGCTCCGGCGAAGGCGACGGCTGCGGCTCCGGCTGCGACGACGACGAAGGCTCCGGCTGCGAGTCCAGCGACGGCGAAGGTTGCGACGACGGTTGCGGCGACGGCGAAAGCGAAGGCGAAGGCGACGGCTCCTAAACCAGATATTATTCCTTGGCGAATCGTGATGAAGAAAAAGGCAATCAATGTGACTAGAGCAACCCAGCCCCCAATCTGGTCATTACTGGATGAGCTAAATATCAGCGACACCAAGTAACCATTGACAGCCCAAAGAAATCCTGACAGTCCCGACAATAAGAATGAGATAATAACTAAACCAATAGCCCAACGCCGTTGCAGTCCAGCTTTGGCATGGCTGAAGTTTGCCCCTGTCAGGTTGGCGTTGGTGAAGTTTGCTCCTCGGATGTCGGCATAGCTAAAGTTTGCACCCGCAAGGTCTTTTCTACCTTTGAAGTTGCGTCCTCGGAGATTTTGACCGGAGAAGTCTAAAGCCATGTTCCACTTTACGGAGGTGAGCAAATTTTACTACACGCTCACTCCTGTAAATTCAAGAATAGTTTAAATATATTTCTAAGTTGAGGTTAAAAGGTGCAACTTCAAAGCTGAAAGACGCCAACATTCAGGCACTACAATGCTTTAAGAAGCAAAAGTAGGTGTAATTGTAATGCAATCAATTTTCTGGAGTGTAGAAGAAGTAGCCTTCAGAGCTAAACAGTTTTACGAAAACGGTATTCGTCAAAATGTCGAGTCTGGTGACAATATCGGCAAGATGATTGTAATTGATGCAGAAACTGGTGAATATGGTATAGATCCAACTGGTGTAGAGACAGCCTTAAAGTTAAAACAGAAAAACCCGAACGCGAGATTGTTTACTATACGGATTGGTTATGACGTTGCTGTAAGTTTTGGTGGTGCGATGGAGCGTACTGCTGAATGATTTATGGCCAAGTAATCGATGGTAGGGTAATAATTCCAGTGGTTTTTCGTTTACCTTCGCAACCAGATTTTTCTCTAGATTTTGTCATTGATACTGGATTTAATGACCATGCAACAAAGGTGCGAGTTGATGCAACAAAGGTGCGAGTCGATGCAACAAAGGTGCGAGTCGATGCAACAAAGGTGCAGGGCGATGCATCAAAGGTGCAAGTCGATGCATCAAAGGTGCAGGGCGATGCATCAAAGGTGCAGATCAAGAGACTTGTGTGTACACCGTAGCCTTTTTAAGGGGGTTAGGGGGGATCTAAAGTGCCTAAAGTCACAGCAAAACACTTTTCAAACAACCTCTAAAGCCATGTTTCACTTTACGGAGGTGAGCAAATTTTACTAAACCTCGCCCCTGTAAATTCAAGAATAGTTTAAATATATTTCTAAGTTGAGGCTAAAAGGCTCAACGTCGAGGCTAATACCAATTTGAAAAAAGAATGCGACAGATGGGTAGGGGCACAACATTGTTCATTAGTGTTAACTTAACCTGAAAGCCTGTCTAGAAAAAGCTTTTACATATTGTCTCATTGTCTCGTTCCCCAGTCTCCGACTGGGAATGCCATCTTAGAGGCTCCGCCTCCTTTGCTGGCGGCAGAGCCGCCAAGAGCAGCATTTCCAGCCCAGAGGCTGGAAACGAGATTTGACAAAGCTTTTAGCTTAAGTTGACACGTATGAACATTGTTGTGCCCTTACAAATAATTGATGTGTCGCAAACATTATTTAAATTGGTATAAAAGGCTCAACGTCGAGGTTCAAAGACGCGATTCATCGCGTATCTTGCCTTAACCGAACAGTATTGTCTACCTAACGTTATTTCCCTGCAACCCAAGTACCATGAAACCCATAAGGAACCCGTTGAGGAATTATCACCCGCGCTACGGGTTCAGCCGTTATATCTTGAGCATTCACCACTACCAACTCTGAAGTATTTGAACTTTCATCATAGACAAAAGTCAGAAGCCAACCATCATCTTCAGCCGTTGCACCAGGACGCGGCGCAAATAGTGCTTCGCTGCCATAGCGTCCCCGTCCGTGTTGGTGGATTTGGGATTTTCCACTGCTGAAATCGTATTTGATAATACTTTCAAATAAAGGTACGGGAGTGTACTTTATTTTGTTGGTGTAGCCATATCGGGTTTGTCGCCCCAATAGGTTTTCGTTGACGCGGGGAAATTCTGAAACTACATCATCCAACATTTCTTCGTGTACTGTTCCTGTGCTGAGGTTAAATCGCCAACGGTACAGGCGGGGAATATCTGCGTCTGGATCGGGTTGCGAATCACTAGAAATCAAGAGGTTAGTAGAACTCAGGCGACAAGCAATCAGTACTACTTCGTCTCCCTCTTCGTAGGCATTGAGGGTATGGAAGACGTAGCAAGGGGAACTTTCAAACCATCGGATATTACTGTTATCACCGTGACGTGGTACAATCCCAAAACGACTGGAGCGATCGCGCTCAAACATCATCACAGGTTCTCCTCGTTGCGCTCTTTTAAGGTTAAAAGTCAACGGCAAATCCATGAAAATCGTGTAGTTTTCAGTGATGGCGAAATCATGCATCATTACCCCTATTGGCAAGTCAATTGGCACTGTCCGCAACAGTTCCTCTTGTGCTGAAACCACACTATATTGCAGGTACGGTGGCACGATGGGAGAGTAGCCAAAGAAGATCATTTCCCCTGTAACCGGGTCTACTTTGGGATGGGCTGTGAAGGCAGAAACCAGCTTGCCATTGTAGGTATACTCGCCAATAGTATCTAATTCAGGAAGCTTGATGGCGTGAGGTTTACCCCCCTCATTTAGCGCCAACATCTTACCAGCGTGCCAGACTAAAGCAGTGTTGGCAGTGTTTTTGCCGGGGCCGTGGGGGTTATCCATCTGTGGTGGTTCTAAAAACCCACTCCAGAAAGCCTTACCCGCTTCTCGTTCTTTTTTCCATCCGGCTGTCTGGACGTAGCGGTTACGATAAGTGGCTACGCCGTTGCTAATTTGCACACCATGTAACATCCCATCTCCATCAAACCAGTGATATTGACCGATGGGTTTCCATTGAGGGTTAGGGCCATTCCGTATAAACATCCCCGATAGCTCAAGGGGTAATTCACCAATGACTGACAATTTGTCGGTGGTGATTTCTTCATGAACTGGAGCGAAATTGCGATCAAGATACGGATTGATTGCTATTGTTACCATTATGCTGATTTAACTGTAAATTTAGGTTTGCAATTATGGTTAATCATTTTCTAATTTTAACAATTCTTCATCAAGCGAAGATGATCGTTAGATTCTTCCTCCCCTGCTTCCCCTGCTCACCAAAGCAATGGGTATTTTTTTAGTTGGAAGTCCCTTAACCCAAGCATATTGCTTTAGAGTGTGGGTTCAGAACTTCTAATTTCCTCTACTTGACCAACTTCAAAAATTAGAGTGAATGTTTGCCCCATCTCTCGCTTGACAAATTCTTCTAATAATTCTACTTGCCGGGGTGTGACAGGTTCTTTTGCCCGGACGCTCAAACGCACTTCTGGAGGATTTGTCAACCAGTTGGTATTGCTATTGAGTAACTGCAATCGCCCAAAGGTGACAGTTCGGTTTAATAATGCCCGTCGTAGACTGGTTTCTAGTTGTGCTTGTCGTACAAGTCGGGCAAAGCTGACTCCCAAGGGAATTAGCAAGATAGCTGTCAAAGCCATAGTCCAAATTAGGGGCTTATGTGCCCGCGCCATTGAAGTGTAACCCGCTACTAAGAACGTCACCATACAGGAGAGAGCAATACCTAATAAGTTGGTGAGATAAAGTAGGGTTGCCCCGAAACTGAGTGACCAATTTCCTTGTGCCAAGCCTAAGCCAATCACACAAATGGGGGGCATAAGGGCAACAGCGATCGCAGTTCCCGCTAAACTAGTAGAAATTTTTGTTTCAATTTTAGCGTAGCCACTGATACCACCAGCCGCTACCGCAATTCCCAAATCTAATAATGTTGGCCTTGAACGAGCTAGCACCTCACTACCGTAGCTGGGCAATCCCACTAGCCAACCCAGAGAAAAGGCGATCGCCACTGCTAAAACTGTGCCCACTACTACAGCTATTACACCCTTGCGAAACAAGGTAATATCTGCCTGCAAAGCCCCAAAAGCTAAACCCCGAATCGGCAACATTAGGGGGGCAATAATCATCGCGCCAATAATCACAGCCGCACTGTTGGACAATAAACCTAAAGTAGCGATCGCACAGGAGCTAGTAATCAAAATTATGTAAGCTGAGTCTAGGGTTGATTCTGCCAGCAAGTCTGTATGTAGCTCTTGGAGTTGTTCCGGGTGCGAACCCCGGCGGCGGAAATTTTTAAAGCGATCTCGAATGTTATTACCCAAGACTTTCCTCCTAAATACTCGGTTAACTGTAAAATATTCAATCTCTGCTATTAAAGCCTTACATTAAGCCGATGTCATCTGAAAATAATCAGATGATGATAAATGCAAAGTTATATCAGGAATTTCTCTATGGTGCTTGAATCCGCGATCGCAGAGGAAGTGATTACAAACAATCTCAAGCAGTTTCTGTTGGTACTTTCGGTATCTTTAGGTGTGGCGACACTACCGCAGATATTTAGCTGGTTTCGCAATATACCTTACACCTTACTACTGGTGATTGTCGGCTTAGGTTTGGCGTTGGTGGATGTCCGTTTAGTAACCCTTTCTCCCGAATTAATTTTGTTCATTTTTTTACCACCACTGCTATTTGAAGCCGCCTGGAATTTGAAATGGTCGGAACTGAAGCGGGATTTAGTGCCAATTTGCTTGTATGCAGTGTTTGGGGTGTTAATTGCGATCGCCGGAGTAGCGATCGCTCTCAATCAACTTGTTGGCATTTCTCTAACTACAGCTTTACTCATTGCAGCCAGTCTATCTGCAACTGACCCTGTTTCTGTCACCGCTTTGTTTCGGCAACTCGGCGTAGGTAGTCGTCTTACCACCTTAATGGAAGGCGAAAGCTTGTTTAATGATGGCATGGCTGTAGTTGCCTTTAGTTTTTTGGTGGCCTTATCTTTGGGAACTGTGGAATTGGAATTCCAGCCAATTTTATTGCAGTTATTTACAGTTGTTGGCATCGGTGTAGCGGTGGGAGCTTTTATCGGATTTGGTATTTCCTACCTTACCCAGCGCTTCGATTTACCTTTAGTGGAACAATCCTTAACTTTGGTTTCCGCTTATGGCACTTACCTGATTATTGAAGACTTGGGCGGTTCTGGGGTAATTGGAGTTGTCACCACAGGTTTGATTTTAGGCAACTTTGGTTCTCGTATTGGCATGAATCCCCGCACCCGGATTATTGTTTCTGAATTTTGGGAATTTTTGGCATTCTTTGTTAACTCCATTGTCTTCCTGCTAATTGGCGACCAAATACGCTTTGCTAGTTTAGGCGAAAATCTGCAAATCATCATGGTGACAGTGGTAGCCATGATTTTAATGCGGGCAGTTGCTATTTTTATTCTCAGCAAATTGAGTACTAGCATCACCAAATCGGACATTTCGTTACCAGAACAAACTATCCTCTGGTGGGGTGGGTTACGTGGTTCCGTCTCCATTGCCCTGGCATTGAGTGTACCAGTAACATTACCAGAGCGAGAAAAAATCATTGCAACGGTATTTGGAGTAGTTTTATTTACTCTACTTGTCCAAGGATTAACCATCAAACCATTGCTAGAAAAACTCAATTTGCTAGGCGATGCACCCTTACGTGAGCAATATTTAGAATTCGTTGCCCGTCATGTTGCCTTAGAACGCGTTCTAGAACATCTCCAGGCAGATAAACGCCCTGGCATTGATCCAGAGTTTCGTCGTTATCAAGAAACATTGATCAAAGGCGAACTTGCAGATTTACGGATAGAAATTGACAAATTACAGGATGAGTACCCCAATCTTCAAAGCTTTACAACTGAACAATTCCGAGGAGAACTGCTGGCAATTGAAGCCGATACTTATGCAGAATTTGTCAAGTCTGGTCGCTTAAATAAAGAATTAGCGTCTATGCTTGAGGATGTTTTGCAGAATAATCAAAAAGAAGGTTGACCTGTTGTATAACGGAGTGTTAGGCGTTTTTCTGACACAGCGTATTTCAGGTAAATGAAGTATGGGGGTAGGGGCACAATAATATGTTGTGCCCCTACGATTATCTGTAGCTCACGCCTGTTGCAATCTGCTGTATTTCGGGACTCAGCATCCCACAATATACGCCTAACAATCCTTACAGTAGAATTTCACCTATTTCCGCAAGGAGGCTCACACTGAAACGGTACTCCGTTTCAGTGTTGAGAGGAATTGCGGGGGAAAAGCGAAACATCCCTTGACCAATACTGAGCGTCAGCGAAGTTAGGGAGAGGGATAGTTGAGCTTTTCCCAAACAAATGTTTGGTACAACACGACTATTTTGAATGTATTATATTCACATGTGATTAGGTCGAAGTCATGGAACAAGTATTGACGCTAGTTTGCAAACTCAACCCCTCTCAAAGACAGGCAGAAGAAATCGAACTGGTACTAAAAGCTTTTGCTGATGCGTGTAACTACGCCAACGAAAAAGTTAAGTCTCAAATAACCAGTAAGGGACTTGCAAGAAAATAAAGTACCAGCTAAACAGGGACAATAGTAATATCCCATTTGGGTAATGTTTCAGAACGCTGCCATTGGGGTTGGTATTGTTCTAACTCTTGCGAGAGAACCTTGATTCCTTTGTGATATGTGGTTTGAACCAGATGTACAATGGGAGCAATTCCTTTCCAAGTCATATTGGCGGCCCATTGTGCTGCGGCGGCAACAGAATCTAAAATCGCACCATTCCAATAGTTCTCCAAGGCAGCCCAACACCGCTCTATTGGATTGTACTTGCTATGGTAAGGGGGATAATAAATCAGTCGAATTTTTAAATTAATTGCACAAGACAACTCAACCATGCGTTTGATAAATTGTGTGCGGTTACTGCGAGTAGCGGCACCGCCATCAAGATCAATCACCCACTCATCAAGTTCCAGGTAATTGTGTTGATTCTCATGCCACCAAGCGGTTAAACAATCGACGATAAAATCACTGGTTTCCGCCGACTGACCCAAGTAAATCGATAGCTGGTCATTATGTGTATTGAGAATGCCAAAGGGAACTAAGACTGATGACCACTGTGTATCGTGGTCATCAGCAGCTTTCGCCTCCATTGTCCGAGCTTTACCGCCTCTAGAAAGGTTGCCAATCTTCACCTTAGCTTTAGTATCTATAGACACTCGCAACGATTTGGGGTTTTCATCTGATGCCTGATTCTCCCGGAACACATTCTCGAAAATGGCATCAGTTTGCGGAATCTTTTTCAAGGGTTTCGTTTTTTGTGTTTTTTTAGGCGATACCCTAAGCGATTGAGAATTTCTCCACAAGTTTGACGAGATGGCAATTCGCTCTCGTTATAGCCATGAACACTTACTAATGCTTCTCTTACTGCTCTGGCACTAATGCGGGCATACAGAAAGGTCGATTGAAATTTAGGGTCGGCTTGAGCTTGAGCATCCACCAATGAACGAATATCTGCTTCTAAGTTGGGCAATACCTCAATACTATTGTGTCGTCCCCTTGCCTGATAATTCTCTACACAGACTATCCCCGTCCGCCTTTCATGCAAGCCGAGTTGCACACTCTGGCGATTCCATCCCATAACGGTTTCTGCAATGCGTGCTGAACTATCGAAGTAATCTTCGGTAACTTTTGCCATGAAATCTCGTTTGCGATTGCTAGTCAGTTTCTGTGCTGCATCTTTAAAGGTCGATTTGATGGTGTCGGTGAGCATGAATTGAGGGATTCCCATTCTAGATATTTAAACTAGGCGCGGACAGTTCACCGCTTCTTCTCTTCTAGAATGGCTGGTATTTTATTTTCTTGCAAGTCCCTAAGATGACTATTCAAAATCTGGTTTATAACGAGATTCGCGCTTTTTTTGGGTTAAGCGCAAATTTAGCTGTTCGTGCTTGTGCCAGAGTTGGAGCTAATCGCAAAACTGCCAAACAAAAAGACAAGCCAGTTAAAACATTTAAGCCAACATCGGCTGATTATGATGCCAGAATTTTCTCATTTAGAGAGAAAGACTGGACTGTTAGCTTAACTCTGACTAATGGCAGAGAACACATCAAAATTGATGCTGGTAATTACCAAAGAGGTAAATTAAAAGGCAGAAAGCCAACATCGGCACAACTATGCAAGCATCGTGATGGTAACTACTATATCCACATCCAAATCAAGGATGAGCCACTAACACTAATCAAATCAACTAATGTAATTGGTGTTGATTTTGGGCGCAGAGACATTGCTGTAACTAGCAATAATGATAAGTGGGATGGAAAGCAAATTAACGATATTAGAGACAGATTTTCTAGAGTGAGAAGTTCTTTCCAAAGGAAAGCCACGAAAGGCACAAGGTCTACTCGCCGCAGAGCAAAACAGACTTTGAAACGGTTGTCGGGGAAGGAGAGAAGATTTCAACAATGGCTAAACCACAACATTAGCAAGTCCATTATTCAGGACGCATTAAAAAATAATGCAGCAGTGGCAATTGAAGACTTAACGGGTATTCGTGAAAGAACTAATCAAAAGCCAAGAAACAAAACAGAGCGTAGGCGTTCAAATTCTTGGTCTTTCTATCAATTAAGGTCTTTTTTGGAATACAAAGGCATCCAATTTGGAGTAGAAGTAATTGCTGTTCCTCCAGCATGGACTAGTCTTACTTGTCATCAATGCCTACATATTGGACTGCGTTCTGATAAGCGTTTCAGATGTACTAATGAGGCTTGTTCTTGGAGTGGTGACGCTGATTTAAACGGAGCAAAGAATATTGCTACTATTGGGGCGAATCTTGTAAACTCGCCCAGAGGCTCGAACTGTTTGTGCTGTAAACTCAGTGTAGATAGTTCAGGGCTACTAAAAGCCTACACTGTACGCGAAGCGTCAGTGTAGGTAGTTTACTTACTTAAGCTAGATTTAGTTACCCAACTTCTTCAATAAGTTGTGTATCTGGGCAGCAACTTTTGCTCAAGTAAAGACATAAGTAAAATTGTCAAAATTTCTTAAATCAAGAAAAAAGCGTAAAAATTTGTAGATAAATCTAACAGTCTTTCCTCTAGCCCTCAGTATGTTTACTAGAATTCTATTGTTCTGCTAACATCAAACAGCGATCGCGCTAATGTTTTTTAAATCTTGCCAATCCTCAATCCCTAATTCCAGACTATCGACATTCAAAAATATCGGTGAGTGTGATGCCAAAAATTATCCTGCATCAATGGGAAGTTTCTCCCTTTTGTAACAAGGTTCGTAAGATTCTCAAATACAAACATCTTGCCTATTCTGTCGTTAACTATAACGGTCTGCTGGCAGTAGCAGCTTCACGATTGTCATCTGCGGGAAAGCTTCCCGTGATTGAATACGATGGCGAGAAGGTTCAAGACAGCTCGGATATTGCAGAATTTCTGGAAGCCCGACACCCACAACATCCACTTTACCCCGCAGACAGCAAAGATTTAGCACAAGCCTATTTTTGGGAAGACTGGGCAGATGAATCATTGTACTGGTTTGAAGTATATTTTCGCTTCCGCTATCCAGATGCTCTCCAGCTAGCGACCAGCTTACTGTGTAAAGGACGATCAAAGTTTGAGCAAGTAATTTTTGCTCCTCTAGCCCGCTACACTTATGAAAGGCAACTGAATGCTCAAGGAATTGGTCGCATCGACAAGAACCGCGTTGAAAAAAAGTTTTTTGCCCATATAGGCAACTTTGAAACCATCCTCAGCCAGCAAGATTGGTTGGTGGGAAACCATCAAACTATAGCGGATCTAGCTGTAGCTGCACAAATAGATGAAATACTTCGCACCAGTCCGCTTAAAGAGCGGATATTATCATATTCTCATGTCAAATCTTGGCTAGAACGTATCCAATCCTAATTTTGAGAAGACTATAAAAGCTAAATATTTGCAGCCATAAACCCAAAAGTAAATTTATACATTCACTATCAATTACAAAACTATTTTGGGATTATGGTTCAAACAACACAGGCTAAAGAAATTATCCTGCTTGATACCATTTAACGAAAATCCTGGCGATCGCTTGTGGTCTGGATTTTCTACCCGTGCCTTGCTCATCACTTTTTTCCTAGAAATGTACCTCTTGAGTACATTACCTTTTTCTTAAGTTGTCACCAATAGTCGGAGACTCTTAACGAGGTAATGTTTCAAGAGGTTGTCTAGTCAGGCTTCTAGTGGATTTCGTGTTTTCTGCATTAACCACCAGCGACAGCTGGGACAATACTTACCTCGTCGCCATCTTTAAGAGTTGTGTTAATACCATCTAAATGGCGGATATCTTCGCTATCTACGTAAAAATTTACAAATCGACGTAGCTTGCCTTCTTCATCGCACAAACGCGATTTAATACCAGGAAAGCTTTGTTCTAAGGATTCCAACAATTCAGCAATGGTGCTACCGTTGGATTCTAGAGTAGCTTGATTATTAGTAAAACTCTGAAGAGTCGTCGGAACTAAAACTTTTACAGCCATAGAAGTAAGTACAAAGTGAAGAATGAAGAGTGAGAAGTTAGGAGCTAGGAATAAACTTAAGAGTTATAAATCAAAAAACTTATAACTCTTAACTGATAACTCTTAACTAAACGAGAACTTGTTGCCATTCCAAGCGATCAAGAGTACGCGATCGCTCTAGGGCACGTTCAAAACTATCGAGTTTGGCATCAATAGTCAAGGGTTCGCCAACGTAGCCTTGAATTGCTTCTTGGGTTTTTAGACCGTTACCAGTGATGTAAATTACGGTAGTTTCATCTGGATCAATTTTGCCAGCTTCTACCAATTTCTTCAGCACGGCTACAGTTGTACCACCAGCCGTTTCGGTGAAGATGCCTTCGGTTTCTGCCAGTAGTTTGATGCCATCAATAATTTCTGCATCATTGACTGATTCAATGTTACCACCAGTCTTCTGAGCTAACTCCACAGCATAAATGCCGTCTGCTGGATTGCCGATCGCTAGGGATTTGGCAATTGTATTCGGTTTAACTGGCTTAATAAAGTCGCGTCCTTCTTTGAAGGCTTGGGCGATGGGTGAACAACCTTCAGCTTGAGCGCCACTGAAACGGACTTTTTTGTTTTCTACCAAACCAACTTCTATAAATTCTTGGAAGCCTTTATAAATTTTGGTAAACAGAGAACCAGATGCCAAGGGAGCAACAACATGATCCGGTAGTTCCCAACCCAGTTGTTCCGCAACTTCAAAACCTAGTGTCTTAGAACCTTCAGAGTAATAAGGACGCAGATTAATGTTGACAAAACCCCAACCATGTGTATTTGCAACTTCTGAACAGAGGCGATTTACTTGATCGTAGTTGCCCTTGACGGCCATCAGGGTAGGACTGTATATCAAACTACCGATAATTTTACCAGCTTCTAAATCTGCGGGAATAAATACACAGCAGTCTAAACCTGCGTGAGCTGCGATCGCAGCTGTAGAATTTGCCAAGTTGCCAGTGCTAGCGCAAGAAACAGTAGTGAAACCTAACTCCCGCGCTCTGGAGAGAGCGACTGACACCACCCGATCCTTAAAGCTCAGGGTGGGCATATTAACGGCATCATTTTTTATATAAAGCTTATTTAGACCCAGGCGACGGGCAAGACGGTGGGAACGAACCAACGGAGTCATCCCCGTTCCCACATCTATAACATTGTCAGTTGCGACAGGCAAAAATGGGCGGTAGCGCCAAATTGAATTAGGCCCGGCTTGAATTGTTTCACGAGTGACAGTTAGACGTAGAGCATTGTAGTCATACTTGACTTCTAACGGCCCAAAACACAACTCACAAACATTACTGGCTTTGAGTTCATATTCTGCACCACATTCCTTACACTTCAAGGCTTGAAAGTAGGCAGTGCTGGCTTTGGTTTGGGTTGTGATTGCCTGAGTCATAACTAGCTTTCCCTGTTTTGTCTGTCACTGTCGCCTGATACTAACACGAGCAAAAATACCAGTCAAACATACCCGATAAAAATTGTCGGGTATAGCTAGTACTGAAAGTAATGATTCTTGTAAAACTTTAATATCAGTAATTTCTGTATTGACATTAGAGATATGAGCAAAAATGAAGTAGAGACGTAGCACTGCTACGTCTCTACAAGGGTTTCAGCCAACGAATAATTAATTTCTGGAGATGTCTATTGAGCCAAGATCCGTGTAAAGACGTAGCTAGAGGCTAAAAACCTTTTTCCATATAGCTTTCAGCTTTTTAACTCTGCCGTTTTACCCCAACAGAGTAAGGCTTTGCAAAAAAGTAAGCGACAGGCTTGTTGTAGAGCTAGCTAAATGGTAAATCTGCATTAATTGCCTCAATCTCCTGCTGTTCGAGTTGATTCACTTCCTTAATATAGGGACGTAAAATTTGCCCTAAACGATTATTGTAAAAGCGGTGCAGACTGTGATTGGGCATAGCGGGGAAACCACGGCGTTTTTTATGGCGGCCACCCGCGCCAGGATCAAAAACTTGGATTCCGTTAGCGATCGCCCACTCAATTGGCGCATAATAGCAAGCATCAAAATGTAAACAATCTATTTCTTGAAAACTTCCCCAATAGCGTCCATAGAGTTTGTCACCTTTAAACAAACAAAACGACATTCCTAAAGGATGAGAATTATCTTGCTCACTATATGCGGCGAAAAACAAGACTCGATGGCGATAATCGGCCTGTAGCTGCTCAAAAAAGCGCTGTGTGAGATACTTGCTACCCCACCAGCCAAACTTATCACAGGTGTCAGCATAAAACTGATACATCAAGCGAAACACAGATTGAGGAATTTCATCGCCAGTCAAAGGTTGTAATCGTAAACCTGCTTTTTCCACAGCTTTGCGTTCCCGCTTAATATTGCGGCGCTGATTGGCGTTAAACACCTTTAAATAGTCATCAAAAGTTTTAAAGCCAGCATTTTCCCAGACATAGCTGTGGTGCAGCCAAGTTGTAAACCCATGCCGTTCCAGCATCGGACGCCATTGGGGATCGACGTAGAGAAAATGACACCCAGAAATTCGATTTTTTGAGCAAAAAGTGTCAATTTCATGCACCATTAGCGCTGTGATTTCATCCTCATCTTCTCCTGGGGCGATTAAAAATCTATAGCCTTCAGCAGGAGTAAATGGTGTCATTCCCAGCAATTTTGGGTAATATTGGACTCCGATGCGATCGGCTAACTCTGCCCATTGGTGATCGAAAACAAATTCACCAGAACTATGTCCTTTAAGATAAAGTGGCGCAGCAGCAATCAGCGTTCTATCTCGCCACAATGTCAAGTGATTTGGCAACCAACCAGTTTTAGCCGTAGTACTCTGGGAGGTTTCGAGATTATTTAGCCACTCCCATTCTAAAAATGGCGTTTTGAGTGGCATTGCCAAAGCATTCCAGGCATTTTGGGGTACTTCAGCGATTTTGTTCGTCCAAACGACAGAATAGCGAGGCTTAAGTTGTTCCACCATTGTCTGGGTTTTTTTGGGGAGTAGGGAGTGGGGAGTGGAGAGTGGGGGGAAGAGGAGCAGGGGGAAGCAGGGAAAGGGGAGAATAAAAAATTAGCTCTTTCTCTTCTGCTCCCTGCTTCCTGCCCCTCTGCCTCTTTCCCATGCCCAATAAATAACTTTACTTAGCGTAATCTAATCTACTGGTCGTTGCAGGCGATAGTGCAAAAACACTTCTTGCTCAACTGTCTGAACTTCTATAAGTTGCAACTTGGGAGCTAAATCGGGTAAAAATCCTTTCCCTTCGACGGGTGTGGGTGCAGTATTACCACCTAAAATCAGCGGACAGACAGTCAGCCATAATTCATCAATTAAATCTAATGCCAGTAAAGAAGCTACTAATTCACCTCCACCCAAGATGACTAAGCGTGTTATATGTAGAGTGGCCAGATGCTTCAAAGCTGCGAGAATGTCAATTTCTCGCGTTGGTGTTTCAAAAACCAGAATCTGCTCAAATTCTGGAGGGCACTTCTGTTCTTCGGTTCCCAGAGTTGAGGCAAGCGTCTGTAAGCGTTCTTTCCATGAAAGCGCTCCTGCTGTTGTCGTTAGTAGCCAGCGTCTAACTGGTTGCTTAAAAAAGCGAATTTCCGGATTAAGGTTTGCAGAGCTTGTAGTCACTATATGAACTGGCTGCTCTGGCTTCCCCTCTTGCACCCGATGTTGCACTAGAGTTGGATCTGTAACGGTAAGCGTTGTTCCGTAGGCACTTAAAGTACCAGCACCAAATAAAACGGCATCAGCGGCAGCAATTTGTTTTTCTAAATGGGCTTTATCAACCTTCGAACCAAACCGGGCAGGCGATCGCCTAAAATCTGCTATCTTGCCATCTGCACTCATTGCTAAAACAACTGTAGTAGTAGGACGATGTTGCAACATTAAATTGATTTGATAGTTTTATTATTTTCTTTACTAGTATGTAGATTCTCCAAAAAATCTATGCTTGGAAGTTACTCTTTCGCTATTCCACTACTGTATTTGTGTGCTACACAAGTCGCTTTTACATCTACTAAACAAGGGTTTTGGTATACTACGTTTCTTTTTAAATTATAGCAATTTGTTATTTTTAAACATTGAAAATAAAACTCTCATAAATTAATAAAATGTCTCATTTAGCTCGTCTAATTGCATATCTTCGCTGTAGTGGTTTGCAGGTGCAAAGTGAGACACTTGATGACTAATTCCCGCCAATCTTCCTTTCGTCGAATTTTAGTAACGAGAATATTGCTTCTGTTTGTCCCAGTTTTACTTATAGGCGAGATTGTTGCCTTAAATAAGGCACGTTCTAGTATATTAGGAACTGCACGTCAAAATTTAACAGAAAGCGCCATCAGTAAAGGGGAAAGAATTGGAGATGCGATCGCTATCTTAAAAGCTAATTTGCTGAGTGTAAGTAAAACGACTGTGATTCCTTCAGGTTCGCCCATACAAGAACAAGAAATTCTCACGCAGTTTAGGCAACAACTTCCAGCAAGTATTGAGTGCATCCAATTAACAAACCTCCTCAACCAGAAAATAATTGCCAGTAGCTGCGGGGATCAACCTATCAAAGAAGTGACATCACCTTTACCTAATGAAGGAATTGATGTCAAAACAATCTTTCCGTCAAAGACAGGAAGAACTGGCAAAAGAAACACACAAAATCAACTGCAAGTAGTGTTATCTGCACCAGTCTCCGATAACCGAAAAAATTCAGTTTACAGCTTAAGTATTCAGTCTGCATTGTACCAACAAACCAGAAATGCGCCGGGATCGCTCACAGGCGCTATGGTAGTGATTGCTGAAGATGGCACAATTTTGGCGCACCCATTCACAGAGTGGGTGGGAACTAATATCAGTCAGCACCCTTATGCTTCTCAGTTCAAAAGCATAATTAAAAATGCCATCGCCGGACGAAACGATTCCATAAATTTGTCTTTTACAGATGGCAAAGAATTAGTAGCTGGCTATACAGCTATTACAAATCCACTCAGCCAACAGCAACAGGAAAAATGGATAGTTTTAGCTATTACTAGTGTCGAAAATGCGCTTTTTGGTTTAGAGGAAATCAAACTAATTCTCATCGTTTTGACAGTTGGGTTGATTGGTGCAAGTTTGTTAGCATCTCTATATTTAGCTCCTTACTTGGCACGCCCTGTAGAAGAACTGCGAGATTATGCCCTCAATATTCACTCTCACCACGCTGCACAACCAGTTCCGCACAATTTTCAAATCCGGGAATTCAATCAACTAGCCCAAGCCTTAGACCAAATGGTAGAACGGCTCAAAGCTGGGTCAGAAGAACTAGAAATAGCTTGGAAAGAAGCAAAAACCGCTAACCAGATTAAAAGCCAGTTTCTGGCTACGACTTCCCATGAATTAAGAAACCCATTAAATATTATTATTAACTGTATTCGCCTGGTTGAAGATGGCTTATGTGATGACCGGGAAGAAGAAATGGACTTTCTCAAGCGTGCCGATGAAACAACGATTCACTTGCTAGGTATTATTAATGATTTACTCGACATTTCTAAAATCGAAGCAGGTAAGCTTTCAGTTGTTTCCACACCTATTGACCTCCGACAAACATTGTTAGAGGTGATTAATTTACAATCAGTTAATGTTCAACAAAAAGGCTTACAGTTGAAATGTGAGCTAGATCCCCAACCGATACCAATTAAAGCAGACGGGGCAAAACTGAAGCAGGTGCTGATTAATGTTATCGGCAACGCCACTAAGTTCACCGATACAGGAAGTATTACCATTAGTACAGAGATTCAATCTAGTGGTGGTCAATCTCAGGTGGTAGTCGCTGTTAAAGATACAGGTATAGGGATTGATCCAACTCAACAGCACAAGCTATTTCGCCCCTTTGTAATGGTGAATGGCACAACCACGCGCCAGTTTGAAGGTACTGGATTGGGATTAGCAATTTCACGAAACTTAATCGAACTCATGGGAGGCAGCATTACTCTTGAGAGTGCAGGGCTTTATCAAGGTACAACACTGAAAATTACTTTACCTTTGATTGATATCTCGCTGTTAGCTGTTCCCAAGAAAGAAGAAAACGTAGGGGATCTTGAGTTTTCCTCTGGGAATGAGGGCGTAAAAGCAAGCAATTACCCTAGCCGACAAGAGTCTGGTGTAAGTCCTTCTTTGGGGAACAACAAATCTGTGAAAGCAGAGGTAGACAAAGAGATGTTGCCGAAGTCCCTGGTTTTACTTGGGAAGGAGACTTGTGAGATCCGTCTTTCGCCCTTGCAAACTATCTTGGTAAGTCTTCCAAAAGGGGGAGTTTGTGCGAATGGGACTGTCAAGAGGTAAGAGACTTATATTAGAAAAACATCTCATCGTAGAGATGTACATCTGTGCTACCAAGAAAGGTACAAACAATTTGGGATAATTAGTTTTTTTTGGAAGTCCCTAATTTAGCCAGAATTCCATAATTCAAGAGTCACTGAAACTATCGTTTAAAAAAACAGGTTTGCCACCTTGCTCAAGGGATGATGTTAGAGCCGTAAGAATTTCTACTAACTCAGTGCCTACCCAGCCCGATGAAACCTCTGGGGGAGTATCGTTAAGAATAGAGACAATAAAGCGATCGCAAACTCGCGCCAATGGTTCCCCTGATTCTAATTCCAGCACCACCTGCCTTTGATTAACAGGAATAAATTGATTGCCCTGCTGTTCAAACTCCCCATGTAGCAGGGTGAGAGGTGATAATAGTGACATTTCATCAAAAATCAAACTGCCAAGGCTTCCGACAATCCCCAGTCGTCTCTGTTTATCAGGATTCAGCCAGCAGAGGTGAATATAAGCTTGAAAGCCATTTGGGTATGTTAGTGTCAGCCATACTAAATCAGCTAGTCCTTGAGATGGGGAGTAGGCCATTTTTTCACTCCCCTCCCCTTGTAGCCACACTGTACCCGTCGCTTGTACTTTCAGAGGAATTTGACCCAGCCAAGCGTTAAAGATAGCAATATCGTGAATGGCTAAGTCCCACAGCGCATCAACATCTTGCCGAACAGGCCCTAAATGGGTGCGGGTAGCGTAACCATAGCGTAAATAACCTAATTTACCCGCCTGTACTACAGTTTTTCCTCGCTCAACTGCTGGGTGAAATAAATAAGTATGGTCAACCATAAGTATTAAATGATGCTGCTTTGCCAACTGGCAAAGTTCCCGACATTCTGCTGGGTTGAGAGTTAGGGGTTTTTCAGCTAAAACATGATATCCCTTTTGGAGAGAGTCTTTAACTAAAGCATAGTGGGTGGTAGCTGGAGTTGCGATCGCCACTCCCGTCAACCCTGGCACTTTCTTTAACTCTTCCCATTGCGTTGTTAATAGTACACGATCATCTAAGTTAAACTGCTGCTTTATCGCCACTAATCGCTCTGGATGCGGGTCTACTACAGCAACTACATTTACCAAAGGATGTGCTAAGAAATTTCTCAGCAGATGCACTCCCCAACGCCCAACTCCGATGACAGCAATTTTAATTTGGTTTGTCATTTGTCATTTGTCATTTGTCATTTGTCATTAGTATGCAAGGGACTAGGGACAAATGACCACTGACAACCACATGAGTTATCAGTTTATCAACACTATTTTTGGTTTAGGGTATTTCCGGTTTAGGAATTGCTAAAAAAGCTACCTTAGCTGCGGCTTGTTCAGCAGTTTTGATCGAGCGTCCTTTACCAACTCCTAGCTTGTTTCCGTGCAGCCACACTTCAGCCATAAAACGTTCTTGATTGCGATGCGGTTGACTGACTTCCACAACCCGATACTCTGGTAAAACTTTGAATTGTGCCTGAGTCCATTCTTGGAGAGCAGCTTTGTAATTAAGTCTGGCAGGATCGAGGCGAATTTCTGTTGCTAGTTGGTGGAAGTGGGGATCTAGCCAAGAGCGGATCAATTCCAGATTTTGAGTACTTAAGTAAAGCGCACCCAAAACTGCTTCAAAGGAATCTGCTAGTCGTGACTCCTGACCAACTTTATCGGCGGTAGCACTACCAGCGACTAGTAAGTATAACTCCAAACCATAAACTCTGGCCAATTGGGCGAGGATGCGATCGCTCACCAACACCGAACGAATTGCCGCAAAATCCCCTACTGGACAATCAGGATAATTTTCCCATAACACAACAGCCGACACCAGCCGCACCACTGCATCGCCAACAAACTCAAGTTGTTCATAATTTGCCGAATCAGAGACAGTGGGATGAGTTAGGGCTAAATCCAGCAGTTCCCACTTTATAGGTGCTTCTAGAGGCAAACCTAATTTTTGGACTAAACTTTCGAGTTGCCGCTGACGGCGTGGATAAGCAAGGGGCATTGAGGGCAGGGGGCAGGGGGCAAGGGGCATTGAGGGCATGGGGCAGGGGAGGCAGGGGAAAAATACTTACTTCTGACTCCTAACTCAGCACTAAATAAAGGGGGGAGAGAGCAGGACATAAGCCGGGTTCTGTTCTCTTGCGAGGGCAGTTATCTATCTGGGACGTTTGTTACCAAACGCCTCAAGCGGCTCTCATTGAGCGGAACTGGTAAAAGACCAACCGTAGTTCCTATCGCCTTGCTCCCAACCGGGGTTTACCGAGCCAGCACCTCTCGATACTGCTGGTGCGCTCTTACCGCACCTTTGCACCCTTACCAGAACAATTAAAAATGTAAAATTAAAAATTAAAAATTGTTCATTTTACATTTTTAATTTTTAATTTTTAATTGATCTGGCGGTATCTTTCTGTGGCACTATCCTCACGATCGCTCGCACTGGACGTTATCCAGCAAGTTTGGTCTTTCGGGAGTCCGGACTTTCCTCAAACCAGTAACTATGACTGATCTGCAACCACCTGCGCCTACTCTCTCCTTAGATCCAGTGTAATCTTTGGTTGACGTAGTATGTTGACATGGCATTACTTTTTTTTATTCCAAGGTAGAGCGTAAGTCCAAGGTAGTTTCCTGACTGTGAAAGGACAATTGATAATACTAATGGGAGGAAAATCACGACCTGGAGCTAGACCTAAACGCACTTCAGATATCCTTAGTACCAGTTGCAAGGAAAAGTCCAACTCTTTTCTTCTGTTAATAAAGTCGTTGTATAACTTTTTTTGACCTTTTTGTAGCCCATTGATATCAATTAATGGTTTTTTAGCTGAATAGGTTCCAGCTACTTGATCGCGCTCGAATACATCTTCTGCTGTCACCGTTTCCGAAAGTGTTTTCTTAGGGGCAATTAAGCTAGGACTTTGGGGTACTGCTAAGTCGCGGGTTAAGTCTGGTGATTTCCGAATTACGCGGCGCGATTGTTTGCTATGTTCAACGACTAAAGAGCTATTGTCCCAGTCAACGTATACGGCAACATTATCCGATTTATTTTCAATGCTAATTCCTAAATCTTTCAAATCGTCAATTGGGTATGAGGATTTGAGTTTAAAAGAAATCCCAATTTTATCGTCGAGATTGTTTTCTTTGAGTTGCTCATCAACGATTCCTTTTTTAAACTCAAACTTAATTTGATCATCGATGGATTCAACCATGCGGTTAAAAATGTAGGAAACACCGATAATATAAATCGTTAAAACTACTAAATTCTGGTCGCTACTCCTCATAACTTAAAATATTAACTCCCGGTGCTAATGAATGTAGATTTTACTTATCGTTAATCTAAAATTTTTAATTACGCTTGATGGTTACAGAATTTTGCAGCCAGCCTCGTCGCCAAAAAAAGAATAGCAAACCAAGTGCGATCGCTAACATTACTGCCCAACAAAGTGGATAACCCCAATACCAATTCAGTTCAGGCATATTATATGGCGATTTTTCAGTATTGAAATTCATACCATATATTCCGGCAATAAAAGTTAGTGGAATAAAAATTGTTGAAACTATTGTTAGTACCTTCATGATTTCATTCATTTTATTACTCACCGCCGAAAGATACACATCCATTAACCCAGATGCTAGTTCTCGATAAGTTTCTACCATATCCATTACTTGCACTGTGTGGTCATAACAATCTCGCAAGTAGATTCGCACTTCTTCACTAATCAAATCGGGAGCATCTCGAATTAAGGCATTAATTGCATCTCGCTGGGGCCAGATAGCACGACGTAGTTGCAGTAATTCTCGCCTAATTTGATAAATATTTTGTAGTGTTTGTGGAGTAGGTTTAACTATTACCTCCTCTTCTAACTCTTCGATTCGCTCCCCATAAAGCTCTAGTACTGGGAAAAATCCATCAATAATTGCATCTAACAGAGCATAAGCTAAATAATCTGCTCCCTGTTTACGGATGATCCCTTTGTTTTTTTCAATTCGCGATCGCACCGCTTCAAAGCAATCATGTTCTGGTTCCTCTTGTACTGTCAGCAAATAATTTTTCCCTAATATCAAACTCACTTGCTCGCTGTGAAAACCACATGTTCTTTCCTTTGGTACTACCATGCGGGCAATGAATAGCAATTGGTCTTCATAATCCTCTGTTTTGGGACGCTCTGGCACATTGACTATATCTTCTAAAACTAGAGGATGTAATTCAAAAACCTGACCTAATCGTTGTAATATATCTTGACTGCCTAAACCTTGTACATCTACCCAAGAAATCGATTCCCTGTCCAGATAAGGGATACATTCTTCTGGAGTCGCTATTTGTTTGCGGATCAAATTGGTTTGGTTATAGTCAATCAAAAAAATTACCGGTGGTGGAGCATCTGCATCAATAAAAATGGTTCCAGGTATAGCCCCTGGTTGGTGATAGAACTCATCTTCATATAGCTTGCTGATTATTTTGGGAAGGCGACTCAGTTTTCGTGCCATGCAATATTACCTAATAGTTATTAGTCATTAGTCATTAGTAAAAATAATTGGCTAATGACTAATAACCGATTACACATAATTTTACAAAAATTAATATAAAGACGGCAATTTCTAGATTAATCAATTATTTAGGTTGCTAATTTGGTCATCAACATTTTGTTAATATTCAGTTGTAAGGGCACAGCAATGCTGTGCCCCTACGATATGTGTGGTTTAAATAGATGAAAACTGCTGTAAGTTTATTTACGTTCAATGAGTTAACAGCAATACAGATAACATATTGCTTCTGAATCAGCAATGGTAAGTATAAAAAAACAGTTTGCCTTGGTAAGACAAACTGCTGAAAAAATATTTATCTGGGTGAGCAGAAGTTAGAACATGCCCATGCCGCCCATACCGCCCATGCCACCCATGCCACCCATGCCGCCCATGCCACCCATACCGCCCATATCAGGGGCAGCAGCAGCAGATTTCTTCTCCGGCTTTTCAACAACGATCGCTTCGGTGGTTAAGACCAAACCAGCAATGGAACCAGCGTTTTGCAAAGCTGAACGCACGACTTTGGCAGGGTCAATAATACCAGCAGCAATCAAGTCTTCAAATTCGCCAGTAGCGGCGTTGTAACCAATGTTAAAGTCGCTATCACGAACTTTCGAGACGATTACAGAACCTTCAGCACCAGCATTGTCTGCTATTTGGCGCAAGGGGGCTTCTAGCGCTCGTCCGACAATATCAGCCCCAATTCTTTCTTCGTCATTTTGTAGGGTCTTTTTAATCTCTTCTACCTTCTTAGCTAAGTGAATTAGAGTTGTCCCACCACCAGGAACAATACCTTCTTCCACAGCAGCTTTAGTAGCGTTCAGCGCGTCTTCAATCCGCAGCTTACGGTCTTTGAGTTCGGTTTCGGTTGCCGCACCCACTTTAATCACTGCCACACCGCCAGCAAGCTTGGCGATGCGTTCTTGCAGTTTTTCTTGATCGTACTCAGAATCGGTTTCTTCCAACTGTCTGCGAATTTGACCAATCCGCTTTTGTACCTCTGGCTTGGTGACACTACCAGCGACAATTGTGGTGCTTTCTTTGTCAATGGTGATTTTGCGGGCAGTTCCCAGCGCTTCTAGAGCAGCGGTATCCAAACTTAAGCCGATTTCTTCCGAAATCAACTGTCCATCGGTGAGAATAGCAATATCTTCTAACAAAGCTTTGCGGCGATCGCCAAACCCAGGTGCTTTAATTGCAGCCACGGCTAGTACACCCCGCGCTTTGTTTACCACCAAAGTTGCCAAAGCATCACCTTCGACATCTTCAGCGATGATCAGCAAGGGCTGACCAGAACGGGCGACTTTTTCCAAAATTGGTACTAAATCTTGGATGCTGCTGATTTTTTTGTCAGTAACCAAAATCCGGGCGTTTTCAAATTCCACGATTTGCCGCTCGTTGTTGGTGACAAAGTAGGGTGAAATGTAACCTCTGTCAATCTGCATCCCCTCAACTACTTCTAGTTCGGTGGTTAGAGATTTAGATTCTTCAACGGTAATTACACCATCTTTGGTGACTTTTTCCATTGCTTGGGCTAACATTTGGCCAACTTCTTCATCGTTACCAGCAGAGACAGTGGCAACTTGAGCGATCGCACTTCCTTCTACTGGCTTGGCTATTTTGGCAATTTCTAGTACCAGTGCCTCAATAGTTTTGTCGATCCCGCGTCTCAAGCTAACAGGGTTACTACCCGCCGCCACGTTCTTCAAACCTTCTCGAATCAAGGCTTGTGCTAAAACTGTGGCGGTGGTTGTACCATCCCCAGCGACATCTTTAGTTTTTGAGGCTACTTCCTGGATGAGTCTTGCACCAGTATTTTCCAAAGGATCTTCTAATTCAATTTCCTTGGCAACAGTGATACCATCGTTGACAATTTGAGGTGCGCCAAACTTTTTTTCTAAAAGGACATTGCGACCTTTAGGCCCCAAGGTGATTTTTACGGCATCGGCAAGGGCGTTAACACCCCTTTCTAGAGCTCGCCGCGATTCCTCGTCAAATGCAATAATTTTCGCCATGTTTTATTTCTCCAGCGCTTCCATTAGACAATTTAGCACTCACAGCGCCAGAGTGCTAATCTCCCAAGCGGCTCAAGTTACAAATGGAAATAAAAAAATTGATTAATATACAGGTGATGCTCATATTAGATACAGGCAGTAATGCTTGAATTGGGAGATGAATCTAGACAACTCCCTTAAGTTCCTTGGTATTGCCGAACCTAGCGGCACCGGCTGGTTGGCAGTAGTATTTACGTTCCTCTTGGCTTGGCTGGTAACTTGGCGTTTAATTCCGACAGTACGCAAATTCGCCTTGCGGGTAGGTTGGGCTGATCAACCCAACGCACGGCGACTCAACCGAGAACCTTTACCCAACGCAGGGGGGTTAGCTATCTACGCGGGTGTAATTGCCGCGCTGGTATTAGCTAGCCTATTACGACCTATCGAACTCCAAACTGTATTGGCTCAGGTACTCACTATTCTGTTAGGGGGTTCGATATTAGTCCTTGTGGGCTTTATCGATGATCAGTTTGGCTTACCGCCCTCTGTTCGATTGTGGGCACAAATTGTCACAGCACTGTTGCTGGTAGCTAATGGCATCAGCGTCAAAGTTCTGTTTGGCACGCCCATCGACTCGTTCCTGTCCATATTGCTAACAGTACTATGGGTAGTAGGGATTACTAATGCTATCAACTTGATGGATGGCATGGATGGCTTGGCAGGAGGAATTAGTTTTATTACTGCCATGAGTTTGTTAGCTGTTGCAGCCCAATTTAACAATCGTGCAGCAGCAATTTTGGTACTCGCAGCCTTGGGAGGTGCTGCACTAGGCTTTTTACGCCATAACTTTCATCCTTCACGAATTATTATGGGTGATGCCGGAGCATACTTTTTTGGCTATGTGCTGGCAGCAACTAGTATTTTAGGCAAACTGCAACAAAACACAATTTATGCGCTAATTCCTACGGTTTTATTTCTACTGTTACCAGTGTTAGATACCACTCAAGTATTTGTGCGACGGCTATTAGCAGGAAATAATCCTCTGAGTACTCCTGGCAAAGACCACTTGCACCACCGCTTACTTGCTTGGGGACTCTCCCAGCGCCATGCTGCGTTTACCCTTTGGTCAATTACCTTAGTTTTCAACTTGCTGGCGATGAGAATACAAGGTATGAGTTTGGCTGTGATGCTGGCTACCGCCAGTAGCATTATTATTCTTTTGGGCTTTACTGTCTGGCAAAGGATACGTCAACAGCCTTAATTGTTTGTAGGGTGGGCATTGCAATGCTAGCCCTACTATGATTTATTTTCGTATGGAAGCGATGTCTACGAGAGCTAGTACACAAAACCTATAAAACTGGGGTAAAGCTTACAAAAAAATTTATTCAACTATAAAGCAATACGGTTCAGTTAAGGCTAAAACTCTGTTACCAAAGTCGTTTTTTTTACGTAGACGCTTCGGCTTGCCGCAGGCTACCGCCTTCTCTACGAGAGGCTTTCGCCAACGCGTAGCGTCTCGTAGAGAAGGCGCAGAGAACGCAGAGAGAAGAAAGAGATGCTTAACTGAACTGTATTGACTAATAATTGACAAAAATCATTAACTCCTAACTCAGCACTATTTACGCCATGACCATACCACCATCGACATTAAAAACTTGTCCGGTGATGTAGTTGGCGGCGGGATCGGCGGCGAGGAAACGCACCATACCAGCGACTTCTTCGGGTTGACCGAAGCGACCGAGTGGGATGTACTTGAGAATATCTTCGGGGTTGTTGAGGTCGCTGGTCATGTCGGTGGAGATGAATCCAGGGGCGACGGCGTTAACGGTGATCCCACGAGTAGCTAGTTCTTTGGCAACGCTTTTGGTGAAGCCGATTACACCTGCTTTGGCGGCGCTGTAGTTTGATTGCCCTGGGTTGCCCATTTGCCCAGCAACGGAGGTAATGTTGATAATCCGCCCCGATCGCTGCTTGAGCATAATTTTACTTACGGCGCGTGTACATAAGAAAACACCAGTTAGATTAAGGTCTATCACAGCTTGCCAATCTTCTGGCTTCAAACGCAAAAGCAGTGTATCACGAGTAATACCCGCGTTGTTAACTAAGATATCCACACGGCTGAACTTTTCCATGACGGTGTTAACTAATGCGTCTACTTGATCGCCTTTAGAAACGTCTGCTTGGATAGCGATCGCCTGACCTCCCGCACTTGTAATTTCTGTAACAACCGCCTCAGCAGCAGCACTCGAACTGGCATAATTGACAACTGCGATCGCTCCTTGTGAGGCTAATTCAATTGCGATCGCACGCCCAATTCCTCGTGATGCACCTGTAACAATTGCAACTTTATCTTGTAATAGTGTCATTCAATGTTCCTCAATCTTAGAAATACCGCGCTAATTATCTTATGGTGATTTCGGGAACATCTGAATATTGTCTGAATAAAATCTAACTCTTGCGGGATGACAATCTTACCGTCATGTTGCAAATTAAATAGCTAATAGATAAAGTTATACGTCGTATTTAGCGAAATATCACAATCCCAATATTATAATTATTTAAGATTTTGGACTAGAAATCAGTTTATATTAACTAATCTAATATTTTCCCAACAAAAACCCGTGAATCTATACCGCTTTTATTTTCTAAGAATTACTATTGAAACAAACAATTGAAAATCGGTGTGTGTCACATGGCAACTAAAAGCAATTTAATAGCTTTGAAGAGATGCTATCTGCTTCTGATGTACCTGTATTAGTAGATTTTTACGCTGACTGGTGTGGGCCCATGCCAAATGATGGTGCCAATTTTAGAGCAAGTCAATGTCCAACTTAAGGATCGCCTGCGAATTGTCAAAATCGACACAGAAAAATACACAGATTTGGCTACTCAGTATAAAATTGCCTCTCTACCAACCTTGGTACTGTTTAAGCAGGGTCAACCTGTGGATAGGATAGAGGGAGTGATGCAAGCACCGCAGCTGGTGCAATATCTACAAACAAAGGTTTAAGCTAACACTTAAAATTTGGATTTTAGCTGCCAGAGGCGCGGAATATCGCGTCTTTTTTAGTGGGGTAGCACAGCTAGCTGTTGCCCTACGAATAACCGTGTAAAACCCTAAGTAAATATTAAGCATATCTACTTATACGTCTAGAGATTGGAGTTTAGAAATTGAGATGGCTATATTGTATAGATATAACAAAATATCTTGACAAGTAAAGCAATATATGAATCATAAGCAGCAAAGACCTGACAAAGCCTATATTTGGGTGAATATTGATTTTGATAAGGTTAAATATAGAATAGATGCGGTGACTTCCCAAATTGAGCAGGTTATACAAAAGCACCAAATTTCAAATCAAACTGGTCAATCAGGCAAAAGAAATAATTAGGTTATCTGTGGGGCGATGTCTACGATGAGCTACACCTACATAATTTATTTTTAGTGTAGTTTTGTATAACAAGGTAGGCATCGCACCAGTTTCGCACAACAGATTTTAGACAAAGCAACTATATTTTTGTCAAACACTAAATAATAGTATTGTGTGATAATAGTCCACCGAATTTATACTTGTTTATTAGCCATGATTTTATCCTCGACACTCCTGAAAAAGAGTGTTATTTTTGTGAGGATATCTGCTTGCTAATTATGTTGTGAAAGGATGTGGATAAATGATGGGATGGCTATTTGGAGGTCTTATTAAACAATTTGAGGGTGCAGCTAAGAAGCTTGTGAGAGAGAGTAGTAAGGAAATAGCTAACTTATTTGATGACAAACTTTACCCTTTAGCTGACAAGCTTGATTATATAGCTCAAGAAAGCATTAATCACGCAATAGAAAGAATTGAGGAATTAGAAAGCAAAGCTAAAGTTGATATTGAATATCTGTTGAATACCGCAGATGAAAAAATTAAACATCAACTTGAGGAAATAAATAACATTCGTGAGAGATTCCTCACGGAGACTGTTAGTAAAAGTAATTTTTATATAGAAAACAGAATTAATCAAATGTCACTAGCTGTAATGCAGGCGATTAGCTTGTCTCAAAACAGCATTGAGCAGAGTTTGGAAAGAATCGAATATTTGGAAAATAAGTTATTTCAAGATGCCAATCAAATAGTTGATAAAATATCGGAACTGATAGATGGAAAATTTGAACTAATTCGGAATGAGTTAAAAAAATATTTAGTTCACGGTTTACCCAGTCCTCTTGATAAATGTAGACAAAGGCTCAAAATCGCATGGAAGCCTGGTGGTCTATTTTCTGATGTTGAGCTTTATGAGTTAAGCGAATGCTATGAACTGAGTAAGTTAGATGAAAATACTTCTATTGACGAGGTATTGAAAATTTATGGACAATTACAACAAAATGCCGCTATGATGGCTGCTTTAGTCAGAAATTCTCCAGAATTGAAAAATCGAGCTATTAAAGACTGGATAAAATATGGTTTACTTTGTAATTTTTGGCGTAACATAATGAATAATTATGATTTCAAAAACAATCTTATATCAGAGGACAAGTCTTCACAAATATTATTAATAGATAAGCAATAAAATAAGCAAATTTATTTTATGTTCAAAGCAGGTAATGATAACTGGAAAACGCCATTAGGATATTACGAAAAAGCAATTGAAGAACTCAGACGTACCCGTGAAGAGTTGCAGGATATGAAAGCAAATAATAATTTGCATAATATTGAATCAACTATTGCAAGCTTTCAAACGGAAATAAAGGAATTAAAATCTGAGCTTCGGACTATGCAAAAGCGATTGGCAAATACTGAAGAAACGGCAATACAAGCTCAGATTACTTTAGCTGAGACTCAAAAAGCCTCACTAGCTGCTCAAGCTGAACTACAAGCTTTGAAAGAAATTATGACTGATGAACAAAAATTAAATTATAAAATTTTTGAAGAATTGGTTCAAATAAAAGAGCAAATATCTCAATTACCATCTCAAGTTGTGGAGTCAGATTCACAAACATCAATTATTAAATCTTTATCAAATGTGTAGTTACATCTGTCTCAATTGACAGCAGAATTAACTCTTGTATCTCATACATCTGGTATTGATTATAGAAAATTACAGGAATTACTAGCAGAGCAAAAATGGCAGGAAGCTGATAGAGAAACTTACTCTACTATGCTCAAAATATGTGAGCGTGAAGAAGAAGGCTGGTTAGATGATGGCGAAATTAAAAGATTTCCTCGTCATGACCTTTATATTATTAATAAGCTCTGGGTTCAATATAGTGAAGGCAGATTTGGTTTTAGCGTCCAACAACGTATTTGGCAAGCCAAGAAAGATTGTAAGCGCTTTGCTTATAAAGTTGGATGGCTACCAAGTCTTGTCAATCATGAATGGGTTAAATATGAAGAATATACTTTCAGCTTAGACGCACCTAAAGGACACTTTCCATCTATATGTCGGTTAGTGGGTTTAGATTCTACAAACCTTAGTGGGGTTCAGCATCGAGTAAAGATTTTTTTGTCACGATACTAGTGAGACAGGGCAATATTGTTATTACTGTGAACTTTGTTAACCAATCTCAAAATCCCCCAATTTATTGGGGGATTTTGACTCCCTACTGTCAATCTCTTAAAAGGTAAAAGTAGTCCGAAGTACACCTACTGTTGTAGTTTCATTGTTGCTGTTACCTTCTGGGTTAAAGAGAACAAATGCACCAGGGGTAATGCTGATATTATCGGTAACTTGAAGGCGGTAATAGGCTTCTAAATGGTAAGGAGTCGCCCGATTCTCGCCTGTGGGAGTAAGTTGAGCAGAACCACCTGTATCACTACGGAAAAGCGGCTGACCAAAAATAATCCCGGCAGTGTTCCCTGACTTGAATAAATCTCTGAAGTGAACTCCCGCCATCCAACTTGTAAAGGTTGTGGAAGCATTCACGCTATTTGAAGCAGCATCAACAAATAGTGCTGCACCGTAGCCAGATAAGGCTATCTTGGGAGACAGTCGCCATGTTACCGTACCGCCAACAGAGTTGAGTGTAACAGGTGTCCCAGCTGCAACCCCTGCTAAAGCACCGATATCACCACTAATTAATCCCGTACCCAAAATATTGATTTCGTGATAACTGTGGGCATAGTTTAAACCAATATCCAGAGCGGGACTTGGCTTGAAGGTTAACTGTGTGGCAATAACACTGCTACCACTAAATAAACCTGCTCCCAAAGGTGTAGTAGAAACTCCTGGTAGCGCTTCATCGGGAGATTTTTGGGTTAAATTGGCATTTGGATTGCCGTATAAAGCTCTTAAATCCAAATTTGGCGAAATGTTGAAAATAAATCCCGCCGCCGATGCTAAACCAGTACCCGAAGTACCACCAGAAATCCGTACCACAGGATTCAAGCCGGCAAAACGAGAAATTGACTCTTGTCCTTCACCATAAAAAGGCGTAATTGCTGGGAAAGCATCTGATGTTTCCGCCGCAGTTCCCGCAAACAAGGTTAATTTACTAGCGACAGGAAAGATATACAACAATTTGTAAAGCTGAACACTGTTTGCGCCAACACTCGACAAAGTATTGACATTTAACCCCGGAAATTGTGGTTCAAAACTGGTACGAGCGCTACTTGCACTTAAAATCGGCGAAGCTAATCCTAAACTTTGTTGTAAGCTACCCTCTCCAGTGGCTCCACCCAAAAAGTTATAAGCTTGCAATCCAGTAATTAATAAATCTTTACCAGTAAAGCTAGTGGTGAGATTTAACCGCACTCTATTGACTAGGATGATGTTCGAGTCGCTGTTATTAGGAGCGCCACCGCTAGCACCAATACCAGCAATAATTACCTCTCCATTAAGTTTGGTAGTTGTAGAAAACTGATTTGCTTCTAGCTCTGCTGTGCGAGCTTCTACAGCATCTACTCGACCTCGCAATGTTGCCAATTCCGCCGCAAATTGTTCTTGTAGATTCTGCAACGTGGCTAAATCTTCTTTCTTGACCAAATCACCAGTTGCAGTCGCAATCAATTCGTTGATTCGGTCTAAACAAGCATTTAAGCCAGCAGCAAATTCATAGCGAGTCATCGCCCGATTACCGCGATAGGTTTGATTGGGATAACCTGCGATACAACCATAGCGCTCGACTAAAGATTGGAGTGCTTGAAAAGCCCAATCAGTTGGCTGTACATCAGACAACTGGGATACAGATGTTACTTGTGCAAGTTTGTATGAGGTTGGAGATGAACTTGCAGATTGTGGTATGATTGGCTGCCAAAAGTTAACAGTAGAATCTACTTCTAAATCTTGATTTTTCGGCTGTTGACTAACTGAGGATAAGTTTTTTTGACTCTCATTGGCTATCAACAATTTACTGGATATATTATTTGTTAAATTGCTTTGATGAGAATCATTTTTTTTATAGCTGCCATCATCTTGATTAACAGCTATGTTTTTATCTGCAATTTCTAAACTAGGAAGGGCTTGCACAGGTAATAACCCAGCAATTAAACATAAAAATCCCATCCCACTAGCAGAAGCTAGTAGATATTTTGCCATCATAACTCCCAACACCAATAAAATAGAGGAAAAATTAATTGCGATTTTAAAATGCATTGATAAGTAAATTTAAAGTAAATCTAGCAAGAGAGTCTTGTTAACTTTAAATTTTTGGGATCAGGATTTTTTCTGAATTAACTTACCAGAACATCAGCTTATATCGCAAGTATTAAATTATAGTAAATACTATTTCTGGAAAGAATTAACAATAAATTATATTGAGAGTTTATATAATTACTATAGTAAAGACTAAATGGTTTGTGAACAGTACGTTCGGTAGGATACCTGATTCATAAGCCTTCCAAATTTTCTCTGTTCAAATATAGAATCAGATTGCTATATTAACAAAATGATAATTAAATAACTCTGATTTTGTGATAAGGAATATTAGGTATTGAGTTGAAGATTTTGGCTCAATAGCTAACAAAGAATAATTTGTTCAAAAAAGACCAAGAGCCTGCGATCACAGGCTCCATTTAGAGTGCAGGTAATATCAGCAGGAAAACGGTGGAAATAACCTTCAAGAATTTAATCCCACCAATAGGTAACAATAACCGCATCACAATCCTGTTGAACATCTTCACCCTGTAGCCCCCCTTCCAATCTAGTTCTCAGTCGGCGCTTAAGCCGCAAACCGTAGTCTTCATTCGTGCCATCACTTACCTCTACTGAATCAGCTCGCCACTTTTTACCCAAGTCTAAAAGCTCAGACACTTTTATGTCTTGGTTCTCTGTCAGGATATACAACGTATCGGCAGGATAAGCAATAAAATGGATGATACTGGTTTCAGGCATAGGGCGATAGTTCGCCATTGCAAGCAGGGTATCGACCATGCCACCAAAGCTTAAACCGTTTTCATCTGGTGCAAAGATTGGTTTGGTGAACAGAAAGCTTGCCCATAATTTCTGTGGCTGGAAAGGTCAGTAATTACTTCTTCGCCATCAAACTCATTGAACCGATGCTGCCAAACCAAGGCAGCAAAGAGTTCTTGAGGAGAATAGGATTTCGCTATCGATTGGATTTTGGCTAAGTCAAGCATCACATTTACGGTAAGTAATATTTTTAACAAAACATTTGTAACTACCCTTGCAGTTTATTTACCCAGTGGCTGCTATTCTTATAGTTACTTCGGTCTGTCATAGCAGATAGATTATCCTCAATAATGTTTTTATTTATGAGCGCTCATATACCATCGTGGTAATGTGGGTGCTTTTACTTTATTGAAGAAGAATTCAGAAGTCAGAATTCAGGAGTCAGAATAAATCAGTGGGGGATTCAGACTCACCACTGATAGCGGCGCGGAAAGCGAGTCAGACGCTCCTGCGTCGCTAACGCTGTGCTATCGAGCGTCTTTAAGACCACCAAATTTTCAATTTGGTGGGGGTTTTAAACCCGTTTATTCAGACGCGACTCGAAAATACTCGCTAACGCTACGCTATCGCGGACTCGCTCTAAGCGAAGCATCCCGAAGGGTATACGCTGCGCTATCCGCCACTCGTACAGAATTCATTCTGAATTCTGACTCCTAACTCCTGAATTCTGTTCGATAAATAAATTCAGGGGATTGAAACCCTTATGGCAGGGGAATCATAAATCCTCTCCCAGCTTTTGGTTGTACAGGAAGCCTACAGTGACACTTTGCGTCACTGTAGGTAGTTCACTAAACCCAAATTTAATGTTGCTTAGATGATAGGCAAAGCAGGTCAAAAATCTAAAATTGGCCAGTCTGGTTCACGATAATAGCGTGTCATGTTGTCAAACTTTCGCAATTCGACGCGGTTGATTAAAAATTCTGGCAAATTTAATAGCCATTGTTCATTCAATTGAGAAAGCATTGTACTGAAGCCTGTGCGGTCTAAGTCAGATGAAACCTCCCCAAAATAAGCTAATGTAACATGGGCTGTGAAATGATAATGCTGTTCAATACCCAAGGCAATTAACTTGGGATTTTGATAAATTGTTCGGCGAAATTTAATAATTTCCTCGTAACAGCTTTCATTTTGGGGTACTAAACAAACAGCTATAGCTCTTGGCATGAGTATCAGCCCCAGTATTTGCCATTTAATCGGATGACTCCTGTTTGTCATCAATTGTTGATATTGCTGAAATATTTCGGCTAAACAAGAGTGTAACTCCTCGTCAAATTTGGGATTTTTTTCGCAGGCATGAAGATAAGCACTGTCCCAAATTAAATCTGCTAAAGTCAAATGGAAGCTAGCAGAAGGTACAGGTACAATCAAATTACGGTTTACAGGTAACTGCAAAAGTTCCTGTTGGTAAGTCTGTAATTTGTTATAGAAAGCAGAGTTTTCTGATTCTTCTTCTGCCGCAGGCGGGGTAATTAACGTATATCCAGGAAAGGATGCTGCTTCTCTCAACCCGGAATTTGGCTGAAATTTAGAAGATTCCTGAATATGCTGGACTTGGGATCTGTAAGTTTCTGGCAGCGTCAGTCGCGCTAACCGATTTAAGTAAGTTTGATAGTTATCGTCCAATCTTCATGGCCTCATGCTCTCACTTGATAGATTTTAGGGAAAATTACCCCGATTAACAGAATGATTTCAAAAGTATTTAATTTTTGGGAGGGGGACTGGGGAAGAAGAACTATTAATTATTGATAATGCCCCATGCCCAATCCCCATCTACTAAGAGGTTTATCTATGCCAATTTATGTTTACTGGGGTGAAGATGATTTTGCTATAGAAAAAGCGATCGCTATGCTGCGCGATCGCGTCCTCGATCCCCAATGGATAAGTTTTAATTACACTGCATTCTCCCCAGATCAGGCTGATGCTGCCATTCAGGGGTTAAATCAGGTCATGACACCTACTTTTGGCGCTGGTGGGCGCTTGGTATGGCTGATAAATACTACTCTTTGCCAGCACTGTCCAGACAATGTGTTGGCAGAATTGGGGCGATCGCTACCTGTCATTGCCGAAAATTCATTTTTATTGCTCACTAGCCGTAACAAGCCAGATGAACGCCTCAAATCCACGAAATTGTTAAAACAGTTTGCCACTGAATTTCGAGAATTCCCCCTCATTCCCCCTTGGAAAACAGAATTACTGGTGCAATCTGTTAATCAAGCAGCCCAGACTGTCGGCGTGAAACTGACTGCCAATACTGCCCAGTTGTTGGCAGATTCTGTAGGCAATGATACACGGCTTCTCTACAATGAGTTAGAGAAATTGCGGCTATATGCCCAAGGTAGTAATAAGCCTTTAGACACAGATACCGTTACCAAGTTAGTAAGAAATACTACTCAAAATAGCTTACAATTAGCAGCAGCAATCAGAACAGGAGATACACCTAAAGCTTTGACAACATTGGCAGATTTGAGCAATGCTTCCGAACCAGGATTACGGATAGTTGCCACGTTGATTGGACAATTTCGGACGTGGCTGTGGGTGAAGATTATGATGGAAAGTGGGGAGCGCAATCAACAAGCGATCGCTCAGGCTGCTGATATCGGTAATCCCAAACGGATCTACTTCTTACAGCAAGAAATCAGGCTACTTTCTGTACAACAGTTAATCTCTTGCTTACCCCTACTACTGGAGTTAGAAGTGAGTCTGAAGCAAGGATCATCAGAAATGTCAACACTCCAGACTAAAGTAATTGAACTTTGTCAAGTTTGCCGAGGAAATTGACAATTAAATATAAAAGCTTGATGTATTGAGCAGTTGCTGGAACTTCCAACTCCGAAAATAATTCAAAGTCCCTATAATATCCCTGATGTAGTTTTGTGTCACATACTATATGAAGAAAATTTCCGATTTATTTTTCCGTTCCAGCCGAAAGCGAATTCTTTGGCAATCATTCTTTTTCGGCGCGATCGCTTCTGCTAGTCTGATTTCTAATTCTTTTTTATTGAGTTCAAAAGCTGATGCTCAAACTCCAGCACCAATAGTTAACAATACTGAAATCAACAGCTACGCTCAAGCTGTGTTAGCAATGGAACCAGCCCGTCAAAATGCCTTTGAAGAAATTAAAAAACTTATTGGCAACGGAGAAATTCCTAAGATTGTTTGTAACGATTCTGACAGCATAAATGGTCTTCCCCGGAAGGCTCAAGATATCGCGGTAAATTACTGTACTCGCTCTCAAAAGATTGTCGAAGATAATGGTTTAAGCATTGATCAATTTAACAAAATTACTATAGAGCTACAAAACAACAATATGTTAAAACGGCAGGTTTACAATACTTTATTACGTCTGCAACAGACTCCTGATTCTCGGTAAGGAGAAGGATTAATTAAATAGATGCTGATGGCAGTAATACTATTTAAGCTACAAGATATGCTTGTCGTTTAGTGTGAATATTTTTCATGTGCTTTTTCACTGTATTTATTGTGATGTAAAGCTTAGTGGCAATTTCTTTGTAGCTGTAGTTGTTTCTATAGAGAAACCAAATTTCAGCTTCTCGCGGTGTCAAGTCAAATTTTTTAACTTCAGTGATTGCTAAACTTTTCAAAGACTCATATTGATTTTCGATAGTCACTAATAAGCAAGGCACTTCAAATCCATCTATATGTAGCAGTCTTACCTTAATACGAAAAACATTTGACTTATCAACCACAATTTCATCCGACAGAAGGATCAGTTTATCAGAAAACAAATACCCACTGACTCAGTAAGGATTCACAAAGATTCCAGATGATTGACGGTACAAAATTTTGGTTGAAATTGCCTTGGTTGAATTGACAACACAGGCGAAGAGCAGATGCATTAGCATGAATGATTTCACCTGTTTGGCTTAAAATTAATATCCCCTCTTCTAAGCCTTCAATCACTTCTTGTAGAAAATCAGCCCGCTTCGAGTCATGTAATTCAATCGCATCTAGCTGTTGTAATTCAACTACCTTTTCTGTTACTAATGTTTTTGTTAAAGCAATCATAGGAGGTTTATTAATGTATAAAATACTGTTTATTGGTTAGATTTATGAAAGTTGAAATTTGCGCTATCTATTTTTTACATAATTAATGCGTTAAGGAGATTAAAAGGCAGACAAAATGTGTCTTAACAACTGTGTGTATCATTACGCAAGGAGTGAATAGTACAGATTAATTACACTCACTAAGGTAAACGAAAGTCTAATTCTTATAAATAACCTCCTAAAGTACCCAAGTTACACTTGATGTAGCCTGATTGAATTGTTTTAGGCTACATAATTTAAATACAACTCTGAAATTGCCTATTTCGGAAACCGCATTGAAGATATTTCAGATCACATCTAAGCAACTGTGGCGACCTCTTTTTTAAGAGCTTAGAAGAGGAAAAGAGCAAGTTTTTTTAAGAGAGGTTAGGGGAATGTTCTCGTAATAAACAAGCTAGCCGAAATATATTGAAGCCACTTATACTAAGTACTCATCACCCTAATAGACAATAATTATTTACATTGAAATAAAAATACACACATCAATATCTATATAGTGTAGGTATTCACCAACTACGCTAAATTGCAAATAAAAAACTGTTTTTTGGTAAGGGACTTGCAAAAAATAAATTATCCCAAATTTTCCAATCCCTATTTTTTCTAAGTCCGTCCCACAAGGCTAGCGACTACTGTAGCTAACTCAGCGGCTTCAATAGGTTTAGGTAAATGTAGCTGATAACCTTCTTGTATAGCTCGCATCCGATCTTCAGCCCTAGCATAAGTTGTCAACGCGGCGGCGGGAATATTCCCCCCTAGTTCTGGTGGTTGCGATCGCACTTTACGGATTAAAGAGTAACCATCCTCCTGGGGCATACTGATGTCGCTAACTAAAGCATCTGGCTTCCACTGTGTAATTACTTGCAATGCTTCTTGAACTGATGCTACAGCTTTAACTTCGGCTTGGCACTGTTCGAGTACTGTAGTGATGAATTCACGGGTATCGGCTTGGTCATCTACCACTAGCACGCGCACGCCAAGTAGAGAAACAAAGGGAGTGACACAAGGATGGAGGGGCACAGGAAGGGGCAGGGAAGCACTCTTCAAAAGTGGTAGTTTTGACTGTAAATGTCGCTCCTTGTTCTTTACCTGGACTATCTGCGTGGACAGTCCCACCATGTAATTCTACTAAATGACGGACGATCGCTAATCCTAGCCCTAATCCACCATAAGTTCTAGTATTAGAACTATCAGCTTGACGAAAGCGATCAAAAACGTAAGGAAGAAAATCAGGACTGATACCAATACCTGTATCAATCACCTGAATTTGGGCATATTTATCCGTTGTCTGTTGTTTTTCTTGTCCTATGACCACTGACAATTGCACCTCTACCCTTCCGCCGACGGGTGTGAATTTGATGGCATTGGATAGCAGATTCCAGATGATTTGTTGCAAGCGGTCGAAATCACCAGGAACTAAGAATTGAGAATTTTCGCCCAGCAAGCTGTCTGCTGAGTGTTGATTGGTTTGAGATTGTGCTTCTGGAAATTCTAGATTTCGTGATTAACTCCTAATCCCAAATCGGAATTTGGCGCGATTGTTACCACGGGGAGTATCCCGGTGGCACATTTTGCGTTTCTTTTGAGGGAATGAGGGAAAATCTCAAATCAATTTCCTTAGACTGGGCGGCTAGACTAACAGTTTCAATGGCTGACTCAATTATCGGAGCTAAATTACAAGTACTAACATTGAGGCGTAACTTGCCCCTAATCATCCGCGATACATCTAGCAAATCTTCAATTAGCTGGGTTTGCGCTTTAGCATTGCGTTCAATTGTCTCCGTAGCCCTAGCCATTTGGGTATCACTGAGCTTGCTTCGTTGTAATAATTGCGCCCAGCCAAGGATGGCATTGAGGGGCGATCGCAATTCGTGAGACAATACACCCAGAAACTCATCTTTCATGCGGTTGGCTTGTTGCAACTGCTCTGTCTGTTGTTGCAAAGAAGCAATTAAGATAGCCCGTTCCATTGCTATCGCTATTTGGTCGCAGACTGCTTGCATCATCGCTTTTTGATTTTCGGTGAAGCTTAACAGAGTGCGGCTGCCAAAAGAAAGAGTACCCAACAAACGTCCTTGGGCGAGCAATGGGTATGCATAATAAGCAGTAATGCCTAACGAGCGAATCAATTCTGTTTGCGGGTCAGTGGATTGCTGTACATTCTCTACAGCTATGGGATGGCGTTCCTGGGCGACAGTACTACAAACCCCTTGCCCAAATGCTAAACACTCAATTTCCTTTGCCATCTCTTGGGTAATGCCAGTATAAGCTGCCAACCGCATTACCTGAGAGTTATCCTCAACCAAATAGTTAAAGTAAATATCTAAATCAATTTGGTCTCTTAGTTTTCGATAGACGCTATCGATTAGCGCTACTGGTTGCTGACTCGATAGTAAATCGTTAGCTGTATCAAATAGTAGTTTTAGCCTTTTGAACTTAACGAGAGTGCCTTTTGTGCCTTTTTGAGGTTGCTGATTTCTTGAAACACCAAAATACAGGTAGCCGGATGACCGTGCATTGCTGGCAAGGTATCAGCAAATATTAATAGAGAGCGCACACCACCGGGAGTATGCCAATCTACTTCCAATCCATTCAGGCGTTCGCCAAGGGCAACCCGTACACCTGGCATAAGTTCATTGGGGATGCGATCGCCAGCCGCATTCGTGTAGTGATAAACTGTGTGATACTCGGCGGCTGGTACACCTTTGGGAAATTCGCCCCCAGCTAATTCGTTAGCAGAACGATTGGCAAAAGTTACCCGCGCTGTTCCGGGTTCGATAAATAGCAATGGTCGTGGCATCAGATTTAACACATCCTCTAGCCATTTTTGCTGATTCCAGAGAACTTCTTCTGTCTGCTTACGCTCCGTAATATCTAAAAATGCACCAACGCTTCCTCTGGTTTTACCCTCTTCGTCGAACAGGGGTGCAACGTACTCCAACAGCTTGACAATTTTTCCGTTTTCATGGATGACATTGAGTTCACAATCCAGAACTTCAACACCATGAGTTGCGGAATATTGCATGGGGAGTTCTTCTGCTGACAGTTCCCTTCCCTCGCGGTAGATTTTAAAGTTTGTTGGTCTTTCGTTCAAGGAAGCACTGAGGGAGGCATTTGTATCTGGCAATATCCCCAACTGCTTGGCAAAAGAAGGGTTGACTTTGATATTTTGGCATTCTGGATCTTCAGCAATACCAATTCCAATCGGAATTACTTCTAACAAAGTTTGTAACTCAGTAATGCGGCGCTGTAGATTCCTATTTAGTTGTAATATTTGTTCTTTGGCCTGTTTTTGCTCGCTGATGTTGCGAGTTACAGTTGCTAAGGCAATTGGCTCACCTGTCTTCTTGTCTGTAACAGTGAAGATGTTGTAATCAACTGGTATCGGTTGACCTGTTTGAAGGTGGCAAAAGCAGAATTCTCCCTGCCAGCGCCCTTGGAACAGCACAGTTGGCAGTATATGTTCTTGAAAATAGGCTTTGTCTTTGGGCATGACGTAATCTAATACTGCTTTTTGCCTCACTTCTTCAAGGCTGGCAAGCCCTACCAGTTTTTGACCTGCATCATTTATGTAGAGTAATTGACCTTCAAGAGTGGCAATACTGATAAAGTCAGAGCTATTTTCTACCAGCGATACTAATTTTTGTTGCTCTGTTTCTGCTTGCTTGCGTTCGCTTAAGTCGAGAACAAAGGCTACTGACTCTTTCCGGTTTTCTCCTAGTAGCACGTAACCAACTAAAACCGGGATGCGGCTACCATCCTTACGGATATATTCTTTTTCGTAGGGTGTACAAGCAGCGTTGGTGTTTTCTTGTGCTTCAGCAACACTTCGCTCATCCAAGTAATAAATACTCTGGTGGTGTGATATTGCTCCAACTTAATTTACCTGCTAACAAATCCTCCCGCGTGTAACCAATTATCCTCAGAAATTCGTCGTTTGCCTGCTCGATACCGCCAGACACGTCGCCAAACAAAATGCCGATAACGTTAGCATCGACAAAACTCCCCAGTTTCGCTTCGTAGGTTCTCAGTGCTTTTTGAGCGCAGTCGCGTTGATTGCTGAGGCATTCAATAACCGCCGCGCTTTGCCAAATTAAAATAGTAAAAATTACAATTAAAATGATCGCAAATATCGATATTGCAAACGCCGGATCATATTGTTCTGCCCGTTGACCTTCAACAATTACCCAGCCTAATACAAAAGGTACTGCGATCGCAGCAACTAATAAACGGCGTGCAAGTAAGCCACCGTAAGTAATCACTTGTAACTACCTTCATTAACCCCTGTTCTGCCCGCGCCGATAAAAATGCCCATACTTAGTAAGCTGAACAATATAGCTGTATGTAAGGCCATTGAAGTTGTGTAAGGCCAAGTCCATAGAGAACTTTCCTTTGTAGGCATAGCCCATCAGTGCTTGAAAAGAAATTAAAGTAGCTATCAGAGTAATAATCGGGGCATACCAATAACTGCGGTGGGTTTTTGGATAAATCAGAATTTGTAGGGCGATGCTGATTAGCATCAGTTTATTGCTGTGTTCGCCCCCATTCGCCCCGGATGCGATGTCGTTTATGCTATTGGCAAATCAGGAACACCAGTTCATCAATACCAAGATTCCAGCCAAACAGATATTGACAGAGTGTGAGTGTCCCAATTGTGGTGACAGCTATTGCACAGACGCTGGAAATTAAAATAGAGGGAAAGTGGGGAAAGAATTTTGAATTGTTTTTTCCTGTTCCCTCCTCCTTGCCCTTTCCTTTTAAAAATAGCCACAGCGACACTCCACACAGCACAAAACACAGCGCTGTGTTGACTTTCATTGTGGCAGGACTATCGGTAAAGCCGCGCTTGAGAACTTCAATGCCAAGCCACCAGCCAACTAACACGAAACTACCAACCATTATGGAAATTGCACTTGCGACTTTTGCCACAAGTGAATTTGTAGAGATTTTAAATCTATCTTGCAGCCGCAAGCGGTTAACGTTTAACATTTGGTGTTCTCTAACCGCATCTATCTAGCGTGGTAAACTTCCGTATTTCTTACGGGTTAATCATTAATACTATTTGTATTTTATGTTACCCATTGACTCGGTTTTCATCTACCTCTATGCATATTTTCTCTGGCACAATCAATTTAAAGTAGGAAATAATGGTGGCTCAAAAAACCACCTTTGCGAGTATATTCAGAATTGCAGGCTATGTCGCTTACCATCATCCTGAAAACGCTGCTCTCCAACCCCAACAACTTCTACAATTACTTCACGCGGTGGAGGTGTCCATTCTCCAACTCTTGCTCCAATTTCCACTACTGTTTGATTAAAGTTAGTAATACGCTGATATTTGCTAGCGAAACTTTTTATCTTGATACTTGTTTGTTTGTCCATCATCTTCAAATAGCTGATATTCATTATTACCAGGCCAAATCCGTAATCGGATCTCGTCGAGTGGAGATTCATCAACATATTGCCTGATAGGTTGCATGGGAACGATCGCACCGCTACGGACATACAGTGGCATTTTTTCCAGTGGTGCATGGGCCAGAATGTGAATTGGGCCTTCATAGCGATCGCCAGTCCACCAATCATACCAAGTGCCAGCAGGTAAGTAGACAGCTCGATGCTCAACTCCAGGGCGGTAAATTGGTGCAGCCATCAGCGACGCACCTAGCAATACTTGATCGTAGAGGCTATAAGTTTTCAGATCGTTAGGGAAATGGTACAATAATGGTCTTAAAATCGGCGCGCCCGTTGTTGCCGCTTCCCAGAAAAGACTATAAATGTAGGGAAGTAGCTGATAACGTAGATTAATATATTCTCGACAGATATTTTCAACGCGATCGCCAAATACCCAAGGT
Organism: Nostoc cf. commune SO-36; assembly: GCF_023734775.1. Taxonomy (NCBI): domain Bacteria; kingdom Bacillati; phylum Cyanobacteriota; class Cyanophyceae; order Nostocales; family Nostocaceae; genus Nostoc; species Nostoc commune. The sequence goes on along the minus strand of NZ_AP025732.1, from coordinate 5,706,808 downwards.
TCATGACGAGCAGTAGACATTGCCGAATGAGCGCGCATCAATGGGTAAAGCATTCCTACCTGCATCCACCGAGCGAATAATTCAGCTGTGGCATTACCAGCAAACCCGCCAATATCGCAACCCACAAACCCCACACCCGAAAGTCCCATATTGCAAAGCATCGGCAGAGACATTTCTAAATGCTCCCACAACGATTGGTTATCTCCCATCCACACAGAAGACCAGCGTTGCACACCAGCATAACCCGATCGCGTTAACACAAATGATCGCTGTGAACTTCGATGCCGTTCCAACCCTTCATAACAAGCTTTAGCCATCATCAACCCATACAAATTATGCACTTCCGTATGAGTCACATCAATTTTAGATTTTAGGTCGCACCTTTGGTGCGCTTCCAGCGCAACTTGGATTTTGGATTGGTTCTCCTCCTCTCCCTCTGCTTCCCCTGCTTCCCCTGCTCCCCCTGCCCCCTGCCCCCTGCCCCCTGCCTCTTCACTCCCCTGCGGTGCATCTAAGGGAAACCAAATCTTTTCACCATCATCGCCGAAAGGACGATCGTTTATGGCAGGTTCATTCATATCATTCCAAATTCCTGCCACACCAATATCAGTTAGGCTTTTGTGTAAATCACCCCACCAGTTAGACACATCAGGACGTAAAAAGTCAGGAAAACAGCTTTCTCTGGCCAAACATAGCCGTGGAACAACGTACCATCAGCTTTACGCACAAAATAGTCGTTTTCTATTCCTTGGTCAAAAACATGATAATTACCTTCTGGTTCATACTTCACACCAGGGTCAATGATTGTGACTGTTTTGAAACCATCCTCTGCTAAATCACTAATGAGTTTTGCTGCGTTGGGGAAACGTTGAGGACTCCAACTAAAGACTCGATAGCCCCGCATATAGTCAATATCCAAGTGAATAACATCACAGGGAATGCGACGCTGACGAAATTCTTGCGCCAGTTCCCGCACAACGGTTTCTGATTCATAACTCCAGCGACATTGATGATAACCTAGCGCCCATTTCGGCGGTAATGGCATTCTCCCGGTTAGCTGAGTGTAAGTCTCCAGGATTTCGGCAGGTTCGGGGCCATAGATAATGTAATAATCCAATTCACCGCCACGAGTTTCCATCTTCCAAGTACCTGGTTGTTCAGCACCGATATCGAACTGACTCCAAAAAGAGGTGTTGAAAAAGATGCCATAGCCTAACCCTGGGCGCAAAGCCATAAAAAATGGAATTGCTTGGTACATTTCATCAGTGAGTGAATCATAATCTAGAGCATCCGTTGTCCAGTTGGTTTTCACTTCGCTGAGTTTATCCAGAAAGCCTGTGCGTTCACCAAAGCCATAGAAATGTTCATCAGCTGCAATTTCCTTCCACCCTGCAACTGCACCCATCCGCCAACCTATACCCATCTCTGCATCTTGGGCAAAAGGGCGATTAGCTTTATCGAAACAGGCAATGCGACACTTTTCTCGCTGGATGTACACATGAATCTGTGCTGTTTCAATTTCTACCGTTGCTTCATTTTCTTGCACCGTAAAAGGTGTTGTTGCCCATTCTCCATCATCCAGCGTCACTGCCCAAGGACGGCGGGGCATAAATTCCCCAGTCGGTGCAAAACGTACACGGAGTAAATTGGGCGCAAGTACACTGATAGTAAGGCGTGAGTCGCCACAGTCAAAATTAACAATATTATTGTTCCAGGTTACAGATTTTACATTGCTAACAGTTGTCCAAGGTTGGTTAGTTGTGGGTAATTTTCCGAAATATTGGGGCATATCAGTTATTAAGCAGGTTAATACTTGTCCGCATTCATGATTACAGAGATAATCAGCCTTAAACTCTTTCTTTCATTAGAAGTTGGGTTAAATATGAGCAGATATTTTTTGCTTAAGGTTCACTTTTATGCTGCTAATTATCCTAGTTTTTGCCGTACCTTTGAATGATTTTGTCTGGGATACTGTTAACTGATTTAATTTTAGGACGAAAGAATACTTAGGCAAAGCTTTATGAGCGATCGCGTGTGAGGATTGGGGAAATAGGTGACTTACAGCAAATTGCAATCAAACGTGCTACAGATAAAAGTGCTGAAAGCAATACTGGGCTTTGTTTTAGGATTTATTTTTGTGGTGGGTTTGATCGAAAACTGCTGTAATATAGCGGTTCTCGTTTGGATGCAACACAGTAGGGGCACAGTATTACTCATTGGTGTCAACTTAACGTGAAAAGCAGTCTAGAAAAAGCTTTTAGGATTGCCTCGTTCCCAGTCTCCGACTGGGAATGCCTGTCGTTGAGGCTCCGCCTCAAGACTTGCGGCAGAGCAGCTATGATGAGCATTTCCAGCCAGAGGCTGGAAACGAGATTTGAAAGGAGTTTTACCTTAAGTTGACACCAATGAGCATTGCTGTGCCCTTACGAATGCTCTGTATTCTATGCAATTGAGAACTGCTATATCCGAAAATCTCAACGTTGCTGCCCAATATTTATAGGACTGACTTACGCAAGAGTTACGGAATAACGAACCACAGAGGCGCAGAGTACACGGAGAAATAAGAGTTTGAGAGATATTTTGCGTAAGTCCTAATTTAGAGTGGGTGAAACCAGGGGATGTTGATTCCGTCGAAAAAGTCGCCCCTGCTACAGGTGCAGTCATGCTGCTCTTTGGTAAAAATATTCACAAATGTTTTTTGAGTGGACAACAGTCCACTTTGTCCACTTTTTTATTGTCAATCAAGTAAATATACGGCAACTTTTGGTTCTAGGTTATGGTCATTTGATGTCACTATCGTAAGTTACGCGTAGACATCGACCGCCGCAACCCTTTGTGTCCAATTTAACTTACCCTAACTCATCGGCAAGCCACTGTACGAACGTTGAGATGCGTACAAATGCTGTTATCCGTCATCAGCTTTTCCTAAATTGTCTTTATATATACAATAATTACACTTTCTTAGTCAGATTAACGCAGACTTTAAACACTTTCAAATGCCGAAAATGACTGTTTGCTTATAGAAAAAATTTGCAATATTCAACCAAATATTAGCATAATTCTTTATATATCTCCTAAAAGTTTATGAACGCTATATCAAACGACACCTCAAACACTTTTGCACCCAAAAACCTATATACTAGACTAGACTTTGATAAATTTGAGAGCTTTGTTAATTGCAACACCAAAAACTATTAATTTTTAGATGAAATACTAGCGTATCTTATAGTCTATAGTTTTTAAAGTTTAGTCAAAACTATATCCAGTATCATCAAAAAACTGCAAACTTCATGTGGTGCAAAAATCAATCGGGGAGTGAAAACATGAATTTACGTAGAGATGCATTGCAAATCCTCAAAGAAACTAGCCGAACTTTTTATATTCCAATTAGTCTTTTACCGCCAGGATTACAAGAGGCAGTAGCATCAGCATATTTGTGTATGCGTGCCATTGATGAAATTGAAGATCATTCCGAATTAGATAGCGCTACTAAAGCGAAGCTGTTAAAAACAATTAGCCTGACATTACAGGCAGGGGTAGATGGCTTCCCGCTAGATGCTTTCTTGGCAGGATTTAGTGGGTATGAGAATTCATTAGAAGAAGTCACTTTAAGCATTAGAGAATGGTCACTGCTAGCACCAGACACCATTGCACCTCGAATTTGGGATGCAACTGCTGCAATGGCAGACCGCATGGCTTATTGGGCAGAAAGAAACTGGAAAATTTCTACAGAATCTGATTTAGATCGCTATACCTTTGGGGTTGCTGGTGCAGTGGGATTGTTACTTTCGGACTTATGGGCTTGGTATGATGGAACACAAACGAACCGTACCCAGGCAATTGGGTTTGGTCGGGGTTTACAAGCAGTCAATATCCTACGTAACCATACTGAAGATTTGGGGCGTGGGGTAGAATTCTTCCCAGAGGGTTGGAGTGCAGAAAATATGCAAGAGTATGCCCGGCGAAATTTAGCCTTGGCAGAAGCTTATGTTAAAGACCTTCCTACGGGCCCCGCCTTAGATTTTTGCCAAATTCCCTTAACCTTGGCTAATGGCACTCTTGATGCCCTTGCTAATGGTAAAGACAAACTTAGCCGCAGTGATGTTTTTGCACTTATCGAACAGCTGATTAGTGTGAACATGAAAGCCAGCTAATAGTCTGTTAACGAATAACGGAGACGATTGTGAACTACCTACACTGACCTGACGGTACAGTGTAGGCTTCCTGTCCAACAGAAAGCGCAGCAGTGGATTTCTTGCGTCCTCCCTTACTCCGACTTACATCTGGACAACAGGCTTTATTATCCCCCGTTCCAGAGGTCAAAATCCGTAGTCCCTCATCTCTGAGGTTAATACTTGCGTTGATATCCCTGTCATGTCTGGTTTGACAATTATCACAAGTCCAAAATCTGATATCAAGAGGCAAACTACCAACTTGATTTAGGCACACATGACAGGTTTTTGAACTAGGGAAAAATCTATCAACTTCCTGATAAATCTTTCCTTCCATTTCTGCCTTGTATTTCAGCATGGTGCAAAACATTCCCCATCCCACTTGATGTATGGATTTGGCGAGTTTGTGATTTTGCATCATGCCTTTAACATTGAGGTTTTCCACAACAATAACTTGGTTTTCGTTAACTATCCTACGAGATAGCTTGTGTAAAAAATCTCCACGGTAGTTAGTAATTTTTCTGTGAACAAAGCCAACTTTGTTTCTAGCTTTAATACGGTTATTAGAGCCTTTCTGTTTTCTAGATAGTTGCTGCTGCTTGAGTTTTAAATTCTTCTCATACTTGTTTAATATTCTGGGGTTATCAAATTTAGATCCATCGCTAGTAACAGCGAAGTGGGTCAATCCCAAATCAATACCTATCGCTTTACCTTCTGGATTTGAACTAGGTTTATCTTTACAATCATCAAAAAGAATAGCTGCAAAGTATTGATTAGAGCAATTTTTAGAGATGGTTACGGTTTTGACTTTACCTTCAATAGGTCTATGAATTATCGCTGTGACATCTCCTATTTTTGGGAGGGTCAAACAACTATCAACAACTTTAACATTTTGAGGGTATTGAATTGACTGTTTGCTATGCTTTGATTTGAATCTAGGGTATTTAGCTCTTTTTTCATTCGCGCAGCGTCTCGCAGAGAAGAAGTTATTAAAAGCTACTCCTAGATTTAAACAAACTTGTTGCAAACATTGTGAATAGGTCGATGTCAACCATTCATACTCTTTTTTCAACTGCGGGATTATCTTTTTTACTGCGTATCCAGACAGCCCCTTACCAGTTTCTTTGTATGTTTGATTCATCAAATTCAGGCAATAATTCCAGAGCCAACGACAACTGCCAAAAGCTTGCGCTAGTGACTGCTGCTGTTGAGAATCTGGATATAATCTGACTTTGACAACCTTTAACATTTTAGAGTAAATAGCGTTTGCTATAAAAAAGTATAATATAAGAATTGCTCGTTTCCTCCATGTCTTTCTCCTTCTTATCCCTGCGGGATAAATTGGTCGAAAGACTGTCGCCAACTCGCCCGCCATTCATACCACGCTCCCCTATCGGGTGAGACGTGGGGCTTCTGTCGGTTCAAGCTAAATTGCCTCCAAACTTGGACATCCAAATTCTACAGCGATTTTCTGTAGGGGAGCCAGTGGGTAAGGCTGTGTGATCTTGGGGATCTCTCCCGTTCGCGCAGCATCCATCCCGTTGGCGCAGTCTCTTGTAGAAAAAGAAACAGAATAGGGTAAACACTATTTTTAAATGTTGAGTATAATAAATTATCTTTTTCTAGCGATCGCTTTACGTAATATTCAGTTAAACTTTAGGAAATCTTCACAGTATTTCCAGCAAAAATTACCTGGCAGAAGTTGATCAATATCTAAATAATTGAAAGAGAGTATAACAGTCCCCGTGATTATTCGTGCAGCGAGTTAACAGTGCATGAGCTACTGCTTAAATCCTACCTGTCCCAATCCAGAAAATTTGGTATATAGCCAAAACTGTCAGTCTTGTGGCTCGCAATTACTGTTGCGCGATCGCTATCAGGTGATCAAACCATTAGGTCAGGGTGGCTTTGGAGCAACCTTCTTAGCCAATGATCAAGGCTTACCAGGAGAACCGAGTTGTGTAATTAAACAATTACGCCCATCAGGAAGCGCCCCACACGTTTTACAGATGGCCAGAGAACTCTTTGAGCGAGAAGCCAAAACTCTAGGTAAGATTGGCAATCATCCCCAAGTACCAAGATTGTTAGACTATTTTGAAGATCATGAGCAATTCTATTTAGTTCAAGAATACATCAGTGGTGATACCTTGCAGGAGGAGGTCAAACTTAACGGCATCTTGAGCGAAACTGGAGTCAAGCAATTTTTGAGCGAGATTTTGCCACTGCTGCAATATATCCATGAGCAAAAAGTGATTCACCGTGATATCAAACCAGCCAACTTAATTCGCCGCACTCAAGATGCCAGAATGGTACTCATTGATTTTGGTGCTGTTAAAAACCAAATCAGCCAAGGTACGACAAATCCATCAGGACAGACAGCATTAACTGCTTATGCCATTGGTACTCCTGGTTTTGCACCGCCAGAGCAAATGGCTATGCGTCCAGTCTACGCCAGTGATATTTATGCACTGGGAGTCACATGTATTTATTTACTGACTAGCAAAACTCCTAAAGATTTAGATTACAATCCCAATACTGGCGAGATGATGTGGGAGCAGCTTGTGCAAGTGAGCGATCACTTGAGCAATGTATTGCGAAAAATGTTAGAAGTGTCTGTACGTAATCGCTATCAGTCAGCAGCAGATGTTCTCAGAGCATTAGAAATAGAACCGTACTTAGATAGTTTAGCCAACGGTTTACTGACTAAATCTGATAGTGGATCTAAAGAGCGAACACACAACCACCTAGAAAATTCTGCTGTTTTATGTAATAACCCTGCTACTGCTACCAGTGCAGGAGTGGCACAAGTAGCGGCGGCAATTCGTGCTAGAAGAGCCAAAGCAGCAGAAGCGGCTGGATTACACCAGGGTTCTAATTTAGCCAATAGCAACAGTAATAGTTCACAAATTCAAAATTCTAAAGTTGAGCGTAAGTTAGATACCCAAAGTTTATTAACCGCCTATCTGAAGGGAAGACGAGATTTTGCCTTACACAATTTAAGTTTGTTGAATCTGCAAGGTGCTGACTTATCCCAAACAAATTTCCATTCCGCTCAATTGCAAAAAACCAATCTCCAAGGAGCTAATCTTCACAATAGTGACTTTGGCAGAGCCAGTCTAACTCGAGCAAATCTTAAGGATGCTAATTTGAGCAAAGCATACTTTAACCATGCTGATTTAGAAGGGGCAGACCTACGAGGTGCTGACCTCAGCAATGCTTATCTCAACAATGCTAATCTCCGAGGGGCTAATCTGTGTGGTGCTAATCTCACCAGTGCCAAAATTTCTGATGAGCAGCTAGCATTAGCAAAAACAAACTGGATGACCGTGCGCCCCAATGGTAAAAGAGGCTTGTTGTGATTTGAAAGTTTAAATTTGGAATTCACATCCTTGCTCTAATTCCATCATTTTTAAAGATGGAATTAGAGCAAGGCTTTTGAAGGGTTTTCAACTCACCAATTTTTTTTATTGATTGCAGTAGAAAAAAATAATATTTTAGGTTATTTTCTGGGAAATGTAGAGCCATCTTAAGCTCGACTTTATCTTCATCCATAATCTGTGACGTGGAAAAAGTATTTGCCAAAAAGCCAGTGTTGTTGCCGAATAAAGAAAGCCAAGTTTTTAATTTTGGATAAAGTCGAGCTGAGACAGAAGCAGCTTCAATAAGTTACTTTACTTCACTGGGTTCAAATTTAGTTATCTTACCTTTCTTAACGGCAACAATCACATCGTAATGCGAACAGTAAGCGAATGTGACATCATTAGCTTTGTTATAAAGGTTAACTACGTGACCTGCACCGCCTACTTGGATACCGATTGGCTCTAAGTCAGCAAAAAAGAAACGACGGAGTTGATCGCCACTACCAATCTGACCCTTATTCTTAGTGAGCAAGTCTAATTTCTTTGTTACAGACAATTCTTCGGCTGCTGAGGCTTGCACTAATGATGGATTGATCACCTTTAATGGTGCGTCCCAAACTGTCAAAAAACCAACCAAGGCTACACTTGTAAGTAGGGGTGAAAGTTTCATTTGTTACTTCTCTTTTCTGTTTTATCCCGAACATCCAAAGCATCTCACTTGGGACTTAGAGTTTATTGAAACTAAGCCATTATTTTCATGAATTTATCCCCAGAGAAAATTTAGTTAATTCTCAGCATTTTCTCAGGGAAAGATGGTAGCTGGAAGTCACAGTATATTTTAAGTATTTTCTCAACAAAACCTCATTTGGAAGTGCATGAGGGTAACTTAATATAATAAGCAATGCTTTCATTGCAGTAATCTTATTGTGACTAGACCCAGAAAAGCACATCGCCTAACCCCTAGAATTTCGGGACAAACATATCTCTGGCTAGCAATGCTAATTTTTGCAGCATCCGGTGCAGTTACCCGGAAGTTAACAGAAATTGGCGCTCAACACTTAATAGGCGATGCCTACGGCGGCAAGTTAAGCAATCCGATTTCTTTGTGCAATGTTTTATTTGTGGGAAACCTTTGTGCCTTGATATTGCTGATCCTAATCTATGGGCGACAGTGGAACAAAGCTAATTTGAAGCAACTCTCAAGGAAGGATTGGGTCAGTTTAACGGTAGTAGCTATTTTATCAGGAGCGTTAGCCCCTGGTTTAATTTTCCAGGCACTGGCACTCACAGAACTGAACAATATCATCTTGGTTGGACGTTTAGAACCGCCTCTAACTCTGGCTTTATCAGTCTGGTTATTAAGAGAACGGGTAAATATTTGGGAATTTATTGGAGCGATCGCAGCATTTATCGGCGTTATTCTAACTATTATCCTTCAACCTCCAACAGAAGCCATGATGAACATGGGAGGTTTTGGTTTGGGCATAGGAGAGATTTTGGCAGTAGCAGCATCAGTGGCTACTGCCGCTTCCACAATTATTGGCAAGAAACACCTCTCTCAAATACCCCTAGGAATCTATAATATTTTTCGGACTGCACTCGGAACCGTAATCTTTTTTTTCATTGCTTTAGTCCTTTATGGCAGCGATCATTTCGCTGGTGTTCTCTCACCATTTTTGTGGCAATGGATGTTTCTTTATGGCGGTTTGATTGTAGTTGTAGGACAGTCTTTTTGGGTTAAAGGCTTGAAAACTTCTACTGTATCTATGGCTTCCTTAGTTAGCTCTTTTAGCCCAGTTGTCGGGATTATAGCAGCCTATTTTATTTTGGGTGAAGCTCCTACCCTACCTCAATATATTGGTGGTAGCTTAATTTTAGTAGGCATATTCTTGAGTCAAGTTGGCACTAAGTATAAGACTTCTAGGACAGTTGCATCTGACAAGATAAGTTCTACTCCAGCGCAGCAAGAGGTAGAAAGTGGGATGGGATTCAAGGGAATTTGAAGAAGGCAAAGGGGAAGAAAGCTTATATCCTAAGCCTTGACTTTATTTCTAACTGCACAGTTATTTTTACCCTTCTGCCCTAGTATGTCAAAATAAAAATACCCGATACATCAAGGTGAGCGATCGCTCCAAAAGCTAGATTAAAGGATTGACCTGAGCAATGGCAGACCCAACCAATCACAATCAAGCGGGAGAAGTAGCTCCCAGCACTGTTGACAAGCAAGCTCCCAGTGTGGCTGAAGAACACGCTCCTAGTACAGATTCACCAGAAGCCACAGACCTTCCTACTGCTAACACGCCAGACCCGAAAACGGCAAACCCCGAAGATAATCCCAATGCTGCTAAACCAGCTGCCGCAGCAACAGGAGAAAAACCCGCAGCCGCAGCTAAAGCCGCCAAAAAAGAAAAAGCCCCATCTGTTGAAGATAAGCCATTTGTAGAATTTATCGAGCAAGACTACTTGCCAGCTTTACAAAAAGCGATCGCTCAACAAGGTGTGCAAGATTTAGAGGTGTCTTTTGCCAAGCAAAAGGTTCCAATCACTGGCTTTGAATCTGCCGAAGAATGCTGGCAAATTATCGGTAGTTGGTCGGAAAAGGGTCGGCGTCAGTTTAACGTGTATTTCCCCGAAGAAGATATTCAAGGGAAAAAGGGATTTTCCTGCAATGAAGGCAAAAAACCAAGCACTCTTGAGTCATTCTTAATCGATGAGCGCAAAATTACCCTCGATTTGTTGGTATTTGGGTTAGTTCAGCGATTAGATGGTCAAAAATGGTTAGGTAGAAATTAGTTATTAGGTATGGATCATGGAGCATTGCTTATTCTCCTTGCTGCTCCTTGCTCCCTGCCTTATGCCAACAACTGGAATTAAATTAGACGGTGTGGCAACTCTTGCGATCGCATCAAAGATACTCGCGTAAGAAATCAAAGGGATCGTCTTCCCAACAAGGTTCAGGTATCAGCCAAATTAAACTACTATGGATGTCGGCTTCAATTTCATCACCGTCGTCCCTATCAAATAGTTCTATCAAAGCTGTCCAATCACGTTCTCTCAAAGACGTTAACGATGGGGCATATACCTGGAGATTATTTGAGTAATTCACGCGCAAAGTTGTGCTTGACAGCTGTAAAAAGTTAGTATATAAATTTGTAAATAATCGGATTTTAGCTTTAATAACCGCAGTTAAATAGTTATTTTTTTACTATTAAATATAAACTACTCTCATCAGTGTCTCACAATTTAAATCGGACTGCTATAGTATTTGTTACATAATTAGAATCTGAACTTACTCAGACTGGAAAAATCCTTCAAGCTGAGACTCGACTAATTCCACACCAAAGACTTCTGCAAAAGACTGTGCTACATAAAAACGCACTTCTTGGCAGGTAATTTCTGGAATCCATTCGGCTAAACTGCCTACAGGTTTATCAGAAATACCGCAGGGTACAATGCGTTCAAAGCCTGTCATATCTGGGCAAACATTTAATGCAAAGCCGTGCATGGTAATCCAACGGCTGACTTTAATCCCAATAGCTGCAACTTTTCGCCCTTGTAGCCAAACGCCAGTAAAAGCCGGAATTCTTTGTCCCTGCAACCCATAAACTGCCAATACGCGAATTATTACTTCTTCGAGTTGTCGTAAGTACCAATGGAGGTCTTTACGATAACGTTGCAGATTTAAAATTGGATACCCCACTAGTTGACCGGGGCAATGATAAGTCACCTCGCCGCCTCGTTCAATTCGATGCACATCATATTGAGTTTTGTCAATATCAAATTTGATAAAATCCGAGTTGCTTCCTTGCCCCAAAGTATAGACAGGTGGATGTTCTAGCAAAATTAACACATCATCTAGATTGGGGTCGTGGATGCGCTCAGTAAGGAGCGATCGCTGCCATTTATGAGCGTCTAAGTAAGGCATTAATCCTTGGTTATACAGCAAACAACTGTTTTTGTGCGGTTCTTCTTTACTATGGATCATGCCAAAATTCAACCGTATTTAAGACTAAATATATTGCAAGTTTCAGGATTGAAATCAACAATTGTCAAGATTTGCAAAGGATTCTAAAGGAAAGTCAAGGGAATATGCATTAGAAAATACAAAGTGCTAGCTTGAATATATAACCTCAATAGGTTTTTAGGAGGAATTCTCTGCAATAAGCATCATGCCAAGACAATAAAGAAAAGACGAATGTACTGGCTGATGATTTTCATAAGATTGTTTGAAATACAAACAAAATCAAACTTCCACAAAGACTTGTATTATTAAACAACAGCAAGCAAACCTCAACCGAACACAGAAGGAGCAAGTATCAAAAGTTCTGTAAGCGTTGCTTTATTGAAGTTGGTAGTCAGAGTAGCTACCACTGAGATTGCCTCACTTAAGAGTCCTAGGTGGATATCCAATTGGATATCAGCGCAGAGATGAGGAGGCAAATCAAGGGTACACTTGATAACAACTTAGATGCAGCAAGCTCAGAAACAGCTTACCAGCAGTAAATACAATATAGTCCACAATTTGTTTTGGCGGGAGTAATAGAGCTTACCGCAACTTCTTTTCATACAAAGCAAATTCATACATCCAAATATTCAGCGGGAGAGTATTACATGAAGCTTGTCATCCACGGCAAAAATATTGAAATCACCGATGCGATTCGTGAGTATGTACATCAAAAGATTGAAAAAGCAGTTAGTCACTTTCAAAGCCTTACAAATGAAGTGGATGTGCATCTTAGCGTCGCCCGTAACCCCCGAATTAATACAAGACAAGCGGCTGAAGTAACTATTTATGCTAATGGTAGCGTGATTCGTGCCGAGGAAAGTAGCGAAAACTTATACGCCAGTATTGACTTAGTTGCAGATAAAATTGCCCGTCAACTGCGGAAATATAAAGAACGACGTCAAGACCAGAAAACTCAGCCTCAACCAGAAGAAGTCGTTGTTGTAGAATCGGTAGTTACAGATTTAATTGGCGATCGCACCCCCGAATTGCCCAATGAAGTCGTCCGCACCAAATATTTTTCCATGCCGCCGATGACCGTAGCAGAAGCCTTGGAACAACTACAACTCGTGGGACACGACTTTTATATGTTCCACAATTCTGAAACTGGAGAGATTAATGTAATTTACGAACGCAACCACGGTGGTTATGGTGTAATTCATCCCCGCAATGCTAATGCTCATACTAACGGCAAGAATGGTAAGGCAAGCCACGCTAATATTGTCATGCCGGAAAAGTCGCATTCTAAATAGGGCATAGGGAATAGGGCATAGGGAATAGGGCATGGGGCATAGGGAATGGGGAGCATATTAATTATTGTCCAATGCCCAATGCTCAATGCCCAACTCCCAATGCCCATTTCCCTATTTTGCAATCTGTTGCAAACTTTTCAGCGCTTCTTCAACATGACCTTTAAAGTTAAACATTGAATCAAACACGTATTGCACAACTCCCTGTTGGTCAATAACGTAAGTAACGCGACCAGGAAACAAGCCAAAGGCTGCTGTTGCGCCATATAGCTTCCGTACTTGGTCGCCTTTGTCAGTTAACAGAGTAAAAGGTAGATTGTATTTCGCAGCAAATTTTTGGTGAGATTCGATGGAATCAGAACTCACGCCGACAACTTCAGCGCCAGCAGTTTTGAAGACTTCATACTGATCACGAAAGGCGCAAGATTCAGTCGTACATCCGGGTGTGTCGTCCTTGGGATAAAAATATAAAATAACAGCTTTTTTGCCGCGAAAATCTTGGAGGCTAATTGTTGAGCCGCTTTGAGCAGGTAGACTGAAATTAGGAGCTGTATCTCCAACTTTGATTGGCATAGCAAATGGTAGTAATGACTTAACAAAATTTTACCTTGTATCCAAGTTTATAAATTTTGCTTGATTACCTGCATCAACCGGAGTAGCTTAGATACTCATCTAACACCAAATTCCGCTTATGCGCTTGACCTCATTGGATGTTTTTCGCGGCATCACGATCGCTGCGATGATTCTCGTCAATATGGCGGGTGTCGCAGATGATATATATCCTCCCTTAGCCCACGCCAATTGGCACGGCTGCACACCAACCGACTTGGTATTTCCCTTCTTTCTCTTCATTATCGGTGTAGCAATGACTTTCTCGTTGTCAAAGTATACCGAAGGTAATAAACCAACCTCAGCTGTTTACTGGCGGATATTGCGCCGTGCCGCCATTCTCTTTGCCTTGGGATTGCTACTAAATGGCTTTTGGAATCAAGGTGTTTGGACTTTTGATTTGAGTAGTATCCGCATTATGGGAGTGTTGCAGCGCATCAGCATTACCTATCTGCTGGCTTCTTTGATAGTTCTCAACCTGTCGCGTAAAGGTCAATGGATATTAGCAGCAGTGCTACTCATCGGTTACTGGTTAACGATAATGTATTTACCAGTGCCAGAATATGGCGCGGGAGTGCTGACGCGGGAAGGTAATTTTGGCGCTTATGTTGACCGTTTGATTATTCCCAAAGCACATCTATATAAAGGTGATAGTTTCAACTTTATGGGAGATCCAGAGGGACTCTTCAGTACTATTCCCGCCATCGTAAGCGTTCTCGCTGGCTACTTCACTGGGCAATGGATACGCAGTCAACCTGTACAGTCACGCACAAGTATAGGTTTAGCATTATTTGGAGTTGGTTGCTTAATTATTGGTTGGGCATGGGGGTGGACATTCCCCATCAACAAAAAGCTGTGGACAAGTTCTTATGTAGTCTTTACTAGCGGTTGGGCGTTACTGTTGCTGGCAGCTTGTTATGAATTTATCGAAGTACGGCTAATTCGTCGTTGGAGTAAACCTTTTGAAATTATGGGCTTAAATGCGATCGCTCTTTTCGTTGCATCGGTTTTATTGATTAAAATCTTAGTGAAAACCACTATTGGCAGTGGCAAAGACGTTCCCAGTACCTACAATTGGATTTATCAGAACTTTTTCGCACATCTTGGGCAGAGGGCGCTGAATGGTTCCCTATTATTTGCCCTAGTCACCGTGTTGTTGTGGTGGGCTGTTGGTGTTTTGATGTATCGGCAACGCTGGTTTCTCAAAGTGTAACATTTTAGGAACAAAGGCGATTGCAACTTTATCTATATTAGTGGGGCGTTAATCTGCGCTTTCGTTTGATGAACTGACTTAGGTTCTAAGATAGTTTCTAACGGCAGAAGCGTTTATAGACTTATCTGTGCGTTGAAAATTCTTATTTCTTCTAATTCCCTAAATTAATCCAGAGAAAAATTCTGAGGTAATGAATGCATCGCCTAAAATTTTGGGTATTTTTGCCAATAGCCTTGATATTCGGCTGCTCAGATCAACTATTTCAATCTAACCCGTCTGTAGCCAAACCTAGCCCCGCAGTAGTTAAACAAACTAGTCCAACTTTGTTAGCAAAAGCAAGTTACCTTACACCGTTGGAACAACAGGTAATTGTTGAAACAAATAAAGTTAGAACAAATCCCAAGTCATATCTCCCGATTCTGCAAAACTATAGAAAGCGCTTTGAGGGAAACCGAGTCAAAATTTCTAATAATACCTATTTGCGAACTCAAGAAGGAGTTAAAGCAGTCGATGAGGCGATCGCATTTTTGAAATCAGCGCGTCCCGTGGGAGCCTTGAGTGCATCTAAGGGTATGTCTTTAGGAGCAAAAGACCACATTAAAGACCAAGGGCCAAAAGGTGCTTTAGGCCATGATGGTAGCGATGGTAGCAACCCTTTTACTCGCATTAACCGTTATGGTACATGGTTAACAACCGCAGGCGAAAATATCAGTTATGGGCCAAACACGGCTCAAGATATCGTCATGCAGTTAATTATTGATGATGGTGTGCCCGATCGCGGTCATCGAAAAAACATTTTCAACGGTGCTTTTAAAGTCTCTGGCGTTGCTTATGGAACTCACAAATTATATAGAACAATCTGTGTAATTAACTATGCTGGAGGTTATAGGGAAAAATAATCTCAAAGTTTTAGAGGAAGGCTAATTTGAAATGTGGAGCCTTCACCTAGAATACTATTTACAGTAATTTGCCCTCCATATCGTTGCACAATTTGTTGAGCGATAGCAAGTCCAAGTCCAAAGCCACCTGTTTGCCGAGATCGAACAGTATCTACACGATAAAAACGATCAAATATGTGTGGCAAATCAGTGGACGGAATACCAATTCCGTTGTCTTTGACCTGAATTACCGCACAGTGGAGACTGGGTAAAAAGATTTAATTCTACCTTACCATCTGCTGGTGTGTACTTGAAGGCATTAGTTAGAAGATAATCACAGCTTGTTTGAGCAAAGTAGCATCGGCTTTTAACATGAATGGGATGCTCTGGAAGGTGAGCATTGAAATTGAGATTTTGGTCAGGAGCAAGGGCTGAGAACTCGCTGAGCAAGCGATCGCAATATCTCACACAAATCAACAGGTGTTAATCCGGTTTCCGCAAGGGAGCCATTATGACGCGACAAAAAAAGCAAATCATTGATCAGCGTACTCATGGACTTAGCAGTTTGGGCAATATTTTGCAACCGCAATCTTTGCTCCAAGGGGTCTTCGGGGGGCATCAAGGCAACTTGGGCATTGCTTAATACTGTAGCAACGGGTGTACGTAATTCATGGGAAGCATCGGCTGTAAATCGCTGCAACTGCTGATAAGCACGGAGGCTCGGTCGCATTGCCAACCCGCCCAAAAACCAACCTGTAATGACCAATTACACCAAACGTCACAGGAACCCCAAAAGTTAAAAACAAGCGGGCTTGGTTCAGGTTAACGCGTAGAGAGTTCATTGGCACTGCTGCTTGGAAGTAGCCAATGAGCCGCTTATCTTCAAAAATAGGAATTGTGACTTGGCGAACCCAGGTTCTTATCAAATATTCACTACCTAGTGGTAGTTGTAGCGTTTGAAATCCTGGTTCTGCTGTCAACTGGTGTTACCCGATGAACCGATATAATTGCAAAAGTTGTTTATCAGAGTTGTACCATCGCGCATATATTAGTCCGCCATTTAAAGATGCTCCGTTTTCTATGGGAGTTTTGCTGTGCTGATTTCTCCATTGACTTTGATAAAGCGAGTATTGAGTCTTGGCAGCAAAAACTTTACTTTGTGAAAAAAGTTCGTCGTCAAAAACTCGCAACTGTTCTTCTACACTCAGACAATAGCCCACCCCTGCAAAAGCGAACAAAATTCCACCCATTGACAGGGCGAACCAGTGAGCGAGATTACGACGGCTACGATCAAACATTTGTCATTAGTCATTAGTCATTAGTCATTACTCTAACTTTGACAAAGCTTTTATTTTATCTTATGGAGTCTCAGCTTAAAAAAAGAGGGCTTTTCTTTTGAAGTCTGCCATTTTGAGTATACGTACTTCTGCCTACCTTCAAATAAAGTCTTGTTCGTCCTTGAGGGCGTAAGACGAATGTTGTAGAGTCTAGACTGGTGAACCCCATGAAGAGAGAAGATCAAAAAGAGAACCAGCGAGAATCATGTATAATTCAGGAGCAGCTTTGGAAAAAGCAAGAGTGCGTGTAGGTTTGGTAGGTACTGGGTATGCGGCAAAATTTCGAGCTGAGGCATTGCTCCGTGATGAGCGATCGCATTTAGTTGCAGTTGTTGGTCATAGCCCAGAAAAAACCGAATCCTTTGCCAAAGAGTATCAGATTGAAGTGTTGAGTTCTTGGCAAGAGTTAGTAGAGCGTGAAGATATCGACCTAGTGGTGATCTGTACTATTAATCGAGATCATGGTGCGATCGCTCGTGCAGCACTTACCAACGGCAAACATGTAATCGTAGAGTATCCTCTTTCGTTGGATGTATTCGAAGCAGAAGAACTTATTGCCTTAGCCAAAGCCCAACAAAAACTGCTGCACGTCGAACACCTAGAACTTTTGGGTGGTTTGCATCAAGCCTTGAAGCAAAACTTAGCTAAAGTTGGTGAGGTGTTTTATGTTCGCTACAGCACCATCAATCCCCAGAATCCTGCACCCCGCAAATGGACTTATAACCACGAGTTGTTCGGTTTTCCCTTAATGGGGGCGCTGTCTCGCCTACATCGTCTCACCGATTTATTTGGTAAAGTATTTACAGTTAACTGTCACCAGCGATATTGGGAAATAGAACCGGAATACTACCAAACCTGTTTCTGCACTAGTGAACTGTCATTTAACAGTGGACTTTTAGCCCAAGTAGTCTATGGCAAAGGTGAAAGTATTTGGCAATCACAACGCAAGTTTGAAGTTCACGGTGAAAAAGGTGGTCTAATTTTTGATGGCGACACAGGAATTTTTATCCAGCCAGGGGAAACAACACCTATAGAGGTTGGCCCTCGCCGGGGTTTGTTCGCCAAAGACACAAGTATGGTGTTAGACCATCTTTTTGATGGCACTCCTTTGTATGTTACTCCAGAGGAGAGCTTGTATACCCTAAAGGTTGCTGATGCTGCACAAAGAGCTGCACAAACAGGCTTAACTATGTTTATGAAAGATATCTAGATAAAAGTTAATGAAAACCGAACTAATTGTTATTTTATCCCAACGAGAATTAGACAAAATGCGTCAAGCTGGGCGTTTAGCAGCTAAACTTCTCCAGCATTTGGAACCGTTTGTGAAACCAGGGGTGAGTACTCTTGAACTAAATGATGAAGCCGAACGTTGGACGCAAGCGCATGGAGCAAAAAGCGCACCTCTTGGTTATAAGGGTTATCCTAAATCGATTTGCACCAGTGTAAATGAGGTAATCTGTCATGGCATTCCCAACGCTAAACAAATCCTGAAGGAAGGTGACATCATTAATATTGATGTAACGCCGATTGTTGAGGGCTATCATGGCGACACATCCAAGACATTTTTTGTCGGTACTCCTTCCCCAAAAACGAGGAAGCTGGTAGAGGTGACAGAGGAGTGTTTGCGCCTGGGTATTGCTGAAGTGAAACCTGGGGCACGCATTGGCGACATTGGTGCAGCCATTCAAGAGTATGCTGAAGGACAAGGCTTTTCTGTAGTGCGAGATTTTGTGGGACACGGTATCAGTAACATTTTCCATACTGCACCGGATGTTCCCCACTATGGCACACGCGGTAAGGGCAAGCGTCTCAGACCAGGGATGGTTTTTACTATTGAGCCAATGATTAACGAAGGCACTTACGAAGTTGAGGTTCTGGGCGATAAGTGGACTGCGGTAACGCGCGATCGCAAGCTTTCTGCTCAATGTGAGCATACTTTAGCTGTAACTGAAGATGGTGTTGAAATTCTCACCCTCCCTGAAGGCGAGAATTATTGGTCTGCATAAAAAGATATCTCATCCCTCCGGTACACTCCGCAAACGTAGGGGCGCAAGGACTTGCATAGGTGTCAACTTAACGTAAAAACCAGTCTAGAAAAAGCTTTCAGGATTGCCTCGTTCCCAGTCTCCGACTGGGAATGCCTGTCATTGAGGCTCCGCCTCAAGACTTGCGGCTCTGCCGCAATTGATCTCGTTTCCAGCCTCTGGGCTGGAAACGAGATCAATTCTACAAATTTATTTTCTACCCTCAAACAGCAAAATTACTGTGACGGTAGTTTTGGGTGTGTAGTCGAATACTTTGCTACAATGCCAGAAATCTCAGGGTTGTAAAGCCTCAGATAATTCCAGTAGTTGCCAAATACTTGCCGCACATAATTTTTGGTTTCATCAAAGGGAATTTGTTCAACAAACTCATCTGGATCTTTTGTAGTGAGAGTTTGCAGCCATTTAGAGACATTGCCTGGGCCAGCATTGTAACTAGCGATCGCCAGCAAGGAGTTATTGTTATATTGCTCATGAGTATGATCTAAATACCATGTACCCAGCATGATGTTCTGATTGGGGTTTTCTAAGTTTATTGTTTTGCTATCCAGCTTAATTTGTGGGGCAATCCATTTAGCTGTACTCGGCAACACCTGCATTAAGCCAGTAGCATCAGCAACGGATTTGATTTTTGGCTCAAACCGTGACTCTTGACGCATCAGAGCGGTGACTAGCAGAGGATTAAGTTGACGCTCAGTAGACCACTTTTGAATCTCTCGGAAATAGGGAAATGGATAACGCGCTTGCCAGTAGCTGCTCTGTTTGCTGAGAGTCTGATATTGGGCTTGTTCATCTGGTGCTTCCCGATCTTCCAACTTAGAAATTTTGTCAATTCCGATGAGATTTTCTCCCCTAGCCATCCGCACCAGCCCTTCAGTAAATTGCTCTGCTACCGTTGGCTGAAGTTTATTCTGAAATTCTGTTTGCCATTGTAACCAGGCATCGCGGTCTTGGCCCAGCAGATACAGTTCTTTGAAAGTCTCAGAACCAGCAGGTGGTAATGGACGCTGGGGTGTGATTATTTCCGGGTTCATGACGCGCACATTGTCAAAGTTGCCGACGTTTAGCCCAGCATGGTTGCTGCTCGCCATGCATAATAAGAGTAGGGAAACTCGCTAACCACAAACTCATAAGCAGTTTGAGATTCTTGCTGTTTCCCTAGTGAAGCTGCCCATTTGCCTATCCAAAAGCCTGCTCTCGGAGCCAAAATACTATTGGGATTGTTGGTGACAATTGGCTCTGCCCATTGCCAAGCACCAACGTAATCTTTGACTTTAGCTTTATCTTGGGCGATTTTCCAGCGATACTCTGCGGCTTCATCAGAATTGCCGTATTTGGCTATGAGTAATTGCCACGCTGCGCTAGCTGACTTTTGATCCTTGAGAGCTTGGAGAGTTTTGGCTTTTTGTACCAGTGCAGTACCAGCTTGTTTTGGAAATTTACTAATTACCTGATCAAGATAGGGTAAGCCGTCTTTAGGAGTTTTTGCGGTTTCTGCTAACCGCAGTAGTGCAGTTCCAGTTTCTTCAGTATTCGGAAACTGCTGCACTAATTGTTTATAGGTAGCAATCGCTTTTTCTCTATCTTTGCCTCCTACCTGTAATCCCCGTGCAGTACGGTAGAGATTGCGCGATGTTTTGGGTGCTTTGGCATAAGCATTTGCCGCTTTGAGAAATTGACTATTTTCCCAATAGCTTGTACCAATCAGTTCCCAGTTTTCGGGTGTCAGGGTAGGCTGTTTTACTAGCTGATCCAAAACGCCCACTATGCCTGGCTGGTCATAAGCATATTTAGCCAAAATCAACTGTAATTGTGGCTGATTGGGATTTTCTTGCAAGCGTTTGCGAATAATTTCCCAAGTCAGAGGATTGGCAGGAAATTGAGCGATCGCTATTTCTTGTTGCTTCGGTTGGGCAATCAGATATAGCGCTTTTACCGTAGCCGCTTCTTTGGGATACAACTTCACTACACTTTGTCTGAGATCCGAGGCTTTGCCGTCCTCACCCAGCATACCCTCTGCCTGGGCTTGTTTGAGCAAAATGTAGGGCGCAAGAACGGGATAGTCTTTCTCTAGTCCTTGGAGTAAAGCTAGGGCTTTTTGCGCTTGGGTTCTTTCAATATAATCACTCGCCAAAAGATAACGAGCGCGATTCCGGTCTGGCGATCGCGATTGATCTGCGATCGCTGCTAGTTTTGCCGCCCGTTCTGGCAACGATTGCGAGATCAGGGGAAAGACGGCTGATTGGGCAATGCTACCGTCTGATGTTTGCTCTGTTTGATTCTGGCTCAGTTTGAGCCATTTTCCCAGAGACTTGCCAATCTCAGGTGCTGATACCATTGCCCCAGCTAGAAAGGCAAACAGTGCCGCACCCGCAATTATCGAAATTTGCTTTTTCTGTAGTTTCTTCAGCATGAATACCCGCTGAAAAGTTTCGGTGAATTTCTTGAAACTCTAACACTCCTAACCATCAGTGTTACCAATTTTTTATTTTAGATTTTTAATTTTATGTAGAAAAATCTTAATTTTCAATCCCACGGTTAACAGTATTGAAGAATAATCACATATTAGATACTATGACATCTATCTTGAGTATATAATTACTTAGCTTGATAATTTGCAGGCAAGCACAAGAGATCGCCCATTTCTAAACTTATGCTGCCGTTTGGATTAACGCTGCTTTACGCGATCGCACCAACTGGACAAACATATCGCTAACAGTGTGATCTTTCGTGTCAGCAGCATACTGAATCAACATTTCGCGGAGAGCGATCGCATCCTCAAACTTGAGAAAATTCGCCAACATGAAATATACACCTCGAAAGCGCGGATCGCCTAAGTGTTGCTCCTGTCGCTCTGGGTGTTCCAGAAAGGTCTGAAGAATGAAAAACTCCGCGATTTTGTCATGGCGAAAGTGCCATTCTTTAGCAGGTTTACCTTCGCTATCTTTGGACTGACGGCTGACCACCATTTTGTGCCGTTCCATGCCCAATAGTTCCTCTAAAAACTGTTCTTCTGGCAACTGTGTCTCATCCTTGAGCCGCATTTGGTAGACCGCTTCCGAGAAACTATCCAGAGGGAATTCTTGCCTCAAATGCTTTTCCTGGTATTCCTCGGTCATCACCGTATACTGTTGCTCTTGTAAGCGAAATAAATCAGGCTGTTTGCCTGCGGCAAGCATCGCAGCAATCACGGTCAAATCCATTGGATTAGAGAGAATCCGTTGATTTGCTTCCAGTTCTTCTAAAGCTTGCCGATCGTTTAGCACTTGTTCAAGATAACGAGAGCAAGACTGTTCATAGACTTCCTCTCGAACCGGAGCATAGTCAGGGATTAGAGGTTTGCGAGAGAGCAGGAATGCTTGAATGTGCGATCGCCCCAATGGTTGCATCACATACCGTTTTGCAGTTGAAGGGGGTGTCCATTCCATTGGTTGCGTTGCCAGAATAATGTCGCCCTTGAAGTAGTTTTCGGTGAACTCGACAATTTTTGCCCGTGTGTCAGCACTCACTTCATTTAAACCATCAATACAGATGGCGATCGCACCACTGTAAATCAAATTCTGTAAAAATTTCGGGTCTTTAATCTCCTCTCCATGCAGTTTCTTTTGAATTGCCTCAATTACACCATCAGCACACTTGGTTGCCGGAAGATACACCACAACTCGCTGCGACTGCTGGCAGAGATGCCGTAAAAACATCGTCTTCCCCAATCCCGACGCACCTTCCAGCACAACTTGCCCCTTAAACCCTGGAACCGCCGCTTGAATGGGTTGAATCTCTCCTGAATTTGGATTTTTGATGTCTGAATTCTCAAAGTAGGCGGCTGGTTTAAAGTTCTTCAGCCCTGCATCGGCAAGCAGTGATTCACGAAAGGGGGCAAAAAGCGATCGCCGCAAAAAGGGTATCCAGGTCAAGGCAAAGCCTACATACCCCAGTCCCATAATCTTCCGCACCCAGGGATTCCAGAAGAAGATAGCTTGAATTTGAGGCGACTTAGGATAGACGAGAATCAGAGCCAGCCAAAATACTGCATGAGCTAGCCAAATCTCTTTTCCGGCTGAAACCCATTTAGCAGATGATTGGAGCAGAAACGATTGTTTGCGATCGCCAAGTGTTGCTAAGGTTTTATCCACCCCTAAGCGAGTATCTTCAAATTCTGGTGAGTTGCCGAAAGCCGTCTGAATTTGCTTGACAACGGTGATCGCTTTTTCGGCTTCCTGAAGATTTTTAGCTTCTTCTTGTAGTTGCCTAGAGATGTTCCTTAGAGAGGTTGCTGCCTGATTACGAACTTTGACACTCTTATCTTTGAGGGCTGCAATTAAGGCAGGAACAACCACTTTATTGTCTTGAGCAAAGTATTCCAGACTGTAGGCAGATCCGGCACGCACGGTATCATCTTGATCCTTGAGCGCTGTCATCAGCGCAGGAAAAGCAGGTTTGTACTCTACATTTATTACGTTATTATTGAAGATATATCCCAGAGCATAGGCAGCATTAGCGCGGACAGTCGCATCTCTATCTTTCAGCAATTCAACCAAACCGGGAATTGAAGTTTTTGCCTTTTTGCCAATTGAGCCGAGGGCAGAAGCAGCAAAGGTACGGACAGTTGCATTCTCATCTTTAAGCCTTCTAATCAGTGCCGGAACAGCCGCTTCAGCATCCAAACCAAGCGCACCAAGTGCAGAAGCAGCATTCCCACGAACAAGAGAGTATTTATGCTCCAAGTTGTCAACCAGTACAGGAATAGCTTCTTTAGCTTCCGCACCCAAGTACGTTACCAAGTACATTAAGCCATTAGCAGCTATTATTCGGTTCTCTAAGTCTTGCCCTTGAAGAGCTTCAATAAAAAGATGCACAATAACTTTTTTTTCTTCGTCCTTCTTTGCCTGAACAACCAAAGCCCAAGAAATGCTTCTACGAGCATCTAGAGTCCCATGTTTAAAGGCTTCAATTAAGGTAGGAACAACGGTAACACCATCTGTATCGATGTATTCTAAAGCTTCAGCAGCAACCTCGCTTGTCGTTCCACCCTTTTTCAGAGCTTTGAGCAAATCAGGAACCGCTCCTGCCCCGCAGTCAATTATTGCAGGTCGATTTTTATCACTGATGTAGGTCTCAATTTCCTTTTCTGTACAGGTTTTTGCCCAGGCATTGCCAGCGAAGAGCAGAGGCAGTGAGAAGCTTAGGAAGGTGATTTTAAGGGCAGTAGAGAGAGGCTTTAGCATGGTTTTCTCAGTGTGGGCAACACGGTAGGGGAAATTCAAACCGGGCAATGGGATTTGAACAGTGTTGTTAGAGACTTCACCTGCGGCAGAGATAACTCCGGTTTTAGCCAGTTACATTTCTGATGTTCAAAACTCCAACTCTCAAAATTCTGTCACGGATGATGCGATCGCGCTTGACCCGTTTTTAACCGTGGTCAAAAAGCTGTCCGCAGTCCCCTAGATTAGAGATAATATTTATATCATCAGTAATTCTCGAAAGCCATGACTCAAGCTATACCCAAGCTAGTAACCTTTGAGGAATTTGTCGATTGGCTACCCGAAACCCGACGAGTACGCTACGAACTACATAAAGGAGAAATTGTTGAGATGGCGCAACCAGTGGGGGAACATGAAGAAGTTAAAGGTTTTTTAGCAAGAAAAGTAACAGTTGAGTTTGACCGATTACACCTCTCGTACTTCATGCCCAACCAAGTTATAGTTAGACCTCCTGAAAAAGATTCGGGTTACATTCCAGATGTGTTGGTGCTAAACCGTGCAAATCTGGAAAACGAAAAATTATGGAAAAAAGAATCTACCGTTAGTATCCGTCAAAATGTCTTTGACAGACTACTAGTTAATTCCCCCCATTTCTGGAGGGAATGTTTTGTAATTAAACTAACTAGATACTGAATTAGCCGCTTCCGAAGGCTTCTCGGCTGGCGGAAAACCACCCATGCGAATCTCAGAAGTAAACGAAGTGATACTAAATCCACCAAAACTCTTGAGGACATTTACCCGCATTCGCAAATTTGGGCTAGCAAACCACAGGCGCTCTTCTGACCAGATGGTTTCATCCTCTATAGTTAAAATCAAAGCACCATCACTATCAAATTTATAGCGTCCGGCAACTGGAGTTTTCTTCGCATCAACTATTTCTCGCAGTAATTTTCCTTGGGCTGGATTATCCGCATCAGGAACCGAAACTAACACAGTTGAACCACTGTGTTTTGCTTGATCCTTGTCCATTGTGCCGTTCCAGCTAATTTTCGTAGCACAAGAAGCAGAACTAGGATTAATGTTGTAATTCTGACACAGCTTGCTCACCTCTGGATGATCTACTGCCAGCGTTTCAATGATGATGTCTGACTTGCTATTTTCCGATTGATTAAAAGCCAAATGTTGACTAGTTCGATGAGAAAACCATTTACCGGCACTCAACTGAAAAAACTCTTCAATATTCATGAATGAAATTACCCTGCATCAAAATGCTAAGATTCTCACTTAATTATTTATTAAAAGGTAGCAGGAGGTTTTTATATTAAGCTTGATTGTCCATTTCTTCAAGCTTCTTGAGTCCAATCCTCGCTGCCTCAGCAACGTTGAAATGATTGTCTTTTTCCAAGTATTTCAAAGCGGAAACGCTCTTGGGGGTGGGAAGATTCCCTAAAGATTCTGCCAAACGCTGCCTTACTAACCAATCATCTGATTGGGCGAAGCGGAGGATTTTATCTACAGACTCAATGTCTTTAATTTCTCCCAGTGCAGAGATTGCAGCTTGTTGCAATACTACTTCTTTGCTATCCAATGCCTGAAGAAGAATTTGACGGGCACGGGGGTCTTTAATATTACCAAGAGAAACTGCTGCACTAAAGCGTACTAGCCAATCAGTATCTTCATAAAATGCCCGCGATAGTACCTCAAAGGCTCTGGCATCACCCAAATATCCTAATGCACCGGCGGCATCAGCCCTCATACCATAATCTGGGTCATTTTCGAGAATTCTGACCAAAATCGAATAACATTCTGCTGTCGGCTTGATTCCGAGGGCAAATATTGCCATCGATCGCAGTTGCAAAGATTCGTCGTCTAGTACCTTTTTTATCAAAGGGACTGCATCTTCAGGGGGAACATTACGCAGATTAGCAAGGGCTACCATGCGATCGCGTAAATTCGGACTTTCTAACTGAGTAGAAATTTCTTCTAAGCTTAGAGCTGCCATTTAGTTCAAAGCGTTTTCTTTACTTATCTTAATTTACCCGATTCGTTCATCAGGCTGTCACCACAGTGAAGTAGGAGTTTGTCTACTTGACAAAATACTTCGATTATGAGTAAAAAGTAAACAAATTTTACTTCCTGCTTGATTCAGATTTATTTAACACTCGATAGCATTAATGTATAAATAAGTACTCAAAGTGTGGATGCAGCGTCAAAACATAAGGAGAATTAGAATAGCTTAAATTGCACCAGAGAAAACTCAATCTGCCAAGCTAATTGTTAGTGCGTAGGCGTAGCCCGTCGTAGACATCGCAATAAAGTATTGCTAAATAATTGTAATAATATTTAACATAGTCTAGGTTGTGTAATTTAGATTAACTATTGCAGAGAAGTTCTCTGAGAGTTAGTAAAATGACAAATACGAGGACGCAACTATTTTATGGATTAGTTACCCTAGAACTGTAGACTATGTTTTCAGTCCTGAGTTACTTCTATATTTTGCCTCCGAGGCATCGCAAATTTAGACCACACCAAATCCTTCATTAAGAGCTCCCACAAATCATAATGCCTGTGATTGAGAAGAAAAGAACTCGCGATCTGCCCCAAATTAACGAACGAATTCGCTTCCCCAAAATTCGGGTAATTGATCCTGATGGTGCCCAACTGGGAATTATGCTCCCACAAGAAGCACTACAACTAGCAGAAGAGAAAGAGTTAGATTTGGTGCTAATAAGTGACAAAGCTGACCCGCCAGTTTGTCGGATTATGGACTATGGGAAATATAAGTTTGAGCAGGAGAAAAAGGCGCGGGAAGCCCGGAAAAAACAACACACAGCTGATGTCAAAGAAGTTAAGATGCGCTACAAAATAGAAGAACACGACTACAACGTTCGTGTCAAACAAGCAGAGCGCTTTTTGAAAGATGGTGATAAAGTCAAAGCGACTGTGATGTTCCGGGGTCGAGAAATTCAGCACAGCGACCTAGCAGAAGATTTGCTCAAGCGAATGGCAACGGATTTGGAGCCTTATGGTGAGCTTCAACAAGCGCCTAAAAAAGAAGGGCGAAACATGATGATGCTCATCTCCCCCAAAAAATAATCCTCTAATTGTTTAATAGACCAAGTTTGAAAATCCCCTGACTTTTAGCCAGGGGATTTTTTGATGTTTCGTTTCGATATGCGCCCAAGGCTTTGAGTTATGTGACATCTCCTACACTTCTGCTTTGCAGTAAGTGTAGGCTTCCAAGACAATCCGGCTAGTGCTTAGGAGACTCTTGGCTTTAAGAACGGAATGCCCTACCGCTCTATTTTTTATATTTATCGCTGCATTATGATCTCGATCTAAACTACACCCACAATTAGGGCAGTCGTGCCATCGAATATGCAGTTTTTTGGGAACCTTCACGCCGCAACTAGAACAGTCTTGACTTGTACCAGATGCTTTTACTGGGATAACACACAGACCAGCGTTTTCGGCTTTGTTTGTTAGTATCGACAGAAAGCTTGACCATCCAGCATCAAGTATAGACTTCGCTAATCGAGTCCGTGCAAGTCCTTTTATATTCAAATCTTCAACCGCAATAACATCATATTTTTTCAATAAATTGTTAGCGGTCTTGAAATGAAAATCTCTACGTTTATCAGCAACCTTTTTATGTTGTCTACCTAGTTGCTTGACGGCTTTTTTTCTACGATTACTACCTTTCTTCCTGCGAGAGAGATACACGCTTTTGGATAACTCGCAGACGTTTTTGAGCCTTGCGGCAATACTGAGGGATTGCGACAACTTCCGAGTCAGAGGTCGTCAGAAATTCTTTTAGCCCAACGTCAATACCTGTTATTGAATCAGGGTTGAAATCTGGTTTAACAGTAGGTACAGTCTTGTCTTCAAGACTCAATGTTACATAAAAGCCATCAGCCTTTTTCGTAACAGAACAAGTTTTAATTTTGAATCCGTCAGGGATAGTCCGATGTTGTACTAGCTTTACCTTGCCAAACTTAGGTAGGGTTATAAAACCATTGTCAATACAATCACTTTTGACTTTTGGATAGGTAAAAGTTTTGTATTGATTAACCCCTTTGAATCTTGGTCTTCCACTTCGTTTGCCATTGCAATCGCCTCCCAGAAACCTGTCAAAAGCTAATTCAACTCTTTTAGCTGCATTTTGCAACACTTGTGAATGAATTTCCTTGTACCAAAGACGATCCTTCTTTAGTTGTGGCAACGAGTCTTGTTGACTATTGTATGTAGGGCTATCTCCTAACTCTGGTAGATGGCAAACTAATATTGAACAGGAGTTAATTGAGCATCGATTTTCTTCATACCAACGAAATCTATCCGCCAACAAATAGTTGTACTGGCATCTCAACATATCTAGCCACCTATCAAGCTGAATAACCTGTGTTTTTGTTGGGCGTAATCTGTATTGGTATGACGTTCTCATTCTGTTCCTTTTGTTTCGACCTCTTGCTATAATAACACAAAGGATAGCCATTAACCACCCAAAATGAAAAATAAAAGACTAAGCCTAAGAATTAGCGAAAGAAGAATGCGAGTGTTGCAAACTTATGCTGCAACTAAAGACAAAACTATTACATCGTGTGTAGAAGACTGGATTGATTCTCTCAATTCAGAAAAAGTTCACTCGTCATTGACCAACGATACTAATTGAACTGCGTTCAATATCGCTTGTTGGTCAATGACGACGCTCGATGACTCGCTACCGCTTCGCTATCACTCACGCGCATTCATCCCACACTGACTGAGTACAGTACAGATATGGGACTTCTGCTGTTCTAGTTAAATTTATCTAAAATCGATAATCCTGAAGGCTAAGTGGGAAACATAATACTCAGTTGCTCAGGATTTTTCCTATTTCGAGAAGATGAGGGGGGCAAGGAAGTATTTTCTTACCCTGCTTCCTCTGCTTCCCCTGCCCCACTCCCATTAAGTAGTGATACTACCAGAAAATAAAACTGCATGGAACTGAAAAATTACTGGTTAGCTGCAAATAAAGTGGCTTTACCACGACTATTACAGTGGGTGAATCTCCGACCAGAGGAGAGCGAACGAACTCAGATAATGTTTATTTTTTACACAACTGTGTCTGTAGGATTGCGGTGGGCAGAGGACAGTACGGTGGCGCTGTTTTTGGATGAATATGGAACTAATCTGCTGCCGTGGATGTATATTGGCAGTGCTGCTATCAGTGCCGGAATGGTTTTTTTATACTCCTGGCTGCAAAAGATTTTTCCCTTACGGCGGGTGATTGTGGCGATCGCACCTTGCATGTTGATGCCATTAGTTTTATTAGTTGTATTACGTTGGGGATCTCATTTTTCCTATCTGGCAGTTATTTCGGTATTTCTGCTGCGGCTGTGGGTAGATGCGCTTTATGTGGTCAATGACCTCAACATTTCCATTGTCGCCAACCAACTATTTAACATTCGGGAGATTAAACGCACTTACCCACTGGTGAGTAGTGGTCTTTTGGTCGCAGATGTAATCAGTGGCTTTAGTTTGCCTTGGCTAGTGCAATACACCACACTGAATAGAATCATCCTTATCGCCTGTGTAGTGATATTACTAGGATCGGGGATTTTATTTTATTTGACGCATCATTATCGAGCAGCTTTTCCTGAAACCCCACAAAAACTAATTCCTGAAGAACAAGCTTCACGACAACGTTTCATTAAAAGTCCCCTGAAACGGTATGTCTGGCAGTTGTTTGCCTTTGTCGGTCTGTTACAAGTCATTGGCTTATTAATAGATTTTCAGTATCTGCGCGAACTCCAATCCAATTTGGGCGAACGAGAACTCGCCAGCTTCTTGGGTCTGTTTGGTGGGATGTTAGGACTGTGCGAGTTATTGTTGCAGTGGTTTATTTCCAGCCGACTCATCGAACGGATGGGGGTATTTTTCACTGCCACGCTTTTACCAATCACTGTAGGCTTTTCACTACCAAGTGTGCTGATATTTCTGCATTTAATTCCAGCCATCCAATCGCAAAGCTTTTTTTGGGGTTTGATAATTGTCAAATTCTGCGATGAACTTCTGCGCTACACCTTTGTCATGAGTAGTGGCCCCATCCTGTACCAACCGATTCCAGAGGGAATTCGCAGCCGGATGCAGACTTTATCTGGTGGAACTGCTGAAGCGATCGCTACAGGTTTGACAGGAGCGCTAATTTTTGCAACTCTAGTATTTTGTGGACGGTTTATACCTGTACCATTGCAAAAGTGGGTGTTAGTAGCAGAAACAATGCTGATAGCTGGCACTTGTTTAACAGTAGTTTGGGAATTGCGATCGCGCTATGTTGAACTATTAGTCTTGAGTGTGGCACGGGGTCAATTAAGTGCAGCCAACATGGGCTTACGATTCTTTAAACAGGGAGTAGTCAAAGCTTTGGCAGAAAAAGGCAGTGATGCTGATAAACGCTCTTGCATTGAACTTTTAGCCCAAATGGATTCCCTTGGAGCCGCCGAAGTTTTAGCACCTCTACTAGTCAAGTTAACCCCAGATTTGCAGCGCCAAAGTTTGGAAGTAATGCTGATGGGAGGTGCAAATCCTGCTTATCTATCTGCCATCCGTCCTTTATTAGAAGAATCTCAAGAAACTAGCCCCGAAGTTTTTGCCTTAGCGCTACGCTACGTTTGGCTGGCGGAACCAAATCCCAATTTAAGCCTCCTAGAAGAATACCTGAACCCCCGGCAAAACTCACTCATCCGCGCCACCGCCGCCGCTTTAGTTTTACGCCAGGGAACACCCATGCAAAAGGTAGTAGCTACCCAAACCATGCGCCGGATGCTGACTCATAAGCAAGAACGGGAACGGGTAAATGGAGTTAGAGCGCTGAGAGAAGCAGTTTATTTGCAGGCATTGCGGATTCACATCCCAAATTTATTACAAGATGAGTCATTACGGGTGCGCTGTGCCGTTTTGGAAATGATTGCAGCCACCCATTTAGAAGAGTACTATTCGGCACTGATTGCAGCACTTTATTACAAATCAACCCGCAGTACAGCCATGTCAGCCCTAATGCGGCTGGAAAATGAAGCTTTAGAAATGCTGCTGCGGTTGGCTACCAATATTTACAAACCAGAAGTAGTGCGGATGTACGCTTGGCGTACCATTGCTCAAGTCGGCACTCAGGAAGCATTGGAGACTTTATGGGAGAACTTGGAGACATCCTGGGGTAGTAATAGGGATCATATTCTCCGCAGCTTACTAAAAATCCACAAAAAACCAGGAATTACAGGTTTAGTGGATCGGTTTTATGAAAATCGGGTAGAAAATTTAATCAAACAAGAATTAAAGTTTTTAGGTGAGATTTACGCTGCATACATAGACTTTAAAACATTAGGCGAAAAAGAAAATCATCAATCAAGCCAGAGGGTTGGGATTGTCTCTGAGTTAATGCAACGCGCCCTTTTAGAATTGGAATTGGATGTCAAAGAACGGCTGTTACTATTACTAAAACTGCTTTACTCGCCAGAAAAGATGCAGGCTGCATCCTTCAATCTGCGATCGCTCTCAGTGGTAAACTTAGCGCGGGGGTTAGAAATTTTAGAGCATACTATAACTCTCTCTTCAAAGTCTCTATTGCTGAATATTTTAGATAACCGACCGCAGTCAGAAAAATTGCAACATCTTGTAGAAGCTAAGATCGTAGAATATGAGAATATGTTAGTTAGCGATCGCCTCCACAGATTGCTGATGTTAGGTAACTTCCTTTCTGACTGGTGTCTAGCTTGCTGTTTTCATTATGCTGAAGTTACGCGTATTCGACTAACCAGTTCGGAGATTTTAGTAAGTTTGCGTCATCCAACAGGCTTTGTTAGAGAAGCTGCGATCGCATACTTAAATATGGTTTCACATCGCGTTCTCCTACAAATTTTACCCCAGTTACAAAAAGATCCACATCCTTTGGTGGCTGCTCAAGTTAAAGAGTTACTCAAAAAATACCAAGTTACTTGTATCAGATAAACCTCATCTAAGTTGAGAACCATAGTTTTCGCCCTCACCCTAAATCCCTCTCCCATATCTGGGAGAGGGACTTTGAAATTCTAGCTCCCCTTCTCCCAGATATGGGGGATAGGTTGGGGGATGAGGGCAAATCCTTTTCATCAGAGAAGAACTACAGGTTTCAAGATAGACGTGGTTTAAATACACACATAGTTTATATTCCGATAGGAATAAAACAGCTATATCTCAAACATCAAGTTCAGCAATATAGCACCATAATTTGGGTTCCAGATGCTTCATACAGAATTGGCACTAAATAATCTAAAAAGGAGAAATATTTAATCCTCGGATTTTGTTGAATATACAGCAGTATTACCATTCAATGACATGGCTTCTGTTTGCACTTTTTGATGTCTATTTGGTTTGATAAAGCGCTCCGTTGTTGTCTTAATGACGATATACAAAATTGGCACTACAAACAAACTCAAGAAAGTCGCAATTAACATTCCACCAAATACTGTTGTTCCCAAAGATTGACGACTACCAGCGCCAGCACCTGTAGCAATAGCTAACGGGAAAATTCCCAAGAGTGTAGAAAAGGCAGTCATCAAAATTGGACGTAACCGCTCTTGTGAAGCCTCAATTACTGCTTTGGTAATCGAAAGTCCTTGGTCTCGCAATTGGTTAGCAAATTCCACAATCAAAATTGCGTTTTTACTAGCTAACCCAATCAACATTACCAGCCCAATTTGACAGTAAACATCATTAGAAAAACCGCGCAATGATTGAGCTATCAGCGCTCCAAAGATAGCTAAGGGAACTGATAACAATATGATAAAGGGATCAATGTAGTTTTCGTATTGAGCGGCTAATACCAAAAACACAAAGATTATTCCTAATCCAAAAATTAGGGGTGCTAAACCACCAGAATCTATTTCTTCTAATGCAGTCCCTGACCATTCATAACCATAACCTGCTGGTAAAACTTTAGCAACTTGTTCCATTGCCTTAATTGCGTCTCCCGAACTATAACCAGGAGCGGCAGAACCATTAATTTCAATTGAGCGGAATAGATTGTAGTGATTTATCGTTTGCGCTCCCACAGTCGGAGTAACTGTGACTAAGTTACTCAAAGGAATCATTTGATTCCTTTGAGAACGAACGTATAGTTTGCCAATATCTTTTGGATTGGAACGAAACTGTTGATCTGCCTGGATATACACCCGGTAATTGCGCTGCTGGAGATTGAAATCATTTACATATTGTGATCCCAAAGCAGTTTGTAAAGTACTGAAGATATCATCTATAGAAACTTGCAATGAATTGGCTTTATTGCGGTCTACTTCCACAAGCAATTGTGGTGTATCTGCGGCAAAGGTACTAAATACAGCTTGTAATCCAGGTGTTTGATTAGCTTGACCGAGCAACTTACCCATTGACTGGACTAAATTTTCTAACCCACTGTTACCTCTGCGGTCTTGCAGTTGAAAGACGAAGCCGCCAAAGTTACCTAAACCCTGAATTGGTGGCGGGTTAACTGGAAAAACCCTGGCTTCTGGGATTGACAATAATTTCCCTTGCAAGCTGCCAATAATCGCCTGTACTGATTGATCGGGTCTTGAGCGTTCTGCCCAAGGTTTTAAAGTGGTAAATATAATACCGCTATTGGCGGTGCTACCACTAAAACCAAATCCTCCCACGGCGAAAGTCCCTAGCACTTCTGGAAGTGGTAGAATTTCTTTTTCTACTTGTGCCATGACATCGCTGGTATATTGCAGCGAAACCCCTTGCGGCCCTTGGATGATGGTGATGAAGTAGCCTTCGTCTTCATCGGGTAGAAAGGCGGTTGGTACTGTGGTGTACAGCCAAGCAGTCATGCCCAAAGAGACGATAAATAGTCCAATGACGATGCTTTTGAATCGTACCATCCAGGTAAGCGATCGCTCGTAACTTGACCTGACCCATTCCAATAACCGATTAATCAGGTCAAAAAACCAGCCAATCCACCTTGGTACTTGTTGTTCTTGACGTAGCAGCACCCCACACAAAGAAGGTGTTAGGGTCAAAGCTAGAAATGTCGAAATCGCAATGGAAAAGGCGATCGTTAGCGCAAATTGCCGATAAAGTGCGCCTGTGGTTCCCGGAAAAAACGCCACTGGCACAAACACCGCCATCAACACAAGTGAAGTGGCAATAACCGCGCCAAACAGTTCTCTCATTGACTCACTTGCGGCTCGACGAGGATTTACGCCTTTATCCTGAATAAAACGGCTAATTTGCTCCACCACAACGATCGCATCGTCTACCACCATCCCCGATGCTAAAGTTAGACCAAATAAAGTCAAACTATTGATAGAAAAGTTAAAAATTTTGACAAAGGCAAACGTCCCAATTAGTGCTAGAGGAATAGTCAGTGCTGGAATTAAAGTGGTTCGCCAATCCTGCAAGAACACAAAAATTACAATTACAACCAGCACCACCGCTTCAATCAGAGTCTTGATGACTTCTGACATCGACTCTTCTACAAAGGATGTCGTGTCAAAAGCTACCTGATATTTCATGCCTGGCGGAAAACTCGGAGCTAATCGCTTTATTTCATCTTTGACTCCTTTGGCTACATCCAAGGCATTACTGCCAGGAACCTGATAAATCCCTAAACCTACAGCATCATTGCCCCGAAATCGCAAAAATGTGTTGTAATTTTCTGCCCCCAGTTCTGCTTTACCAACATCTTTGAGCTTGACTAAGGTGCCATCCTCTTCAGTTTTGAGGACAATTTCTTCAAATTCTGATGGTTCTGTTAATCGGCTAGCAGCACGCACATCAAGTTGATACCTTTGTCCTTCAGGAGCTGGTTCTTGTCCAATTCTCCCTGCACCAACTTGCAAGTTTTGTTCAGATAAAGCATCCGCTACATCCTGAGTTGTTAGCCTCCGACTGGCTAGGCGACTTGGATCTAACCACAAACGCATTGCGTAGCGGCGTTCGCCAAAAATTTGAACGTTGCTCACGCCTTTGACTCTTTTTAAAGCATCTGCTAAGTAAAGGTCAGCATAGTTGCTTAAAAAGATATTGTCGTACTCTTTATTTTCAGCGAATAAACCAATCGCTAAAAGAATGTTGCTAGATTCTTTCGATACCCGCACTCCCGTGCGCTGCACAGAATCTGGTAGTTGTGGTTGGGCAACAGAAACCCGATTTTGCACATCCACAGCCGCAATATCTTTATCCCGTGATGAATCAAAGGTGGCTGTAATGGTACTAGTACCATCGTTACTGCTGCTGGAAGTCATATATCTTAGCCCCTCAACCCCGTTGATTTGCCTTTCTAAGATATTTGTCACTCCGCTTTCTACGACTTCTGCACTAGCTCCGCTATAGTTGGAAGTTACACTAATTTGCGTGGGACTGATTTCTGGGAACCTAGCGATCGGTAGTGTAGGAATACTAATTAATCCTATTAAAAGGATGACGATCGCACAGACCGATGCAAAGATTGGTCGCTTAATAAAAAAGTCAACAAACATAGTTTAAAAATTAGGCTTTGGATATTGGGGCATTGGGTATTGGGTATTGGGTATTGGGCATTGGGCATTGGGCATTGGGCATGGGGCATTGATAAATAATCAATAATCAATCTCTCCCCCTGCTTCCCCTGCTCCCTGCTCCCCTGCCTCTCCCTATGGCTTCTGAATACTACCCACTTCTTGCGGTGCGGGAGCGATGGGAGCGCCATTAGTTAGGTTGAGAATACCGGAAACAACAATTTTGTCTCCAGCTTTTAATCCTTCGATAACTTGATAATTATTCCCCTCAATAGCTCCCAATTTCACAGGTTTTTGTTGAGCAACTAAAGATGGCGCTCCAGCTTGTTTTTCTGCTGGCGCTTCAGCTTTTTTTTCTGTTGGCGCTTCAGCTTTTTTTTCTGCTGGTGCTTGAGCCACAAATACAAAAGTTTCTCCACCCAAGCGAGATACTGCTGTAACTGGAATTAAAATTCCCGGACGTTGGTTCCAGATCACTCTGGTTTGCACCGCCTGGCGATTTACCAGTTGATTTCTAGAATTACCAAAGTTGGCTTTCACTCAAAATTGTCTGCGAATCTGAACTGGCATCTGGAGAAATGAAACTTATCTTACCCCTTGCTGCGGGTTGCCCTTGAGCATTCAGCATTTGCACTGGTAATCCTAAGCGCAGTTTTTTGGCTTCTTCTAGGGGAACGGAAATATTCAGTTCTAAAGAGTCGTTTCTAGTAAGTGTAGTGAGTTGGTCTGCTCTTTCGACAAAATCTCCCACCTTTGTGGGAATGTTGCCAACAATGCCGGTAAAAGGAGCCAGAACTTTTGTGTATTGCAGTTGGACTTGGGCAGCTTCGACTTGGGCTGCTGCTTGAGTTACTTGCGATCGCGCTTGGGCAATTTCTTCTGGACGGGAACCATTTTCTAGTTGTCTTAAGTTTTGTCTCTGTTGTTCTAAGGCTCCAGTTAGCTCATTGATACTAGAAGTTCTGCTTTGGCGGAGTTGGCTTAGGCGTTTTTGGGCTACGACAAGGGCAGCTTCAGCACTTTGCTGTTCTTTGACATATCCTTCTAAGGTATCTTGAGAAACTGCGCCCTCTTTTCTCAATTGTGCGTATCGTTTGGCTCGTGACTGTGCTAATTCCACATCCGATTTAGCTGACTGAATTTGAGCCTCAGCCTGAGCAATTTCTTGTGGTTGCGATCCTGATTGGGCATCTCGAAGACGAGCTTGAGCTTGGGTTAACTGCGCTCTAGCTTGGGCAACTTCTTCTTGTCGCGTACCCGCTTGGACTTCAGCAAGACGTGCTTGAGCTTGTGCTAGTCCAGCTTTTGCTTGTGATAATTGCGCTTGGACACTATCACTTTCGAGGCTAATAATAGCTTGCCCCTGTTGAACACGATTGCCCTCTTGAATAAAAATATTGGTAATTCGTCCATCAACCTGTGGCTTGATGATTACCGAACGGGGAGCCTCTAAGGAGCCAATAAACTCCGAACTTTCCTGCACTGTTTCTGTTTGCACAGTCGCTAGCTTGACGGGAATTGCCATCGGTTGACCAGCAGCAGGCCCACCTGCTCCTGGATTGCTAGCGTTACTAGTTTGCCACCAGCGCCAACCAAAACCAATACCTGCAACTAAAAGGACGATGCCCAATATCATGGGCCAACGCCGTTTTTGAGGTGGCTTAGGCGATCGCGGGAGCAATGGTTGCGACTCTTGATTAAAATCGTTAACAGAAGCCTGTTCTGTTTCAATGGGTAGGGGAGAATCAGGGAACTCAGAATTGGACATCTTCGGTTTCTCGTCTTGTGGATTTAAACTTGGGCAATCTACTCTTCAGTAAAAAAGGATTGTTTGAATAGTTTTTTAGCCCTTTGTTTTTGATGTTGGTGTCAAATGTATATATTGGGTATTGGGGCGATCGCTCACGTTGTCTAGCACCTGAAATAAATATTGTTCACCACATTATGTTTATTTTGTACATTACTTAGCTAAAATCATTGTCAAAGTGTAATTTATAAAACTTTTTTTAGGTAGTATAAAACCAGTGCCTTAGTTCAAAGATAAAACAGGGTTCATATTGTTGCAGACTAATCAACTGAAACGCTTGCCTCCTGCAATGGCAAAGTGCCAATATCGCGCACAAATAAATTCACAAAAGTTTTTATGTAGTATTCACGACTATATTTTAGTTTGGTAAGTATATGGCTAAAATGCAGCATACCGTGAAGCAACATAGCCGTTAAATTACTCAGAGATACTTTTCAATCTATATCGCAGACACTGCGCCCTGCTCTTGACTCTTGCGTAAGTAAACAACCACTTGTTCGCGCAGCGATTTGTCAGTTTCGTATAAGATTGCAAACACCTTAATTGCCGCCTTTATCAAGCGTCCAGCAGTTTGTGCCCTCCTTGATACTAAGTCTTCCATAAATGTTTGCAAGTGCTTGCTTGCATTATAACCAGATAGGTAGGTAGGTGTAAATAATTATCAATTGGGATAAAGAGGGAGGGACAAAGCAGGGAGCAGGGCAAAAAGGGTTTAAGCTGTGTTTACTTTTTTTCACATACTTTGCTTTTATCATGCCTACTTACTTGCTAAACGAGATTGTGTATAAGTTACAGATGAGTTTATCGCTCTTAATTATTAGTGAATATTGATCTTAGGGAAGAGAAGGGTATGGAGCGATGCCAACTTTTGGAGAGGCTTGTCTGCGACACACTGCGTGTAGCTAGCTTGTTTCCACCTTCGGGGAGCGTGGGGTAGGCAAATAGTACGCTGCTTAATTTAGCTTTATTAATCAAGCTTGCAAGTTTCATTTAGTTATCCTCACCAAGAACGACGTGCAATCAATCAGTGTTCTCTAGAGTCCTACTTTTGAGCCGTCTCAACTTCCTACAGTTAGTTCACCCGATCGGTTGGTTTCTAATTCACCCAAATGGGTGATTTAATTTATCTCAATCAAGGCACTTATGCGGCTTGCATTGAGCAATAAAATGCGAGGTGCTATTTTTAGCACCTCGCCAACTGTACTGTTTAGCGATCGCACAGCGCTAGTCAAGATTAAACAACCACAAAATTGTTTTCGGTTAGTGACAATCCATTTGATAGTTGTGCAAATTGTACCTGAGCAAATGCACCCGCATTGCCATCTTGGTCAAAGTACAATGCACCTGTAGTATTGTCATAGATAAATCGTTGATTACTTGTCATTGCAGATGTTCCGATTATAAACTGGCTAGCTGAGAGCGAACCTATTGATAACCCATAATCAAAACCAGCAGATGATACTTGAATGAGTTCATTAGTAGCGTCGAAATCATAAATAGTATCAAGTCCTTGATTGTAAGTATAGAAGGCAAAGGTATCAGTACCATTGTTTCCATAGAGGTTATCATTGCCATTGCTCCCTACAATGTAGTCATCGTACTGTGTGCCTAAGATACTTAATCGTTCAATATTCTTGTAGCTAATTTGATCCGTACCTGCCGCAATTGAGCCAATGTTATTAGTAGCATTAAATGTCGTTGTCATCCTGCTGTTAGCATAGGTGTAATCAACGGATAACAAATCGTCACCCTTGCCCCCATCTACCGTATCATTGCCCCCATTTACCCTATTATCATCGTCACCACTGCCCGTGGACAGTGTATCGTTACCATCACTCCCTACAATGTTGTCATCGTACCTTGTACCTGAGATATTTAATCGTTCGATATTCTTGTAGTTAACCCGACTCTTGCCTGCCGTAATTGAGGTAATGCTAGTGATGGCATCGAATGTCGTTGTGATTCCTCTGGTGGCACCATAGCCAAACCTGACGGACAATACATCGTCTCCCTTACCTCCATCTACCGTATCCTTGCCACCATTGTTCGTGGAGAGCGTATCGTCGCCATCGCCCCCCACAATATTGTCATCGTACCCTGTACCTGAGATATTTAATCGTTCGATATTCTTGTAGTTAAACCGACTCTTGCCTGCTGTAATTAAGGTAATGCTAGTGATGGCATCGAATGTCGTTGTGATTCCTCCGGTGGCACTATCGCCAAAACCGACGGACAATACATCGTCTCCCTTACCCCCATCTACCGTATCCTTGCCACCAATGCCCGGGAAGAGCGTATCGTTGCCATCGCTCCCCACAATATTGTCATCGTACCTTGTACCTGAGATATTTAATTGTTCGATATTCTTGTAGCTAACCTGCTCCGTGCCTGCCTTAATTGAGGTAATCTTAGTAGTGGCATCGAATGTCGTTGTGATTCCCCCAGTGCCACTATAGCTAAAACCGACGGACAATACATCGTCTCCCTTGCCCCCATCTACCGTATCATTGCCAGCATTGCCTGTGGAGAGCGTATCGTTGCCATCGCTCCCCACAATATTGTCATCGTACCCTGTACCTGAGATATTTAATCGTTCGATATTCTTGTAGTTAACCCGACTCTTGTCTCCCGTAATTGAGCCAATGCTAGTAGCGGCATCGAATGTCGTTGTAATTGCTCCGGTAAAATCATAGTTAAAATAGACGGACAACACATCCTCACCCTTACCCCCGTCTACCGTTTGTGTCACTAAATCAGAGGGTAAATTACTATATCCATCTGATAAGCCTAGGTAGAAGGTATCATTGCCATCGCCCCCAGAGAGTACATTATCGCCTAATGAACCGCTAGCATCCAAGGTATCATTACCAGCGCCACCGTTAAGGGTGTTATTGCCAGACGAACTACTCAAATAGCCGGTGTCACTACCTCTATAATCTAAGCCAGAAACGGAGAGAGAATCATTGCCGTCACCCCCAGAGAGCAGGTTATCGCCGAATGAACCGCTAGCATCCAAGGTATCGTCACCACCACCACCGTTGAGAGTATTATTGCCAAAGGATCGAGAGTCGAAGACGGAGGTGCCGCTGTACGGGTCGCTACTTCCTTGCTGATAGCCAGAGACTGAGAGAGAATCATTGCCATCGCCCCCAGAGAGCAGGTTATCGCCGAATGAACCGGTAACATTCAAGGTATCGTTACCTGCATCACCGTTGAGCGTATTATTGCCTAAGTAGCGAAGGTCTCCTTCTTCTTCTTGTGACCCGTAGCTTTGGTAGTACTGATAGCCTAAGGCAAAAAGAGAATCATTGCCATCGCCCCCAGAGAGCAGATTATCGCCTATTAAAGAATCAACATTTAAGGTATCGTTATCGGCACCACCGTTGAGAGTATTATTGCCTGCACCACCCCTGAGCATATCCTTGCCACCGCCACCTGTGAGGATATCATTGCCATTACCACCTGTGAGGCTATCGTCACCTGCACCACCATTAAGGGTATCATTACCTGCACCACCCCTCAGTATGTCGTTGCCACTTAAGCCGTTAATGACATCATCACCCCCCTGACCATTGATGACATCATCTGAGTTGTCAAAGCCGTTAACGTTATTGGAGAGGTCGTTAAGGAAGGTGACTGTGTTTTTGTTGAAGATAGTGCTTTGGCTAGAGTTGCCATTGAAGACATCAAAGCTATCGGTGATGCTAGTTTGCCCATCAAACAGGATGTTACCCAAGTCTACAGTGGCTCCTGTAGTTTTGCTGAGGTTATCCAGGTTTTCCAGGGCAAAGTTTTGCAAGATGACTTTATTGTTATCTGACTGCCCTTCAAAAGTGATTTCCAGATCGTCGCCATTCTGAGCCAGTAGCAGATTTCGGGCAGTTAAAATATCACCTTTGAATTTTATCGTATCCACTTCGGCAATGACTTCTGCTGTCGGATTTGTTCCTTTACCTACGCCACTGAAATCAGTGATGGTATAGCGCTCATTGGATGAGTCGTTGTTTAAACTGTAAACAAATTCATCTTTGCCGCCTCCACCAGTAACCGTGTCGCCGTTCCCGTTAGGTGTGATGGTATCGTTGCCTGCTTTACCGTTAATCGTGTCGTTGTAATCGTTGCTGCCTACTAAAGTATCATTACTGTTGGTTCCAATGACATTTGCCATAACTTTTGCCTACCTCAATCTATTTTTTCAGTAAATTCAGTTGTCAATTTTAATTTGTGCTTTCAGACACACAAATTCACCGGAATCTGCATACTTTATATGTCACATTTGAGGATAAGTAAATTATCGGAAATTCACCCTAATTCCAAGGATTTTACCTATCACTTGTTTAACTATCTCAAACTATCTAAGTCTTAAGCACTGGACAATTTCAGGAGTGCATTCATGAGAATCTGTGATTTCATGCTTTTTAATCATTTTTGTTTCAATAGAAATCGCTGAACAAAGATGATTAAAAAGTCTGGCTATTGGATACCAAAAACATACCCTTGATATTTGTTTTTTTGCCAGCGCCTAAGTCTTAACTATAGAAAATATTTAACGGTTGACTCTTGATGGGGAAAGAGATTTTTATCACCTCTTTGTGAGCTATTCTCGCTCGGTGTCTATTTTGAACAT
This sequence comes from Nostoc cf. commune SO-36, assembly GCF_023734775.1. NCBI lineage: Bacteria > Bacillati > Cyanobacteriota > Cyanophyceae > Nostocales > Nostocaceae > Nostoc > Nostoc commune. The sequence goes on along the minus strand of NZ_AP025732.1, from coordinate 5,664,803 downwards.
AGAGAACGTCTCAGAGGATGTTTTAAATTTCTCTCTCTAAAGGGTATAATTCTGCCGTCTCTATTGGGTTAAGTATAACACCAAATCAAGGTTTTCACTATATACTGAGATGCTTCGCTGTGCTAACTATAGAGAGCAAAATTCCCTTTCAAAACGCCTTTTCGCCATACTTGTCGGTTTTTGCAGTTCAAAAGAGGAATTTGGTTTAGGGGAAAAGTGAAAGGTGAAAGGTTTATTCTTTCCCTTTTCCCCTTAACCGAAAAGTATTGTGAACATCTCATTAGCTTCCAATAACTGCATAGCCAAGTACAAGTGTCCCATGCCCTTCAACCATCCACAACTGATTTTTTAGAATCTAATTTTGGTAAAATTCCTACAGATGATTTTCGGTTAGCAACAACACAAGAAAGCAACCCTTCATAACGATCAAGTGCTTGCTCCAAAGAGTAGTTTTCTTCGGCAAACTGTCTTCCTTTGTTACCTAGCATCGCACTTAGAGCAGGATTAGCATATAAATCATGTACCGCAGCGGCTATTGCATCAGGTGATTCTGGCTCAACAATTATCCCACCACCACTAAGTTGGATTGCTTTAGCAGCTGTACCAGTGGCGGGAACTGAACCCACAATCGGGCGACCACTCGCCAACAGCAGTGGTATTTTTGAAGGCATATTGAACGAAATCACATTGCGCTTTTGCACAATTAGCCCCACATCAGATGCTGCCAGCATTTCGGGTAGTTTTTCTCGCGGCTGTAACGGTAGCAGCAAAACATTATCTGCTCCATTTAAGAGACAATATTCCTGCAATCTTTGCAATGCTATTGATTCGCCAACGATGACAAAGACAATCTCCTTGATATGACGTAAGCAAACGGCTGCTTTTATTACCGTTTCTAAACCTTGCGTTAAAGCAATGTTTCCCGAATAAAGTACTACAAATTTCCCATTCAGTTGATGGCTAGATATCCACGAGTTATTCTCTTTCTGTAAAGGGCGGATGAAATTTACATTTACCCAATTGGGAATACAAACAATTTTATTAACAGGTACTCCTTTATTCACTAAATTCTCACGAAAAGCATCGGCAATGACACTAATAGTGTGTGCGGACTGATATGCAAATTTCTCCAGACTTGCAAGAGTTCGGATCATCCACTTGTTCTTCAATAGCCCGATACGTACCGCAGCATCTGGTAGAATATCTTGCACATTTAGAACTACTGGGCAGTTGTATAACCAAGCAAATATTGTTACTGGTAAAGTACCGAAAAGAGGCGGTATTGTTAAAATAATCACATCTGGGCGTCTGCCTTTAAAAGCTTGAGGTAAACTCGTAAAAACAAAGCTCAACTCCAGCAACAAGCGATCTAGGAGATTAGGTTTAGACTTAATTCGTAAGTAACTTCGTTGAATTATGACACCATTTATTTGTTCAGTAATATACCACTTACCCCGATATTCATCGTAAATTTCGCGCTGAGGATAGTTGGGCATTCCCGTAACCACCCGCACTTCGTGACCTCGCTTTGCTAGTCCTTCTGCTAATTCAGTCATTAACGGAGCAATACCAATCGGCTCTGGATGATAGTTATAGGAATAAATCAGAATGTGCATGAGCTATTTGTGAATTTTTTAAAGACAGCCTGAGATAATCGGATTTATTCCTTCATAGTCAGTACGGGCTGCTACTATTTATTACTTATTTGAATTTTTAATTTTGCTTCATTAACAATGCGTTAAACATCGTTGATGAATTTTTTAGAGGTTGTTTTAAAAATTCCAGGGGGGTATAATTTTCTTCTTTCGACTTGTATAAATTACAACGAAAACATTAGCTTTTAGTTATGTAATGAAATTCTTCGTTGTGTTCACTATGAAAGTAAAATGTCCTTTGAAAACATCCACTTCTAGGCATAGTTTTTAATTTCTGGTTATTTATGACAATATTTGTCCTAGTTATTTCGGAACTAATGTCTAAATTTACAACATGGGGGATTTTACCATCATATTCAAGCTCATGCATATAACCCGCATTCCGCCCTTTAAACTGGCACATAGTGTTGATGAGAATTAATGAGTTTTAATGATGGCCCTACCAGTTTAGTGAACTAGTAGGGCTAGAATAGAGATTCAGTAAATATGGCAAGCTCTAACTAGAAAGCCCTAATTTCTAGCAAGAGGCTTGCTTTTTCTTCAAAGATGAACCTACACCCAAGGCAGCAAATGCTAGCAAACCCAACATAGAAGCAGGTTCAGGAACTTTGGATACCTGAATAGAGCCAGAGTTTTGATCTAGTGTTATTGATGTCCCTTGTTGATTTACATCCTGACGTAATCGCAAAGAGTCGCCAACAGTTCCAGAAAAGAAGTATTCTCCAATTACACCCGTTCCTCCCCCGATATTCAAGGAGCTAAACAATGTATGAGTGGAAGTATCAAAGTTGAAAGCGAAGAAATCAGACTGTGATACTCCACCAGCAACGGTGTCATAAGTTCCTAAAAGATTTTTAGATGGATCTAGGAAGGATACATTCAAGGATTGTAAAAAGTTGGTTGCTCCACGACCAGCTTCGGAAATGATTGTTGGTGCTGTAGTTTCGTCGTAGCTGAATGAACCTGTGGCTGAATAACCAGCATCGCCTAGCCAGTTAAAGTTTAATTCAATAGCTTGCGCTGGGTTGTTAGCAGCTGTGATCGCAACAGTAGTTGCTGCGATCGCACCGATTTTGGTGAAAATGTTTTTCATGGTTATAACTCCAAAATTGATTGAAATGATGCAGATATCAATGCATCAAACAAAACTAAGCTTACGATAGAAAAGTTCTAATTTCTAGCAAGAGGCTTGCTTTTTCTTCAGAGTTGAAGCTACACCCAACCCAGCAAATGCCAATAAACCCAACATAGAAGCAGGTTCAGGGACTTTGGATACCTGAATAGAACCAGAATTTTGATCTAATGTTCTAAATGCTGACACTTGATCGATGTCCTGACGTAAGAACAAAGAGTCGTCAACCGTTCCCTGAAAGAAATATTCGCCAATTATACCCGTACCTCCGGCTATATCAAAGGAGCTAAACAATGTATGAGTGGAAGTATCAAAGTTGAAAGCGAAGAAATCAGACTGTGATACTCCACCAGCAACGGTGTCATAAGTTCCTAAAAGATTTTTAGATGGATCTAGGAAGGATACATTCAAGGATTGTAAAAAGTTGGTTGCTCCACGACCAGCTTCGGAAATGATTGTTGGTGCTGTAGTTTCGTCGTAGCTAAATGAACCTGTGGCTGAATAACCAGCATCGCCTAGCCAGTTAAAGTTTAATTCAATAGCTTGGGCTGGGTTGTTAGCAGCTGCGATCGCAACAGTAGTTGCTGCGATCGCACCGATTTTGCTGAAAATGTTTTTCATGGTCATAGCTCCAAAGTTGATTGAAATAATGCAGATATCAATGCATTAAACAAAACTAAGCTTACATTAGAAATATATACACGTAAATACCGCACACAACTACGGTAGCTAATGTAATGAATCAGTGAAGTAAAACACTTTTTTTGTGAAGTTTTGCATAAAATGCTAAGTTTATCTAAGTTAAAAATTTACGCAAAACATCCAAACTCTAGTATTATGTGGCGGGAGTCTGCTTAATTTTAAGAAGTTGCTTCAGCAACTTGTTGTCTGGTTAATTGAAATGGCACAAGAAGCTCGGAATACAATTATGCGTGACTTTTGAGATCCAGTTGTTATCCTGCCTTAATGCTAATAGCGTAGCTTGCTTTCTCGTAGGGTTACAAGTTGGTATCGCAGGGGCGCACTGGTTCAAGATTGACTTTTGACTTTTGCGTTGCAGTACTAATTACCTAAAAATCACGAGCGATCGCCTGAGAATACCTGATAAAGTTGAGCTACGCAAAGTTGAAAACAGTATTATATGCCTGGGTTTCTATTAGAAGTTGGTACAGAAGAACTACCTGCAAGTTTTCTCAGTGATGCTTTAGTGCAATGGCAGGAACGCATTCCTCAAAGCCTGGAAGCAAACAGCCTTAAAGGTGAAAGTGTCCAGGTATACGGTACTCCCCGGCGGCTGGCGGTATTAATTACAGGTTTACCATCCCAGCAAGCAGACCGAGAAGAAGAAATTAAAGGGCCTCCCGCTCAAGCCGCCTTTAAAAATGGTCAGCCGACACCAGCAGCGATAGGCTTTGCCAAAAAGCAAGGTGTGGAACTGGATGCGCTGTCTGTTCGCCCCACTGACAAAGGCGAATTTGTATTTGTACAAAAAAGAATTTCCGGTCGTCCGGTGGCGGAAATTTTGACAGAACTTATTCCCCAGTGGATTTGGGGGTTAGAAGGTAAACGGTTAATGCGTTGGGGAAATGGAGATGCGAGGTTTTCTCGACCGATTCGCTGGCTGGTAGCTTTGTTAGATCAAACGGTGCTACCTCTAGAATTAGTAAATGGTTCTAAAACGATTCAGAGCGATCGCATTTCTCAAGGTCATCGTGTCTTACATTCTGAACCTGTGACAATTGCCCAAGCTACTGATTATGTTACCACCCTCAAATCTGCTTATGTCACCGTTGACCCAGAAGAACGGGCAAATTTAATCAAAGAGCAAGTAAATACAGTAGCCGAGAATTTAGGCGGGTATACAGTAATTTACCCCGATTTGTTAGCGGAAGTAACCAACCTTGTAGAATATCCTTCCGCAGTTGTCGGTAAATTTGAACCAGAATTTTTGGAATTACCAACTGAGGTAATTACTGAAGTTATGGTTATTCATCAGCGTTATTTCCCTGTCTTTAAACCAGATAGCTCCGAGCAAGAATTATTGCCCAACTTCATCACCATTTCTAACGGTGATCCTAAAAAATCAGATATTATTGCCGTCGGGAATGAAAGGGTAATTCGTGCCAGATTAGCTGATGGCAGATTTTTCTACGAAGCTGATTTAACTAAGCCAATAGAAAGCTTTTTACCCCAGTTAGAAAAAGTCACTTTCCAAGAAGAATTGGGTTCGGTGCGTACCAAGGTAGATAGAGTAGTTAAGATTGCCGAACGAATAACCACCCAATTAAAATTAACGGAAAATCAAAGCCAAAGAATCCAACGTGCCGCTTTATTATGTAAAGCAGACTTGGTTACTCAAATGGTGTATGAATTTCCCGAATTGCAAGGGATTATGGGAGAAAAATATGCTTTAGCCAGTGGCGAAGATGGAGAAGTAGCAAAGGCAATTTATCAACATTATTTACCCACAGGAGCCAGTGATAATTTCCCCGAAACACTCACGGGTCAAATTGTTGCTTTGGCAGATAGATTAGATACCTTAGTGAGTATCTTTGGTTTAGGCTTAATTCCCTCTGGTTCCTCCGATCCTTTCGCCTTGCGCCGTGCTGCTAATGCTGTAGTTAAAATTACTTGGTTTTACAATTTACCAATAAATTTAGATGAGTTATTGGCACAAATATCGACAGATTTTGCAGCCAAATATCACAAAGATGGGGTATCATTAACCGCCGCATTACAAGAATTTTTCTTGCAACGCATCCGCACTTTACTACAAGAAGAAAAACAGATTGATTACGACCTAGTAAATGCAGTTTTGGGAGAAAATGACCCAGAATACACAGAACGGGCGTTAAAAGGTTTATTGGATGTACGCGATCGCGCCCTATACTTACAACAAATCCGCAACGACAGTACCTTAGATAACATCTACGAAACCGTTAACCGTTCTACCCGATTAGCTGCCCAAGGTGATTTGGATACAAAACAGCTAGAACCAACAACTGTAGTTCGTCAAGAACTATTCCAAAAACCCTCTGAGACAGCTTTGTATAATGCCCTAATCGAATCAGTGCCGCAAACTCAAGCAGCACAACAGACGCGAAATTATCAACTATTAGTAGCAGCATTAGCAAAAATTGCTCCGGCAGTCAGTAACTTCTTTGATGGGCCAGATAGCGTTTTAGTTATGGACTCCGATCCAGCAGTCAAGCGTAATCGATTGCATTTACTGGGACTAGTTCGCAATCATGCCCGTGTTTTAGCTGATTTTGGTGCGATCGTCAAAAATCTGTAGCGTAGGTCAACAAAAAGTTGTGTAATTTTTGCCAAGAAACGCTACTATAGGGAGTGCTTAACCAGGGACTCTGCTGCAATCTATGCCTAGAGCTACTGTAATTGGATTGGGAAAGTCCGGTGTTGCTGCGGCGAGATTGTTGAAACGGGAAGGTTGGGAGGTAGAGCTAAGTGATAGCAACACCTCCGAAACCCTCCTACAACAACAACAAGAACTCGCTGCCGAGCAAATAACCGTGAAACTAGGCCAATCCCTAGAATTGAATGGTGATAATTTACCCCAATTAATAGTTGTTAGTCCTGGCGTGCCTTGGGATATTCCCGTATTAATTAAGGCACGCCAATTAGGTATTGAAACCATTGGGGAAATGGAACTCGCTTGGCGAAATTTGCAAGGGCTACCTTGGGTAGGAATTACCGGCACTAACGGCAAAACTACTACCACAGCTTTAATTGCTGCCATTTTTAAAGCAGCAGAATTAAATGCACCCGCCTGCGGTAATATTGGCTACGCTGCTTGTGATGTTGCCCTATCTGATAGGGGAGAGGGGACAGAGGATAGGGGACAGAGGGATAAGGAAAGAGGTGGGGAAACTCGAATCCAAAATCCAAAATCTAAAATCCGAAATCATATTGATTGGGTGATTGCGGAAGTTAGCAGCTATCAAATAGAATCTTCGAGTTCTCTTGCACCACGTATCGGTGTTTGGACGACTTTCACACCGGATCATCTCAGTCGCCATCAGACTTTAGAGAACTATTACAACATCAAAGCCAAGTTATTACGTCAGTCCGAATTGCAAGTGTTCAATGGCGATGATGCCTACTTGAGCCAGCTAGGTTTAAGTGCTTGGCCTGATGCTTATTGGACAAGTGTCAAAGGAAAAGATTTCCTGATTAGCGAAAAAGGCTTTTATATCGAAGACGGCTGGGTTGTGGAAAAGTTGACTGCAACCTCTACACCAGAACCGATTGTGAAGGTATCTACTTTGCGGATGGTGGGGGAACATAACCAGCAAAATCTTTTGATGGCAGTAGCAACGGCAAGATTAGCGGGAATTAATCGTGATGCGATCGCACTTGCAATTCGAGAATTTACCGGTGTTCCTCATCGTTTGGAACATATCTGCACTTGGGAAGGTATTGATTTCATTAACGATAGCAAAGCCACCAACTACGATGCTGCCGAAGTCGGTTTAGCATCCGTTGACAGTCCAGCGATTTTAATTGCTGGTGGAGAAGCCAAAGCAGGAGATGATACTGCCTGGCTAGCACAAATTCAAACAAAGACTGCTGCTGTGTTATTGATTGGCTCTGCTGCACCTGCATTTGCCAAACGTCTCCAAGAGGTTGGTTATCATACATACCATATTGTGGAAACTATGGAAAGGGCAGTTTCCAAGTCGGCAGAATTAGCCAAGCAGTATCAAGCGCAGGTGGTGTTGCTGTCTCCGGCTTGCGCGAGTTTCGACCAATACCCAAATTTTGAGGTGCGGGGCGATCGTTTCCGTCAATTATGCCTCGCTTGGGTGGGAGGTTGGCAGCCTGCCAGAGTAGAACTTCCAGAACTTGAAAGCTTTAGTCAAGAGTCCATAGTTCAAAGTCGATAAGCATTGTTTGTCCACAAATCTTTTATGAAGGCAGCCTCCAAAGTTTGGAGGCTGTTTTGTCTTATGTGTACACCATAGGCAAGCGGGGAGGGTTCTTTTAACCCTGTTTTGTCACTCTCGGAAAACAATAATCAAAGTCAAATTCTGAGGCTTTGATTTAATCAAGGTTTGAGACTTTATTTTCTAATAGAAACTAAAATTTATAGCTTAAAAAGTGGAAACAAAACGAAAGCCCCGTAATCGTTTGGATTATTGGCTTTTCCCACTCTGACAAAAGAGGGTTAAGCTGTTCCACATTTACAGCAAATTGCAATCAAACGTGCTACAGATAAAAGTACTGAAAGCAATACTGGGCTTTGTTTTAGGATTTATTTTGTGGTGGGCTTGATCGAAAACTGCTGTAAATTGCATAAGCTGGGCGAGCAAGATGCCCATCAAAACTCCAAAGACATAAAGCTAGGCTTTGTATTTGCCTATTAATCTCAGAATGCTAAAAGTAGTTTAAAATTAAGTTTTTAATACTTTATTTTTTATTATGAATAATAGTTATACCAATTTGAAAAAAGAATGCGGCAGATGGACAGGGGCACAACAATGTTGTGCCCTTATAAATAATTGATGTGTCGCAAATATGATTTGAATTGGTATTATTGCAAATTTGACGGCATCAGTATTTATACGAAAATTTGAGATTATATCTTCAATTTCACAAACAAATCATGCAAAATAATCTTTTTAATAATTTTTCCTAAACCTATTAGTTTTTATATTGCCGATTTCTTACTACAAACTTAAGGTTGAGGGGTGTTATTCCCTGAAATTAAGAATTATGAAATTATCTCTCCGCACCTTATCACTTAGCGCAACATTAACTATTCTTTCGGCTGTAGGTATCAGTCAAGCACCAGCCTCTGCCGTCCTTGCTTCAACGCCAGTTACCTCAGTGAACTTACTCGTTAATGGCAGCTTTGAAGATACAACTTTAGCGGGTACTTCTCAAGCTCAACTAACAAGCGGTTGGGCAACTTATTCTCAGATCAACGGTTGGTCTGCAACTCCAAACGGTAAAATCGAAGTTCAACGTGGTGTTGCTGGTACTCCTTATGCTGGTTCAAACCTAATAGAATTGGATAGCCACAACTATGATAAAAGCAAGTTTTCTGCAAATAACCCCTTGGGTTTATACCAAGACGTTGCCACTGTAGCAGGTCAAAGCTATACTCTATCTTTTGCTTACTCTGCTCGTCCAAATATAGCCGCAGCAGAGAATATTTTTGATATCTTGGTTGGTGACATCGGCAATGTTGGCAATATTTTCAAAACGACCATTTCTGATGGTGCAGGTGGTGCAAATACTGCTTGGTCAATCTTTACTACGACCTTCACAGCAAACAATGCGCTATCACGAATACAATTTAACTATAAAGGAAATTTAGATACTTACGGAGCCTATATTGATGATGTGAAACTGGTTACTAGTGCAACAGCAGTTCCAGAACCCAGTACAATGGCAGGAATGGTTGTAGTTGGCTTGGGATTAGTTTCTTTGAAAAAGCGCAATACTTCTAAAAAATTACTGGCATCTTAAAAAAGAGTAAATTAACTTAGATGTACTAAATAGACATCTAGGCAAACTAATTCTTTGCTTTTCTAAAGTGAAAGTAAATAGTGTGAAACGTAAGCTTAGAAAGTTTCCACGCGTTACGAAATAAGAGGTTCTCCGCTTATAGTGAAGTGCAAATGAAGTACCCCACCCTAAATCGTCTCAGAGTGGGTCTTCCATTTTTATGAGCAAATATCTGTGGAATGCAGATTACCTCAAACTTCAGCATTGCTACTCAATATATCAATCAACCAATGGGGCGATTTCCGGGATTGACTGCATGAATATATTCACTACCCGATCGCGGCCTTCCTCGTTTATAATAAGCTTCTTCTGGTTTACCCCATCCTAGCTGCAAAATCATTTCCAAAAAACTAGTATTTTCCCACTTACACAAACTTGCCCACTCTGTTATTTGAACAATTCTCTCTACATCAGATGTGACAATTTGTTGGTATTGTTTACTATTATTGAAACTCAAGTACAAATCCATCCCGATAGAGACTTCATACCAAAATTCTACGATGGAATTTTTAGCGGCTTTTAATATCTCTAAGTCACCATTGAGGGCAATTAACTCAGTATCTATTTCGGGATAGTGCAAGCTTTTTCCTTTAACTGTCAATTCCCGCCAGATAATACCGGAAACTCGATTTTCTTTCTGATACTCGTGAATTGCAGTTTTGAAATCTTGATAAGCAGTGAACTGTTGCAGCCCATCAGTTCTGATAAACTGGTCAATTACAGGATTGCCAGAGGCTGTTATTTCTAATTTTAGGCGTTTTCCTTTGAGGCAAGCTTGGCGTTCGGCTGCCAAAATTTGAATTAGCTCCTGGGTGGTGTAAACTTTTGACATCAGAGTACACTCTATTTAGTCATGGGCATTGGGCATTGATTACGGACTATAGACTATGGATTAATTTCCTCAATTGTGAACACTGATATTTCAATATTATGCTTTGACATTGACGACAATGTAGTAACAGATATCACTAAAAATTAGGGCAGACCAATTTGGTCTACCCCATAATTTACTTAGCTAACTCACTACTAAACTCATTGAATGCTCGTCGTTTTAACTGTCCTGTTTCCGTGCTGGGTAACAAATCAAAGATTTTGCGAAATTGCTCGTCTATTTCTTCAAAAGGTACTTGACCCTTCTTATTCAAAACGACCTCACCTGATTTATTAAACACCACGACTTGAGGAACAGCGCCAGAATAGTAATATCCTATTTCTGTAGGGTCGTAGGTCTGTTTAAGCGGGATAGCATCTACATTAATAGGCATAATTTCTGCTACCCGACCATAGAATTCCTGTACCCGTGAAATGGAAATGGCATATCTTTTAGAATCGCTGCTGTCGTCCAAATAAAAGGCCAAAAATATGGGTTTATGTTCCGCTAAAGCCTGTGCCAGTGTCTGTCTGGGAGGAACCAATGAGCCATTGCCAGCATAAACGACAAAGATGTTGCCATCATATAAATCATTATCGAGACCAGCGTATGCAGGTTGCATACTTATAATTAAAAGACTTGCAAGCAATAACAGGCATTTGGACAACCACCTTCGCCAGCCAGTAATTTGTTTATGTAAAAAAAGAAACTTTGTGCTATTCATCAAAAGGAACCTTGTAAGCTACTACTTGTCGTGAGTTTGTGCTGAATTCGGCCAACTGGGCTGGATATGTAATTACGCCCGTGTACTAATTTTTAAGATAACGCCTACTGAGATTATCTCTTGTAAGTGGATGATGGAGATGAGGAGTAGGGGGCAGAGGGGCAGGGGAGCAGGGGGAGCAGGGGAGGCAGGGGGAGCAGGGGGAGCAGGGGGAGCAGGGGGAGCAGGGGAGGCAGAGGGGTAGAAGGTGGAGTTATGATGTGCGTCCACTAGTAAAAAAAACTCATTCACGAATATCAAAGGCTCGTTCACGAATATCAAAGGCTCATTCACGAATATCAAAGGCTCATTCACGAATATCAAAGGCTCGTTCACGAATATCAAAGGCTCATTCACGAATATCAAAGGCTCATTCACGAATATCAAAGACTCATTCACGAATATCAAAGGCTCATTCACGAATATCAAAGGCTTGTTCACGAATATCAAAGGCTCGTTCACGAATATCAAAGGCTCGTTCACGAATATCAAAGACTCGTTCACGAATATCAAAGACTCGTTCACGAATATCAAAGACTCGTTGTTGTATTCCAAAATATATCTCTTCTGCCCTTCTACCCCTTCTACCCCCTCTGCCTCCCCTGCCTCCCCTGCCTCCCCTGCCTCCCCTGCTCCCCCTGCTCCCCCTTAATTCTGGGGCTGGCTTTTTCAGCCAGGATTCGCTAAACTCACAAGATTAAATTTGCAATTAAATACTTTCAATTAGCAACTGCCAGAAGACTAGGGTACTGATGTGGGAAACAAAATACAATTCATAGATAGGCTGCGATTGGGTTTCGCGGTGTCAGTGGCAAAAAGTGTGACGTTTATAGTGCGATGTCTTCGACGGGCTGCACCTACGCTCCGTCTGGGTGCTGGAAGTGTATTACCAGGCGCAATTGCTCGTCGCATTGAACCCCGACTTTTACAATTATTGAGTCAGCAAGTTAAAAATGGAGTGATTTTAATTGCTGGTACTAACGGCAAAACCACTACAGCGCTGCTTTTATGCACAATCCTAGAACGCAAAGGTTTTCGCGTCACTCATAATTCTACAGGTGCAAATCTAGAAAATGGCTTGATGACGGCGCTGTTAGAAAGCACCAACTTACTAGGTACGCTAAATAGTGATTACGCCATTCTGGAAGTTGACGAAAATATTGTCCCAAGAGTATTAGCACCACTCCAGCCGCGAATTATTCTCTGTTTAAACTTGTTCCGTGACCAACTTGATAGGTACGGCGAAGTAGACACAATTAGTAAGCGTTGGACAAAAGTTATTTCTACGCTACCAGCAGAAACAGTAGTAATTCCCAATGCTGATGACCCAACTTTATCTAACCTCGGTCAGCAGTTACCCCAACGGGTGTTATTCTTTGGCTTGAATGAACCAGAACATTATTTAGAAGCAATTCCTCACGCCGTTGATTCTATTTATTGTCCCAAATGTGGACATTCTCTAGATTACAAAGGTGTTTATTTGTCTCATTTGGGAGATTTCACTTGTCCCAAGTGTGGTTTTAGTAAAAGTAAACCTACTCTCGAAAGTAGTGAATGGTCGCAAATTCTGGTTGGTTTGTACAACAAATATAATACTTTAGCGGCTGCTACTGCGGCTATTGAGTTAGGAGTTGATGAAGTAACAATCAGAGATACTATTAATACCTTTCAAGCTGCATTTGGTCGTGCGGAAGATTTAGTAATTAACGGTAAACGAGTACGGATATTGCTATCAAAAAACCCTGTAGGAACGAACGAAACCATTCGCGTAGTTACTCAAAGCACAGATAAAACCACACTGCTAATATTAAACGATCGCACACCCGATGGCACTGATGTATCCTGGATTTGGGACGTAGATACCGAGAAATTAGTCGAACGCGGCGGGACTTTAGTAGTGAGTGGCGATCGCGTCTATGATATGGCACTACGTCTACGTTACAGCCAAAAGTCCCCTGAAAGTAACTTAAATTTAATTGTGGAAGAAGATTTGCGACAAGCGATCGCAACTGCATTAGAGCATACACCAGAGAATGAAACTTTGCATATTCTGCCCACCTACTCAGCCATGTTAGAAGTGCGAGAAGTCTTAACTGGTCGGAAAATTCTTTAAATTAGTCATTTGTCATTGGTCATTTGTCTAAAGCTAATACTCAATGCCCAATGCTCAATGCCCAATGCCCAATGCCCAATGCCCCATTCCCAAAATTTATGAGTTCTCAAAATTTGGAATTAACAATTGGTTGGTTATACCCGACGCTGATGAGTACCTATGGCGATCGCGGTAATGTAATTACTATAGAACGTCGCGCCGAGTGGCGGGGATACGATGTTAAAGTTTTACCCCTAGATCAAAATGCCACAGCCGCAGATATTAAAACTGTAGATGTAATCGTGGGTGGTGGCGCACAAGATCGTCAGCAAGAAATAGTCATGCGTGATTTGCAAGGTGCGAAAGCTGACGCTATGCGCGAGAAAATCGAAAATGGAACACCAGGAGTATTTACCTGTGGTTCACCCCAACTGCTGGGACATTATTATGAACCAGGATTAGGACAACGGATTGATGGTTTGGGAATACTCGATTTAGTTTCCGTGCATCCTGGTGAAAATACTAAGCGCTGTATTGGTAACTTGGTAATTGAAGTGACAGCTTCACGTTTAGCGCAAGAATTGCGAGAGATGACGGGCAATACACCATATTTGGTAGGCTTTGAAAATCACGGCGGACGTACCAAACTAGGAAAAGTGGAAGCTTTAGGGCGAGTGGTGTACGGTTTGGGAAATAATGGAGAGGATGGTACAGAAGGAGCATTTTACCAGAATGCGATCGCTACTTATTCTCACGGCCCTTTGTTACCAAAAAATCCTTTTGTCGCCGATTGGTTAATTCAAACAGCACTGCGGCTAAAGTATCAGCAGGAAATTAAGTTACAACCTTTAGATGATAGTCTTGCTTTACAAGCACGAGAAGCGATGTTTAAGCGATTGAAAGTGAGTTTACCAAATGCTGCTGCGGCGAAAGTTTAACAAACTTTGGGGGTTTAAGTCCCCTGCCTCTATAGGCAGCGCGTTTTGTGTCGGGGTCTAAATCCCCGTCACAAAACGTAATTGCGAATTGCGAATTGCGAATTGCGAATTGGTTTAACCTAAGTTCGCTGATTAAGCCTCTCTCCGTGTCGGGGAGAGGTTTGGAGAGGGGTCAAATTTGACATAAAGAGGGCAAAGCATGACTCAAGTTTTAACCAAACAAGTAACATTTGATGAATTTATCGCTTGGTATCCCGATTCAGACAGGCATTATGAACTACATGATGGGGTAATTGTTGAAATGCCTAAGCCAAGAGGGAAGCACTCGGAGATAGCCGGGTTTATCAATGGTTCTTTGTTTATTGAAATCAACCGTTTGTCCATCCCTAAAGAATGCGTCATCAAGTCAATTAACACTGATTCAGGTTATGAACCAGATGTCATCGTTCTTGATAGACAAGCTGTTAGGGATGAACCTCGTTGGAAAAAAGAATCTATCATTACGCTGGGTAGTTCCGTCAAGTTGGTTGTAGAAGTTGTTTCAACCAACTGGAGTGATGATTATGCTTTGAAGCTACAAGATTACGAGTCTTTGGGCATTCCTGAATATTGGATTGTAGACTATCTAGGTTTAGGTGGTAGGCGCTTTATTGGCAATCCTAAACAACCAACTATCTCGATTTATTACCTAATTGAAGGCGAGTATCAAGTTAGGCAATTTAGAGGAAATGACCGCATTCAGTCGCTAGCTTTCCCAGATTTGAATTTAACTGCTGAACAGATTTTTTGGGCTGGAGAAGTCGCGTAATTTATGTGGCTAAGGTTTAAATTTTTATCTTACTTTAAAGCAAGAGGAAAGTATGACTCAAACCTTACGCAAAGTAGTAACATTTGATGAATTTATCGCTTGGTATCCAGAAAACTCACAACGACGCTATGAACTTCATGATGGAGTAATTGTAGAAATGGCTCCTCCCACAGGTGAACATGAACAGATTGTTGGATTTTTAGTTGGGGAAATAGTTACAGAATACAAACGTTTAAAACTACCTTATTTCATCCCCAAAACAGCTTTATTAAACCGACTCAAAGCGAAGCAGCTTACTCACCAGATGTACTGTTATTGAATAACTCTAATTTAGTAAATGAACCTCTGTGGAAAAAAGAATCTACTGTAAGCCAAGCGGCATCAATTCCTTTAGTAATTGAGGTGGTAAGTACCAACTGGCGAGATGACTATTTTACCAAAGCAGGTAAATATGAAGAGGTCGGAATATCTGAATACTGGATTGTAGACTATTTAGGTTTAGGTGGTAGGCGCTTTATTGGCAATCCAAAACAACCAACTATCTCAATTTACCAATTAATTGAAGGTGAATATCAAGTTAGGCAATTTAGGGGAAATGACCGCATTCACTCGCTAGCGTTTCCAGAGTTAAATTTAACTGCTGAACAGATTTTTCAGGCTGGTGAAGTCGCGTAAAAAACCGCTAAAGAAGTAAAAGAACCATCAAAGACTCATCCACGAGTATCAAAGACTCATCCACGAGTATCAAAGACTCATCCGCGAGTATCAAAGGCTCGTCCACGAGTATCAAAGACTCATCCACGAGTATCAAAGACTCATCGGCGAGTATCAAAGACTCATTCACGAGTATCAAAAACTCGTCCACGAGTATCAAAGACTCGTCCACGAGTATCAAAGACTCATTAACGGAGTTCCGAACCTCATTAATGAGTATTAGAGACTCGTTGACAAGCCAATCTGAACCATTGGGAATGATAAATTCTTTTTAGATTCAGTAAAAATTATTAGCACTCGTGTAGTAATACACAGAATAGTAAATTGCTTTGATATCTTGCAGCATTCTTAATTAACACCCACCTTTGCCTGCAACTCGAATTTCCTTTCTCATAGCCAAAGTCTATTCAATATGGACTAAAATCCAAGCCTGGAAAGAATTTAGCCCTCTTAAGAGGATGTTTGAAAAGTCCTTTTCTCGGTAACAAAACTTTTAGATCCCCCTAAATCCACGCCAGTTGCTCATGGGGGAAACCCCCAAGACCGCACTGGCTCCCCTTCAAAAAGGGGACTTTGACTCCGGGTTCCCCCCTTAAAAAGGGCGGTTAGGGGGAATCGATGAGTGCCTAAAATCACAGCCAACTACTTTTCAAACAACCTCTAAGAGGACTTTCGCTATCAGCCAGACGTTTCTAACCTGTGGCGGTTGTTGGGATTAGTGCAAAATATTAATGGTTGCGAGATTGTCCAGCGAATCAGGGGCATTATATATAATTTTCGTTAACAAGTGAACCTCAGTATGGCAAATACGCCTCAACGTTACCTTAAAAAAATCCGAGAAGCGAAACAGAAAAAGCTTAAAGAACTAGATTTAAGCAATAATTGGAGTACTAATGACAAGGAAAAATTAACGGAAATTCCTGCTGAGGTGTTTGAACTGAAATGGTTGGAGGTTTTGAATTTAAGCTACAACCAATTAAGGACACTGCCAGAAGCGATCGCTGATCTGCAACAACTCACTTCCCTGAATTTAAGCCTCAACCAATTAACGACGCTGCCAGAAGCGATCGCTGATCTGCAACAACTCACTTCCCTGGATTTAAGCAGCAACCAATTAAGGACACTGCCAGAAGCGATCACTGATCTGCAACAACTCACTTCCCTGAATTTAAGCCGCAACCAATTAAGGACACTGCCAGAAGCGATCGCTAATCTGCAACAACTCACTTCCCTGAATTTAAGCCTCAACAAATTAAAGATACTGCCAGAAACGATCGCTAATCTGCAACAACTCACTTCTCTGGGTTTAAGCGGTAACCAATTAACGACACTGCCAAAAGCGATCCCCCGCTTGCAACAACTCACCACCCTGTATTTAAGCCGCAACAAATTAACCACACTGCCAGAAGGGTTCGCCCGCCTGCAACAACTCACCACTCTGAAATTAAACCTCAACAAATTAACGACACTGCCAGAAGCGATCGCTGATCTGCAACAACTCAATTCCCTGGATTTAAAGGACAACCCCATCGAACAGCCACCACCAGAAATTGTTGCAAAAGGTATTAAGGCTATTAAGGATTATTTCCGGCAACTGAAAGCACAAGGTACAGATTATCTGTATGAAGCAAAGTTACTAATTATCGGCGAAGGAGGCGCAGGGAAGACAACACTGGCGAAAAAGATTGAACACGTAAATTATCAACTCCGAGAGGAAGACTCTACGAAGGGAATTGAGGTGATCCAGTGGGGTTTTCCAATGGAAAATGGGCAAGAATTTCGAGTCAATATCTGGGATTTTGGGGGACAAGAGATTTATCATGCAACTCACCAGTTTTTCCTCACCAAGCGTTCCCTCTATGTCTTAGTGGCAGATACCCGCAAGGAAGACACGGATTTTAATTACTGGTTGAATGTGGTGGAACTGTTGAGCGATAACAGTCCACTGCTAATCATCAAAAATGAGAAACAAGACCGCCACCGGGAAATTAATGAACTCCAGTTACGGGGGCAGTTTACTAATTTGAAGGAAACTTTACCAACGAACCTTGCTACTAACAGAGGTTTAGAACAAGTTTTAAAACAAATCAAGCTTTATATTCAAAGCTTGCCTCATATTGGCAGTCCGCTCCCAAGAACCTGGGTTAAAGTCCGGAAAGCTTTGGAAAGTGACTCACGCAATTACATCGGCTTGGATGAATACCTGAGCATCTGTCAACAAAATGGGTTTACCGAAACAAATGACAAGTTGCCGTTAAGCAGCTATCTGCACGATTTGGGAGTATGCTTGCACTTCCAGGAAGACCCACTTTTGAATAAGACCGTCATCCTCAAACCCAAGTGGGGAACTGATGCAGTCTACAAAGTGCTGGATAATGAAAAGGTTATTTGCAACTTCGGCAGTTTCACACGGTCTGACTTGACAAACATCTGGCGTGAAGATGAATACGCCACGATGCATGATGAACTATTGCGCCTGATGATCAACTTCAAGCTGTGTTATGAAATTCCTAGAAGCCAAGGAAAGTATATTGCCCCACAACTGCTATCTGCAAATCAACCCTCCTATAAGTGGAATGAAACCAACAACCTGATACTGCGTTACACTTACGAGTTCATGCCCAAGGGGATCATCACCCAGTTCATCGTCGCCATGCATAAGTTGATAAATGAACAAAAATGTGTCTGGAAAAGCGGCGTTGTTCTCAGCAAAGACCAGACGCAGGCAGAGGTGATTGAATATTACGGCAAGCGGGAGATTAAGATTCGATTCTCAGGTCGTCACAAAAGAGATTTGATGACTATAGTTACACATGAACTCGATAAAATTCATGACTCCTACAAGCGACTAAAGTACAACAAGTTAATTCCCTGTAATTGTGTGACTTGCAAAGATAACCAAGAGCCACACTTTTACCCCTTTGACATATTGCGACAGTTTGTAGCTGATAAGCAAGAACGCATTCAATGTCAAAAAAGCTATCAAATGATTGATGTCTTGGGCTTAATTGATGATGTGATGAATAGAAAGGAGCTAGAGAAAGCAGAAGATATGCCGAAACGATTTGAACCGGAAAATAATCCTCAACGAGAAGAGCATAAACCATCCTCGCAAATTTCACCTGCTGAACGTGGAATAGCTCTTGCTATGGCTCTGGCGGTCTTAACAGTCTTTATTGTTCTTGTACTCAACCCACGAGCAATGCAAGGTAGCACTTTAGCAATAATTAGATTTTTAGCAGCTATATTTGCTGGGATATCAGGTTATTTTTTCACAGGTAGTCTTGGTTTAGAAGCACACGTACCTTTGAATAAAACTAATATTAAAGCTGGAGGAGCATTTGCAGCGTTTGTCTTTGTATTTCTTCTATTCTTTTATGGAGTCCCAGCATCCGAGAATTAAGATAAATCTAAACCTATTTCAGATGCGAAGACAATCATCACCGCAATTGCCAGTGTGAATCAACAGAGCGATCGCACTTAAGATTTACTAATTAAAAGCGATCGCACCACCACAACATCTTACTGCTCTTCACCTTTCTCCTGAAGGAGCGATCGCCAATCTGCGATCGCCTTCTCCGTCCACAGCCAATTTTTAGCTAATTTATCTACCTGGAAATTTTCTCGATCAGACTTGAGAACCATTTGCCGCAATTTGATCGCTTCATTCAGATATTGCGTCTGCTTCCCACTAGATTGACTAAGTGCAGATTTATACAATCCAAGAGCTAAACCAGCATAAGAAGTTAAAGCATCTTGAGGCACTGCTGTCTTTGTGGATGTTGAATTTGTGTTCTGTTCTTTGAGAGCTAAATTCAAAGCTTTGAACCAAGAATCATTGGCGCGATTCAGATTCCCCTCTGTGTAGTAGGCAAATCCCAAAGCGTTATTATACAAAAGCGATTCGGGTTTAGCTTTGGCAGCAGTTTCCCAGTAACGGCGGGCATCATCAACGCTATAGTTATTGTCTCCAGTTTGAATAGACTGCCAAGCTAATCGTCCCTTGTAAAAGTTCACAGATGGATCGTCAGCTTGTTTACTGGGAATTAGTTTTAAGGAAGTTTCAGCCGCAGCTAGTGCGCCCCGATTGAGTAATTCTTCTACAGCTAACAACCCACCTTGCAACTCACCCTGGCTCAATTTTTCCGTAGCAGTAGCGGTGACAATCCCAGTCGCTGCTGTTTCTAAATCGATGTTTGGCTGTTTTTGAATCGGTTGAGAATCAGGTAGAGATTGGGTAGGAATTACTGGTATTTTCGGCATTGCTTGGGGTCGATTTTGCCACCACCAATTTAAACCGATCGCAGCTGCGATCGCACTGATCCCCACAATACCGACAATCGGCCACAGCTTGCGGCGACGGGTACGATTTCTTGGTGGGGCTGGTTGCGAACGCAAAGAATTAGAATTTTGCCACTTTTCTTCAAGGTTCCCACCAGTTGCAGGTGGCGGCGGTGGAACTTCGCCCCATAAGTCTGCTTCCTCTGGCAAAGAAGTCATTTCCTCTGAAACCTGGCTTTGGTGAAGACTATTTTCGTGGATTTGTTGATCCGGTTCAGTTGAGGCTTTTTGGTTATCTAACTGACGAAACAAATCCGAAACTATGGCAGAATCTTCTTCATAACTTGGGTCATCATACTCAATTTCATCAACCAGATCGCCCCAAGTATCTTCACCCAGCCAGTCCAACCCAGAAGAGTCACGCGTCAAACCAGAAGGAATCATATCCTCCATTCCTAAAGCCATCTCAGTATCATCGGCGTTGGCGTAGCCCGTCGTAGACATCGCAGAGTACATTGTGGAAGTTATGCCTAAAGGCGAACTATATTGATTCAGCGACTCGGCACTTTGAGATAACTCAGTTTCCTGGCTGAGAAAACCGTCAAATTCTGGCTGGAGATATAAAATCGGTAATGCCCAGTACATCTGGTGAGAACCATAAGCAGAAATTAATCCTTGGCGCACCCGACTGACACACAAATCTACTGGATATCCCTGGCTCAAATTGCGGTAAAACAATTGTGTAAGCGTCAACGCCACTTCATCTGGAATCCGTTCTGACATCGCCAAAACGCTTCTAATTCCCCGCTTCACCAGACTTTCTGCGAGATTTCGTTCGCCAGTATCTCCAGAGGCATTAGATGCAGCTGTGTACGCCCCCAAGCAGGAATTAAACACTGCCATTTGGATATTATTGTTGACAAGCAAACCTGCCAGATCGTCCCCAGTCAAAATTTCCGTTAAGCCAGTTCTGCGACTAACAAGATAAATTTCTCCGCCATTATTGCCTAAATTACTATGACCAGAGTAGTGTAGAACGTGGTATCTGCCTTGTTCTAGGGCTTGCGTCAGTTCTTCCCGTCCTGGTTGATCTAATACAGTGAGTTCAATTTCTGGGAAACGACTGCTACCTTCAGCAAGTCGTGATGTTTGACGGTGAAGTTCTGCTTGCAGTTTGATAGCTTCCTGTTTCTGTAAATCAAGACGGACTTGATCTGAGGGAGAAGCAATTACCATTAATACTTTTACACCACCTTCTGCTCGTGGTGTGGGTATATGCGATCGCAAAGGCGAAGCCCCCAAAATTCCACTTTGGAAGCGAGAAAAAGCCACATAAGGGCCAGTAGCCAAAGGGCGATCGCCTGCGTGCATCACTTCCCAAGGCAAACGAGCTAACCTAGTGTCCTTTAGCCCCAAACGTAAGCGTAGTACTTGTTGATGGTTCTGGGCAATACCTTGGGCAGTAATCCAACTATCTCTGAGAGTGCCTTGAAATAGGGCATTATAAAATTGTTGACCCAACGCCACCAAATTAACAGAGTTTCTGGCGATGTCGCTTTCATGCCCGCCAGAAGCATACGGATCTCCTTGCAAAACCGACTTCAACGGGTCATTCATTAAATGCCCAGCAGCCATCAACCAATCGGCTATAGGCCAAGTCACCAATTCTTCTGCCAATGGTACCCCAGGCGCGACTTGTTCCGTCCGCACCAAGTAGTCATTTTGCCCTACAGGAGTTACCGAAATGTGGAATTCCTGGGTCACAGTTTCTCGTGTTCGCCTCCTAAATCTGGTTTGAAACGCGAAAGTTTCAAGTCGATTTTTCGCTCCCTCTGATAATTTAGATGCATCGCGCCCCTGAATGTTTCTGATTCGGTGCTGTTTTGGTTTTTCCTGCCTTTACAACTTTGATCCGGATCGGATTACTTGGGACTAGAACACTTAATTGGTAGATGCACCTTGATCTTCAACTCCCTTAGTTGGCTAACACCCACTAGGGGTTTTTTTTGTTTGGGCAAACGACAGCAACTTCTGACGCAGATATTCTCTACCAGAAAATAGTGCTTAATTCTAGAATACTTGATTATATAGATGGATGTCCCTTGATCTTTAACTTCCCTAATTCAGTTAACATCCACTCTTGTTTTTATTGACACACTACAACAATTAATTTTCTAATAAATTTATCCGGAGCATGATGGTTAAGCCTAGAACATTTAATTGGTAGATGCACCCTGATAACTAGCTCCCCTGGTTGGCTAAGGCCCACTGGGGGTTTTTTTGTACAGGAAGTAAGCTAATCGGTTTTTAAGGGACTTACAAAAAATAAATTACCCCAAATTATTTGTAGATTTGTAGGGGCGCAAGGTCTTGCGCCTCTACATTCGCGGAGCGTCCCGCAGGGATGGGATGTTTTTTTACTGGAAGTCCTTAAATTGCATAATTCTTAGCCTCATAAAGACGCTTTGATGCAAAGAAGGGGAGATGCGGCGATGTTAATTAACCCTGACACAGGCATTTTGTAAGGCAGCACACTGGTCACTTAATTGGTAAGTCTGTCCTGATAACTAACCCCTCTGAGGTTTTTCTCTGAATAAACAAACAGTAACATCTTCAACGTTTGCTAATTTATCCGGTAGCCACCCATTCACTTTAGAAGAGATTATTGGTAGATGCACCCTGATAACTAACTCCCCTAGTAGGCTAACACCCACTGGGGGTTTTTTCTAGTTGCTTAGGCGTAGCCCTTCATAGACACCGCCATTAACCCTGATTTTAACCATTTTCTCCGGAAAATACTGGTAGCCCCTAGAAAAGATTATTAGTAGATGCACCCTGATAACTGACTCCCCTAGTAGGTTAACACCAACTGGGGTTTTTTTATTTAAAAAAATAACTTAGCCTTTAGACAAATTTATCCGGAGTATGGTGTTCAATTTGAGAACATTTAATTGGTAGATGCACCCTGATAACTCACTCCCCTAGTAGGTTAACACCAACTGGGGTTTTTTTTATTTAAAAAAATAACTTAGCCTTTAGACAAATTCATCCGGAGTATGGGGTTCAACTTAAGAACATTTAATTGGTAGATGCACCCTGATAACTAACTCCCCTGGTTGGCTAAAGCTCACTGGGGGGTTTTTTTTGGCATAGACGCTTTGTGGTGAAAGGGTAGCAGTTTGGGTGGTTCCTGTCGTTAGCAAGTGTTCTCTCTTGGCGCTAGCCTCTCCCTTTCGGAAAAGAGGATAGAGCATAACCTGCTCACTGAATCTCTGAATCGCTTTCTTTTTATTGTGATCTAAAGATGCCACCGCAAAATGATTGCTATGATATTTAATCACATTCTTAATTTTTTTTCTATATTTTGACTTTTAACTATTTAGTTACCAACAATCCTGTTGTCAAATTTAGAGCCGAGCTTTCTCATCGACTACATCATAATTTCTCGTTAAGAGCCTGAGAGGTTGTTTGAAAAGTGGTTAACCGTGATTTTAGGCACTTATTGCTCTTGATGAGCAAGCCTTGAAAAGGAGGGAACCCTAATAAAATTCCCCCTTTTTCGGAGAAATTACAGCAATTTGATATCAAACCCGCCACAAAGATAGTAAACTGTAAAAATGTAAAGAATAATATTTAAAGATGGCAGCATATTCAATTGACTTACGACAAAAGATATTGAGTGCCTGGCAAAACAAAGAAGGCAGCCAAAGGGAATTAGCAAAACGATTTAAAGTCAGTTTGTCTTTTATCCGTGACTTTTTACGTCGATATCGAGAGACGGCAGAGATAGCTGCCAGACCCCAAGGAGGAGATCGCCGCTCTAAGCTTAATAGTATTGAGCAAGAATTATTAAAGGTAATGGTGACAAAGCAAAGCGATATATATTTGCGAGAAATTCAAGAAGCAATAAAAGAACGCACAGAAATAAATGTAAGTATATCAAGTTTATCCCGCACTCTTAAACGCTTAAAATTAAATCGTAAAAAAAAACTTTAGTATCGACTGAGCAAACTACAGAAAGAGTACAAAAATTAC
Organism: Nostoc cf. commune SO-36; assembly: GCF_023734775.1. Classification (NCBI taxonomy): domain Bacteria; kingdom Bacillati; phylum Cyanobacteriota; class Cyanophyceae; order Nostocales; family Nostocaceae; genus Nostoc; species Nostoc commune. The sequence continues at coordinate 5,640,983 of NZ_AP025732.1, read as the reverse complement.
GCTATGAATTTCGACGTTGGCTAGATACTATAGATATCAAAAACCTCATATTTATTGATGAAACAGGTGTAAATCTGGCTATGACACGACATTATGCCAGAGGTATTGACGGAGGAAGAGTCTATGATGAGCGACCGGGTAATAAAGGCAAAAATATTACTGTAATTGGAGCTATGAGTGATGAGGGCTTAATTGCCACTATGACTTTTCCAGGTAGTCTGAACACTGCTAGCTTTTTAGTTTTTATTGAGCAAATATTACTACCATCATTATGGATTGGAGCGATTATAGTTATGGATAACTTACCTGTACATTATGCTGGGACTGCAAAATCTTTAATAGAATCTGTTGGAGCAAAGGTTAAGTTTTTGCCTCCATACTCACCTGATTTATCACCAATTGAGTTATGTTGGTCAAAGTTAAAAGAAATTCAACGTTGCGGCTAAAACTCGAACATTCGATGCTCTAGATGTTGCAATAACTATGGCTGTTAATGCCATTACTGATGAAAATGCTCTAAATTGGTTTAATCATTGTGGTTTATTCTTTGAGCCTATTTAGATAGCTCTTTTTGTGGTGAGTTTGATCGCAAACTGCTGTAAGAGATTCTCCAACCTTTTTCTAACAATAAATAACTTTTCAAAAATCCTCTGAGGCTGGAAACGAGAAAAAGATTTTTTGTTTACTGGCTTTTACCTTGGGTTGATAGGCATGAACATTATTATGCCCTATGAATTATGTCTACTTCACGCAATTGAAGCATATTAGAAGTTCCAATTTTTTAGGCGGGGTTAGACGGTATATCTCTGCTAAAAAAGCGGTCTAAAATTTCTGATTTCTGCTCTGAACTGAAGTTGCTATAACAATTTTCAAGCTTCTCTACCACTGCGTAATTTCTAAAAGTATTTAAATTCAAACCTGTTATTTCTGGTAGAGATTTTTGCCTATTGTGAGAAGAAGTCAGCCTTTCTACTCTATAGTCATTCTTTCGATGCACAAGCTGCATCAATAAATCTATGGCTACGGTTGGCAAAACGCGGCACTTATAATTCACAAAAAAATCAAAAGTCATATTGCCAAGACGGATGCGATCGCCATCTTTGAGCTTGGTTAGTCCAAAAGCGCGATCGCCATTTACGAACGAGCCATTGGTACTATTGAAATCAATTAAGTAAAAACCTTGTTCGTCAATATATTGAATAGCAGCATGGCGACGAGACATGTGAGTATCAGCAATGCAAATACCACTGGCACGATTACGACCTATCGTCCAGATATGCTGTGGCTGTTGTAAACTTTGAGTGTGATTGTCGGACAAGTTAGTCATCAAATAAACAGCAGCACTATCCACTACACCATTTACGTAATATGTCTTCACTCTCGTCAATGAAGGTTGAGATAGGTTTTCTAGCTGAAGAATTTCATCTAGAAGGCTGCTGTGGTGTTCATACAACTTGACAAATACTTCATATAAAGTTAGTCGCCGTTCTATTTCCGTTTGTGCAAAGTCAGTCATTATACGTAAACCTTGTACTACCTGATGTGGGTTGTGAATATTTTGCTTCAGCCTACAATCAGGGATAAATAATTGATTTTTCTCTTTCCCCTGCCATTTGAAAACTTGAGTGGCTTAAGAGCGTTCTATTCTACAACTTTTAGATGAGAGATTGCCTGTTATTTCTACCCATAAAAAGTATGGAAATATTTTTAAAAAACTATTATGCTTCATTGTTTATTGTAAATAATCATTTGTGATTTGTAACAGATGTAAACTATAAAGATTTCATTAAGAATTGCTAACTATTTGCGTATCTTTGCTATGCAACGGCACTTTTCTTAATATTTGGGAGAGCGATCGCTATTAATAAACCCAAGTATTGTATATATTTGGTCAATTCTGAATAAATTTGAGTTTTTATCGAGAATAATCAGGGCTGATATTGCCAGCTAGCGAGAAAATATAGTATTTTCCGCATGGGTAAGATAATAAGTCAGTTTTAAATAAGTAATAATGCTTAAATTATTGGACAGAATCGGGGTAAAAAACACAATTTTTCCGCAAGCGATGCCTATGGCTGGTAACGCCTACGTTTCATATAAAAAAGTATCATTTACCCTTGTCCTCAAAAGTGACTATTTGACTAAATTTCAGTTAGGCAAAGTTAGGGTAATCTACCCAGTGGTGTCGCTAAACCATCAATGCTGACAAGATTTTTCTGCTGTTGATATTCTCGAACTCCCTCTTCGCCTTTTTTACTAGCCCAGTTTACTAAAGTTTGGCGCTGACCTCGGTATTCATAAAGTGGTACGCCAAAACCACAGGAGGTCTGGATTTTTTCAATATCAGCGACAATAATTTGACGAGTTCCAGGTATTGGCAAAAATAGAGAGTGAAGAGAGTCCCACTCTGGATAACTCGGTAAAATCGTCCTTCCTTGGCCGTAAAGACGCAGGATACACGCGGGTTCTTCAAAGGCACAAAACATGAAGGTTATTCGCCCATTTTCTTGCAAATGGGCTGATGTTTCGTTGCCACTACCTGTGAGGTCTACGTAAGCTACGCGGTTGGGAGAGAGGATGCGAAAGGAGTCCTGACCTTTAGGAGATAGGTTGACATGACCAGTAGAACTCAAAGGTGCAGAGCCAACAAAAAAAAGGTGTTGGGCAGCAATAAAGTCTTGTAGCTCCTCAGTAATACAGTCAAACAATTTAGACATAGACTGTCTGATTTATATTTATAAATTTACTATGTTCTCAGCCTATGTCTTAGCTAAAAATCTAGCAAGGTATAATTACCAATGTCTGATTTATCGCAGGGGAGTGGAGAAAACTGTTATTTTCTCATGTACCGACTAGCCATTTGAATGGCATCAGCGATATCAACATCACCATCGCCATCAGCATCTAAGAAAGAATTCAGTACAGGATTACCACCAGCTTGGGGATTTTGAACATTTGCACCTGATTGTAAAAACTTTAGCACCAAAGGTACTGCTAAAGGCAGCAATTGTTGAACTATACCAGTATCCAACCCAGTGCGCTGGGCAGCAACCTGAGCTACTTGCTGTTGTATCTGAGGAGAAAACAACGAATTGACGGCTTGGGGGTTGGCAGAAGTACCAGCATATTGATTGACTAGATTTTGGGCAGCTTCATTACCATCTGTAGCTTGCTTGTCTTGTAGAGCAGAACGGACTTGACCGCCCGACAATTGACAAAACGGATTGGATGGTAGAAGGGTTTGCACCTGTGCTACTGCTCAACTGTTGTATGGTGTTAACAATACTTCCTATTTGACCTAAGCTGCCCTGTTGATTGGGATTAGCGACGGCACCAAGAATTTGATCGAAAAGTCCCATAAGTTTGTTTCTCTTTTTGTTCTCAAAAAACTTACCAAAACTGGTTTGGAGTTTTTTTATGTATACTGACTTTCGTCAGCCTATTAAAAGATTAGAACATTACGAGCTTCATGATGAACAATTGAAGAAGAATTCAGAAGTCAGAATTCAGGAGTCAGAATTCAGGAGTCGGGGATTCAGACCGCGCAGGAATTGTTTCGCGCTTGCGTCTCGTAGAGAAGACCACCAAATTTTCATTTGGTGGGGTGCAAAAACTCCGATTATTCAGACGCGACGCTCGAATACTCGCTCTAAGCGAAGCCATGCCGCAGGCTTTACGCTGCGCTATCCGCCAGTCCATACAGAAAACATTGCTGAATTCTGACTCCTGACTCCTGAATTCTGTTCGATAAAACTTGAAAAGCTACTAACTCAAGGATGAGAAATCGGTAAGGGGCTGGATTTATATAGTAGAAAAATATATTAGTAAAAACATGACCTTCAATCCTTGGATTATCTGTCCCCAACCAAATCCTCAAGCTAATTTGCGTTTATTCTGCTTCCCTTACGCGGGTGGTAGCTCGGCAATTTTTCGCACATGGCCGAATAATCTACCTACTAATGTTGAAATTTGTGCTGTGGAATATCCGGGACGCGGAAAACAGATTAAGTCAGCACCCTTGAAACGATTAGAACCTCTTGTGGAAGCGATCGCTCCAGTTTTGATACCATACTTAGACAAACCATTCGCCTTCTTTGGGCACAGTATGGGGGGATTAGTTAGCTTTGAATTAACCCGTCTACTTCGCTCTGAGTATAGTCTTGCTCCCTTTCACCTCTTCATCTCTGCTCGTCGCGCCCCACAAATCCCTATCACCAAACCACCCCTCCACGTCCTATCAGACCCTGATTTGCTCAATGAGCTACGCAGTCTTAACGGTACACCCAAAGCAGTATTAGAAAGCCAGGAACTGATGCAGATGTTCCTTCCCATTTTGCGGGCAGATTTTGCCGTTCTGGAAACGTATATTTACGCTCAAAAACAGCCACTAGAGTGTGCTATTACTGTTTTTGGTGGTTTGCAAGACCGAGAAGTTATTCATGAGGCTCTGCAAGCATGGCGAGAGCAGACGATCGCTGCTTTCTCATTACATGAGTTTAACAGTGACCACTTTTTTATCCATTCACACCAAGAATCATTATTAAAACTTATATCTCAAGAATTACAGATGCGTCAGCGTAGCTTATGAGAAGTCTTGCAGAAGACAGAATTCAGAATACCCCAGCAGTCAACCCAGTAGTAAAAGTAACGAAAATCTGGATTCTGGCTCCTGAATTCTGAATTCTGACTCCTGAATTCTGCTGTATTATCTTTGGGTAGCGATCGCTAATTTTGCCCCCGGAACCTGACGTACCCGATCCATCACAGCCACCACCCGACCATAATCAACTTTTTCATCAGCATTAATAATCACTAACACTTCTGCGTTAGAACCAACTAAAGTCCGCACTTTCGTTGTCAAATCATCAATTGCAATTGGTTGACGATTCAGGCTGACTTGTTCTTTGTCATCTACAGTAATGGTAATTTTAGTAGGAACTTGCTGTTGTTTGGCTGTGCTAGCCTTCGGTAAATTTACTGGCAAACCTTCTGATCGCGTTAAAAACAAAGTGGACATGATGAAAAATGTCAAAATTGCAAAAATCACGTCAATCATCGGCAGGATGTTGATCTGTAGCGGAAGTTCTGGCTCATCTGGTAGACGCATAAGTTTTTTCTCCTTTTTCATAACGACGGCGGTAGAGTAATTCTAGCTGTCCACCATACTCCTGAATTAGTGCAATTTGCCGTTGATACAGCCCCCGGAAGGTATTGGCAAACAAGAGTGTAAAGATAGCAACGATCAATCCTGATGCTGTTGATACCAAAGCTTCACTAATCCCCGATGTAACACCAGTTGTTTTAGTGCCTCCCACATCACCAAGGTTTAGGGAGGCAAAGGAGGTTATCAATCCTAACACCGTGCCAAGTAGACCCAACAATGGCGCTAATCCGATAATTGTCTCAAAAATGTTTTGGAAGCGTTTGAGAACAGGGATCTCAGCCTGCGATTCACGTTCTAAAGCCAAACGAAATTCTTCTGGATTTGGCTCTTCTAACTCTAAAGCCGCCAGAAAAATGCGTGCCAGTGGTAAATCTGCGTTTTTCTGAAGTTTATCCATTGCACCGACAACATTATCGAGTCGGTAGAGATTCAAAACATCTCGCACCACACGGCTTTGACGCTGATTTATCCGTACCCAAAATCTGATCCGCTCGATGATCAGTGCCCCACCCAATACCGAAAACGCCAGCAGGGGCCACATGACCACACCACCTGCTGTAAACAAATTTTGAATTCCCATGTAGTGCCTCTATAACTTCATCCACAATACAAAATCAGACTACCAGAATCTAGAGATAAGCTGAAAGTTATTCTCAATAAAATATAAAATATAATGATAATTTTTTCAAATGTAATGCTCATGACTTTTATTTACTTATTCGTTTGTTTTACATAACTTAATTTAATTGGATTGCAACAAAAATTAATTTTGTCCAAAAACCATGATATTGGTGGTTTGAAAAGATGTTTTTGCTATTGCAGGGTTCCGTAAGGCGATCGCAATTAATTTTAATTTTTTACTTGATATTTGTAACCTTGCATTCTAAGATGACTAAATTAGTGAGAATAGGTAGCAATAGCTATGAGCTTTTCTGGCATTACTGTCGAGCAACGTTCCAAAGAAGTTGAGGCTCTCAAGTCTTTTCTGACTTACAGTCTGATAGGTTCACTGGCGCTGCATATCGGCGTACTGTCCTCAGGCATAGGCAATTATTTGACGAGAGTGCCCACAGAAGAAGATGACGCAATAGAATTTGCGATCGTGGATTCTCCGACTGCCGAACCAGAAAAACCACTTGAAAAAATTCCAGAAGAACCGAAAAAAGAACCAGAGATTATCCAAAAACAGTCTATAGAAACTCCACAAGTACAAAAACCAGTACAAGAATTTATTGAAAGACCAAAAATTCAGCCAGTTCAAGAACAACCAAAACAAACTACTCAAAACCCACAACCAATAAATAGGGAAATTGCTCCCAATCCACAAGCCCCTGTGACAGCTGTTGCTCCCTCCATAAACCAAGGTAGTGAAAAGTTAAGAGGAGTTTTGAGCGAACTCAGAGATTCAAGAGCGAGTCAAAACACTGGCGGGGGTGGCGGTAGTAGTGGAGTTCTCACAGGCTCCGGTTCTGGTGTTGCTTTAGGTACAGGTTTAGGAAGTGGCTCTGGTAGTGGTACGGGTTCAGGAAGTGGCTCTGGCTCTGGTAGTGGTACAGGTTCAGGCATTGGCTCTGGTACAGGCAATGGAGTAGGGAACCGTCCGCCAGTAGCGACAGCGCCAATAGCGCCAACACCTCCAAAAGTTAACACTTCAGGTGATGGTAATGGGAATGGTCGTGCAGCCTGCCGTGAATGTAATGCCAAGTAATCCAGAGGCAGCAAGACGGCGAGGAGTTGAAGGCAGAGTAGAAGTAGCTGTGGATACTGATGCCCAAGGTAATGTTACCAACGTGCGGATTGCGCGCTCCAGTGGAAACCGCGACTTAGATGAAGAAACCGCTAGACAAGCGCGTAACTGGAAATTAAAACCCGCAGAAGGTGGTAGACAAGGGGTATCCATAGCAACTGAATTTGCCATCAAAGGTTCACGGCGATCGCGCCAAGTTCAAGAACGGCAAGCACAAAGAGAGGCACAAAGACAAGCAGAAGAAAGAACCCAGCAAACAAGGGCTGCTAATTCCACAGAGGAAAATCCAAGACGCAGGCGCAGAGAGTTGTCACCCCCATCAAAACCAGCAATATCTGGATTTAGTAGACGGTTGGAACCCCAAAGAGTCGAAAATACTCTTACAAGCCCATCATCTGGAGCTAGGACAACTGGCACTCAAGGAACTGCAAGAGAGTCCTTACGCCGCATCCAGCGTGAACGAGCGACTACTAATTCATCACAAAAGCCACAACCAACCATAAATCGGCGGCGGCGAAGAGATAATGCTAGCCAAAACAAGTTGCGGGAATCTTTGCGCGGTTTACGCAAACAACCTCAATCGCAACCTGCTGCTCCTAGTCAGGAGTAATCTGTCAAATTGAAGAAGAATTCAAAAGTCAGAATTCAGGAGTCAGAATCAAGACGCGACGCTCGTTCCTCTCTACCGCTACGCTATCGCGGACTCGCTAACACTTTTCTACGAGACGCAACGCGAACGCTATCAGTCGGGGATTCAGACCGTCGCAGGAATTGTTGCACCACCAAATTTTCAATTTGGTGGGGGTCTTAAACCCGATTATTCATCCACCAGTCGTACAGAATTCATTCTGAATTCTGACTCCCGACTCCTGAATTCTGTTCGATAAAACTTATTGGAATCATACTTTGATTAGCGCTTCACCGCCTCTTGTTTTTAGGAGGCGGTTGTTTTTTAGACAAAAATAGGCTTCTTTAAGCATCATCCCCATACCATGAGGCAGATGGGTTAGGAGTGGGATAATTTTATGATGGGCAATTAGACACGCTGGCGATCGCTTGATTTGCCAATCAATACGAAGTGGAATTAAATAATCTTGCACTTTCACCTGCCCATTTCTCTGATGAGGGGAATGAAAGTGATCTGCACTTAAAGAATAATAGTAGTGTTTGCTCATCACCAATTATATGCTGAGAGGATAGTCAATAGCTAACTCTCAAATTACTCATCTGCACTTTATGCTAGGCTGCAAATTCATTAATTTGGATAAAACTTCTACATAAACACACACTGATGCGGTTTGATTTGCTTGAATAGCTATATTGATAGGACATTGATAACGTCGGCAATTCACAATCCTGATTATGGCAAGTAAATTCATTGATGTTAGGGAATATACTGTCAGGGCGCACAAAAGACAGATTCATACTCGTGTTTTCCAGTTTGTCTGTAAAGAGTGTAACGATCTGACAAAGCGCGAGACTTTCGGCCCTCGACCCTTATATTGTGAGAGATGTCGCCCTCCCCAACCGCCTAAAAAATCCCAGCCAACATCTCAAAAAGCAAAACCCAGAGCAATGTCTTATAAAAGTGATATCGATTTAAATTGATTGACGCCTTATGACTCAAAATGGACAATTAGAACCACCTCCGGGGACTTTTCTCTCACCACTGTTGGAATTACGAGAGTATTATGCTCGCCTTACAGAAGAATATGAACGCCTCTTTGTGCAAGCGCGATCGCAACTGGATCATGTAGAAGCGTTGTTGTCTAACTGGTCTTTTTCTGATCCCAACAAGCAGATATCTAGACTGACTGGGGCTGATGAAACCTCAAATCTTTCCCCAAGAAAGCTCTCTGCGGTTTTTATCACCCCTTGATGACATCAACGAAATTAAGTTGGTAGAGTCTGTACGAAAAGACTCAGATCAGGTTGAGATAGATAATTCTTCTGCTGCTGTTGATACAAAAAAGAGTCAACCTCTAACTACATCAACATCTCCAAAAATCGTTCCAGAGAACAACGATAGTTCAACGAAGGTAGCGGAAATTCCCATGCTACCCCAATATCAGCACGCCCTCTCGCGAATGGAAGCTATCAAACAGCTATTGCAAGAGCAGATAGGCACTGTTTGTCATATTGATTTTATCGTGCGATCGCTTTATGGAGAGTTAGATTCCAACCTATTCAGAGTAGTTAAAGGTAGGGTTCAATCTTCCCTCACTCAAGGCAGAGAAAGAAATTACTGGGTAACTATTCCCGACGAACCAGGTTGTTATACTCTAGATTTAAGTTTAGTAGCTCCAAATAATGGCAATGGTGCTTCTAGAAGCATCAAAAACAAAAAGAAGAAACCTTTCGTACCCCCGACAAAAACAGTACCAATGCTCAAAGCCTTTGAGGGTCAATTTTTAATTGATGCCCTTACCTCTCTCTTTGAACAAAATCCAGGTAAAGTTTTCAGCGTCGCTGAAGTCATCGCCGGAATTTATGGAGAAATAGATTCTCAGCAACTTAGAGAGATTAAAAATAAAATACTGAATGAATTATCGAGAGGCTATCGGACAGGCAGATTTTCTAGGGTTCCTAACCAAATTGGCTTGTATACTTGGGACTCTAATCTGATATTGGAAGGGAATTCTCGTTAAATTGGGCATTGGGCAATTCAATTTTGGATTTTGGATTAACGATTTTGGATTAAATTTTAATCTAAAATCCAAAATCTAAAATCTAAAATTCTTACTCCCCACTCCCTATCCCAAAAACAGCTTGTATGCTGGATTCTTGTTTTCATCCCAATAGCGATAGCCCAGATTATCGAGAAAAGCTTGCCACTCTCCCATCTCGTGGGGGGGAACCTGGATACCAACAACGATTCGTCCATAGTCTGACCCATTGTTGCGGTAGTGAAAAAGACTAATATTCCAATCGGGACTCATGGAAGTAACAAACTTCATCAATGCACCGGGGCGTTCGGGAAACTCAAAACGGTAGAGTAATTCATTGTGAGCCAGGGGAGAATGCCCACCTACCATGTGCCGCAGATGTAATTTGGTGAGTTCGTCGTCCGTTAAATCAATGGTTTCAAATCCTTGAGCTTGAAAGTTTTCTACCATCTTTGCAGCATCGGCACGATTTTGAATTTGCACACCGACAAAAATATGGGCTGTTTGTTCATCGGCAATGCGATAATTAAACTCGGTAAGATTACGATTGCCAATACATTCACAAAACTGGCGAATACTTCCCCGTTCCTCTGGAATTGTGACTGCAAAGATCGCTTCGCGGCGTTCGCCCAACTCTGCCCGTTCTGCCACAAAGCGGAGGCGATCAAAATTCATGTTTGCACCGCAGGCGACAGCAATTAAGGTTTGTCCTTCGATTTGTTCTCGCTCTGCGTAGGCTTTGGCAGCTGCGATCGCTAATGCACCAGCTGGTTCTAAAATGGATCGCGTATCCTCAAACACGTCTTTAATGGCAGCACAAGTATCGTCTGTATCCACCAAAATAATTTCATCTACATACTGCTGACACAAACGGAAGGTTTCTTCACCTACTTCCCGCACCGCCACACCATCAGCAAATAAACCCACTTGCGACAAGCGCACCCGATGCCCAGCTTTGAGCGATTGAGACATCGCATCAGCATCTACTGGTTCAACGCCAATAATCTTGATTTCGGGACGCAACCGTTTCACATAAGCCCCAATCCCAGAAATTAATCCGCCTCCTCCAATTGCCACAAAAATCGCATGGATGGGTTGCTGATATTGCCGTAAAATTTCCATCCCGATTGTTCCCTGTCCAGCTATGACATGAGGATCATCAAAGGGATGAATAAAGGTTAATCCTTTTTCTACTTCTAATTCACGGGCATAGCTATAAGCGTCGTCGTATGTATTTCCATGTAACACGACTGCTCCGCCCCTCATTCTAACTGCGTCCACCTTGACTTGAGGCGTGGTTATTGGCATAACGATAATCGCTTTGGTTCCTAAACGATTAGCTGCAAGGGCGACACCCTGAGCATGGTTCCCCGCAGATGCTGCGATTACACCCTGCGCCAATATATCTGGTGGCAGTTGCACCATTTTGTTATAAGCACCCCGCAGTTTAAAGGAAAATACTGACTGCATATCCTCACGTTTCAGCAGGAGTTGATTATTCAGCCGCGCAGACAAATTTGGGGCAAACTCCAGTGGTGTTTCCTGGGCAACATCGTACACACGGGCAGTCAGGATTTGGATGAGGTAGTCGCAAAACATGGGCGTCAAGGTGTTAGCAAATGCTGGATGGAGATTAATTTTACGTCAGAAGCGATCGCACTGGTTTTATTTAATTGCATTCTCTGGGAATTTGGAATGAATAAAATTTCAAAATTACTAATACTATTTGAATAGAAATAAGTTTAGTTATTAAAACTTTTTGGTGAGTTCAAATTTAAGGCGATCGCTGCTAGGTTGATTCTGAGCTAGTTTTGCTAACTGTCCGAGTATTTTAATTGAACAGATTAAGTAAGTATAATGTTACTGATGAACAGAACTTTTTAATTTATGTTAAAATTGTGCATGGAAGATTAAATTCGGTTATGTAGTTTGTTTTTATATATACTTGTATTACAGACCTCTCCGGATCTAAATCTCTACACCCCCTGATTCTGGAGACATTCTATGTCAATTTATGTTGGTAATCTAGCTTATGAGGTTAAAGAAGATGACCTCCGCCAAGTCTTTGCAGAATACGGAACTGTAAAAAATGTTCAACTGCCTATTGACCGGGAAACAGGACGGATGAGAGGTTTTGGTTTTGTAGAGATGGAATCAGACGCACAAGAACAAGCGGCAATTGATGCCCTTGATAACGCTGAATGGATGGGTCGGAGCTTGAAAGTTAATAAAGCCAAGCCCAAGACAGACGGAGGTTCTTCTGGTGGTAGACGAGGTGGTGATGGAGGAGGATACTCTCGCCGTTATTAAAGTCTAAAACCAAGAATTTAACAAACTTTGGGGGTTTAAGTCCCCAGCAAGACAGGCAGCCCGTTTTGTGTCGGGGTCTAAATCCCCGTCACAAAACATAATTGCGAATTGCGAATTGCGAATTGTTTTAACTCTAAGGTCTTGAGGGCAGACAAGGGGTCTGCCTTTTTTCGTGCTTTGGTTGACCGCATACTTCGCGGCGTGAAACCATACGTTAACGAAGCTAATTGTAAGTATCGTTTTTGTAACAGGTGTAGCAACCATGAACCCAGAAGCTAAACATATTGTTAGCGAACTAAGAGCGTGAGTTCTACTCTAACTTTGTTGCTGCTATGAATATGCCGGTGAGCATAACTGGTACATCTTATAGTAATAATTCACCGATCGCATCTTGGATTGATCATAGGCAGAGACTGAACTATATAAATGTATATGCTTATACAGCACCCGATGAATTTGTCCCATTGCGCCCATTCATTCTTCGACTGGCTATTAACAAAAGTGCTGGTAGAGTAATGGTGTTAAAAAAAGGACAAGTATGCCGAGGTCTTAATTTGGTGTGGAATTTTGAGTTAACTGTACTACCAAAAGAAATCTTAGACTTTCTTCCCTGGATAGTTAACTTAGTTGAATCTCATGACAAAGGTTCGCCGTTGTTGATAGAATCACCACCCCATTCCTTTGAATTAAAAGTGTCAGAGGTCGAGTTATTTAATAATGCATGGACTCAGAAAGCTTGGCTCCTGGCAAATTCGTAATTAAGAAACATATTTTATATGAAAGCCTACGAATGGATTGTGGTTGGCGGTGGAATTACGGGTGCTGTACTCGCTTATGAACTTGCTCAAACAGGGTTTTCTGTACTTTTGTTAGAGCAATACAGCACACCACAGAATGCAACTCGTTATAGTTATGGCGGGCTTGCCTACTGGTCGGGTACTACATTACTCACTCGTCTATTATGCGAAGAAGCGATCGCGTGTTACCATATCCTATCTCAAGAGTTGGATGCTGATATCCAATTTCGGGAATTAGATTTATTACTTACTATTTCAGCCGCTAATGACCCAAAAGCAACGGCTGCATCATATAATAATTCTGCCATTCGACCCCGTTTATTGAGTGTCGAAGAAGCTTGTGAGTTGGAACCACAGCTAAATCGAAAAGCGATATCTGGTGCTTTAACTGTCAAACACGGTCATATCCACCCAGAAAAAACATCACTTGCTTACATCCAAGCTTTTGAGAGGGCTGGGGGTGAAATGCAGATTACCCAAGTATTGCAAGTATTGCAAGATGGCGTAAAAACCACCACTGCAACTTTCCACAGTGCTAACGTTGCCATTTGTGCAGGTGGACTCAGCCGCCAGCTGCTAAAATCTGCTGGTATTCCCATCAAGCTGTATTTTACCCATGCAGAAATTATTGAAACTCCACCAGTGGATGTGCAGTTACGCACCTTAGTTATGCCAGCGAATCTGCAACGGTTTCAACTAGAAGCTGAATCTACTCAAGTTGATGAATTGTGGGATGAACTTGGTAACGAGTTAGTACCGCCAATTTTAGATGCGGGTGCGATTCAGTTTCAAGATGGTAGCCTTCGCATCGGTCAAATTAGCCGCGTTCTCACAGATCCTTATGCCAAGGTAAACTCAGAGGCGAGTGAAAAATGGTTGCGAAAAAATGTCGGTGAAGTTTTACCAGCTTTGGAGAATTTACCAGGAACTTGGCATCATTGCTTGGTGGCATTTAGTAGCGATCGCTTACCCTTGATTGGTACTATTCCAGGATTTGAGAGCGTTCATCTATTCTCTGGCTTTAGCAATCCTTTGGTAACTATACCACCTTTGGCAAAGCGCTTTGCCAATTTTGCATCTGGCAATAAAGATGAGATTATCATCCAGCTATCTCTTCATCGCTGACAATAATTTCACATCACAATACTAGGCTTAACAAACTTTAATATTATAAAGTTATTTTTTTATTACAAAAATCGTACATTTTGTATAAGAAGTAACTTTTTACTAGTAAACTATCGCACTATCATCACACTTTAAGTTTAATATTGTCAGCTTTCTATTAAGTTGGCTGATTGGTCAAGAGGAAAATTCATCAAGATATGAGAAGACAATTTAACAGACGCAAGTTTTTAATCTACGGTTCTTTAACTTTTGGAAGCAGCTTTTTTCTGAAGGCTTGCGCGAATAATTCCCCAACTGTTACAGAGAGTCAAGCCGCGCCTCCTACTGCAACTCCTGCGGCTGCTACTGCTGGTGGCACAATCAAAGTAGGTATTTTGCACTCCCTTAGTGGCACGATGGCTATTAGTGAAAAAAGCGTTGTTGATGCTGAAAAACTAGCCATCAAAGAAATTAACGCGAATGGTGGTATCTTAGGTAAACAAATTGAAGCAATTAGCGAAGATGGTGCTTCTAACTGGGATACTTTTAGGGAAAAGGCAACCAAGCTCATTGATCAAGATAAAGTAGCTGTAGTTTTCGGTTGTTGGACTTCTGCTAGTCGCAAAAATGTCAAGCCAGTATTTGAGAGCAAAGACCACATGCTCTGGTATCCAGTGCAATATGAAGGTCAAGAGTGTTCTAAAAATATTTTCTACACTGGTGCGGCTCCAAATCAACAAATTGAACCATCTGTTGATTGGTTGTTGAAAAATAAGGGAAAAGAATTTTTCTTAGTCGGCTCTGACTATGTTTTTCCCCGGACTGCTAACACAATTATTAAAGCCCAATTAGAAGCATTAGGCGGGAAAACAGTCGGTGAAGATTACTTACCATTGGGTAACACAGAAGTTACCCCAATTATTACTAAAATCAAGCAAAATTTGCCTAACGGTGGAGTGATTTACAATACGTTAAATGGTGATAGCAACGTTGCTTTCTTCAAACAATTGAAAGGTGCTGGATTAACACCAGACAAATATCCCTCCATGTCTGTAAGTATTGCCGAAGAAGAAGTTAAAGCAATTGGTGTAGAGTATCTCAAAGATCATTATGCTGCTTGGAATTACTTTCAAACGGTAGATACACCTGCTAATAAGAAGTTTGTTGCAGCTTTTAAAAAAGAGTACGGCGAAAATCGGGTAACAAATGACCCAATGGAAGCAGCATACATCGCGGTTTATTTGTGGAAGCAAGCAGTAGAAAAAGCTGGCACAACTGATTTAGCTAAGGTACGTGCGGCGGCATCCGGTCAAACTATAGATGCGCCTGAAGGTAAAGTGACCATGAACGCCAATCATCACATATCTAAAATTGTGCGGATTGGTCAAGTCAGGGACGATGGTTTGTTTAATATTGTCTATGCTACTCCGACAGCCGTTGAGCCAGTTCCTTGGAATCAATTTGTAAAAGAAACTAAGGGATTTGCTTGTGATTGGACTGACCCGGCGAAGGGTGGTAAGTACAAGAAAGCCTAAATAATTCGTAATTCGTAATACTCGCCTCCGGCGAGAAGCAAGCTACGTAATTCGTAATTAATTGCCGATTACGAACTCTCAGAAATAGTAGGGTGTGTTATGGCTTTAGCCTAACGCACCATCTTGGGTAATAGTGGGGTAAAAAAGTGTTAGCAGGTTTCTTAGAAGCTGTATTTAATGGCATTAGTATTGGCGCTGTATTATTAATTGCTGCGTTAGGACTAGCTATTATATTTGGATTGATGGGCGTTATCAATATGGCGCATGGTGAATTGATGATGTTCGGCGCTTATGCAACATTTGTTGTGCAAAATGTATGTAAGCAATTGGGCGGGGTGTGGTTTGAAGTTTATATATTTTTGGCTTTAATTATTGCTTTTATTTTCACGGCTGCTGTGGGATTAATTTTAGAGAAAGGCGTGATTCGTTATCTTTATGGACGCCCATTAGAAACTCTCTTGGCAACTTGGGGAGTAAGTTTGATTTTTCAACAGTTTGTTCGCAGTGTAAATTGGGTATTGATAATTTGCATAGCTATATTTTCTCTGTTATTTTTTGGAGGTTTATGGATTTTAAATTCCCGCACAGATTTGGGAAGAGTTCGTAACTGGATTGTGGCTGTGATATTTTTATTATCGCTGGGGGTAACAATCATAACGGGCAATTTATTGAGTCAAACTTATCAGCTAGCAGTAACTCAACCTTGGTTTGGCGCTCAAAATGTAGATGTAACAGCGCCTACTTGGTTGCAAACAGGTATATCTTTGGGTGGTGTACAATTACCCTTCGCCAGGTTATTTATTATTGGTTTAACAATCATCTGTGTGACGGGAATTTATTTATTTTTACAACGTTCTAGCTGGGGTTTAAGAATTCGGGCTGTGACGCAAAACCGGAGTATGAGTGCTTGTTTAGGAATTCCAACTGAAAAAGTTGATGCGATTACTTTTGCACTAGGTTCTGGTTTAGCTGGTGTGGCTGGATGTGCGATTAGTTTACTCGGTTCTGTGGGGCCAAATACTGGACAGAACTATATTATTGATACTTTTATGGTTGTTGTGGTTGGGGGTGTGGGCAATTTAGCCGGGACGATTGTGGCGGCGTTGGGTATTGGTACGGCTAATTTTTTAATTGGTTCTGGGACTTTGGCTTTGTTGCTGAGTCCTGTTAAGCCTTTGGCTGATTTGTTTAGCTTTTTTGCAACAACGAGTATGGCTAAGGTGATGGTATTTGCGCTGATTATTGTGTTTTTACAGTGGAAGCCTGGGGGGATTTTTCCGCAGAAGGGACGTACTGTTGATGTTTAACGAACCGCAGAGACGCAGAGGACGCAGAGAATGAGGAAGAGAGGAGGAGGGTTATTAATTGAGGTGGGTGTGGTGGTTACGATCGCACTTTTCCTCATTATCATTATGCCACTGTTGCTGTCGGAGTTTCGTCTAAATTTGTTGGGGCGATTTTTGTCGCTGGCGATCGTGGCTTTGGGTATCGATTTGATTTGGGGGTATACTGGTTTACTAAGTTTGGGACATGGTATTTTCTTTGGTTTGGGTGGATATGCGATCGCAATGTACCTAAAACTGCAAGTCCCTACTGGAGAATTACCTGATTTCATGGGACTTTATGGGGTTACGGAACTTCCCGCCTTTTGGCAACCTTTTTATTCTTTTCCTTTGACAATAGCTTTTGTGGTACTAATTCCAGGGTTATTGGCGGGATTATTAGGATATTTGGTTTTCCGAAATCGCATCAAGGGTGTTT
Source organism: Nostoc cf. commune SO-36 (assembly GCF_023734775.1). Taxonomy (NCBI): domain Bacteria; kingdom Bacillati; phylum Cyanobacteriota; class Cyanophyceae; order Nostocales; family Nostocaceae; genus Nostoc; species Nostoc commune. The sequence goes on along the minus strand of NZ_AP025732.1, from coordinate 5,623,899 downwards.
ATTTTTCTATCTTGACCCAAGCCGCAACTATTGTATTTTTCAACTTCTTTAACGGTCAACAACAATTTTTCAATGGTACAAATGGACTGATAGATTTTACAACTTTGTTTGGGGCAACGGTTAGCGATGCAAAAACGCAGTTTGTTTTCTATACGCTGACGGTGGTGTTTCTCGCAGTCACTTACGGAATTTGCCGATGGTTGACAACTGGACGATTTGGCAGATTGTTGATAGCGATTCGTGATGATGAAAGTCGGGTAAGGTTTTCTGGCTATGACCCTACAGATTTTAAGGTGTTGGTGTTTGCAGTTTCAGGTGCGATCGCAGGCATTGCAGGAGCATTTTACACCATTCAAAGTGGTTCTGTCTCACCCAGAGCAATGGATATTGCCTTTTCCATTGAAATGGTGATTTGGGTAGCTGTAGGCGGACGCGCTACTTTGATTGGCGCGATTGTGGGAACTTTGTTAGTAAATTATGCCCGCACTTTTTTAAGCGAACAATTTGCCGAAATCTGGCTATTTTTCCAAGGCGCACTATTTTTGATAGTCGTCACAGTCCTTCCTGACGGTATTGTGGGATGGTTGCGTAGTCAGAATATTTCTCTTTTCCACCGCCGTCAAGAAATTGCTACATATCCCACCTTAGAAGAAGACGCCGAAGTGCAACATGAACGCGAAAATATTGGAAACTGAAAACGTAACTGTTAATTTTGACGGATTTAGGGCGCTAAATCAGCTTAACTTTAGCATGGATGTGGGTGAATTGCGGGTAGTAATTGGCCCCAATGGCGCAGGGAAAACAACGTTTCTGGATGTGATTACGGGGAAAGTTCAGCCAACCGTTGGGCGAGTTTTATTCAAAGGAAGAAACCTGCGTTCTTTACCTGAATATAAAATTGCGCGATTGGGTATTGGACGCAAGTTCCAAACACCCCGAATTTATTTAAATTTAACGCCCCGTGAAAATCTAGAAATTACCAGTAACAAAAATAAAAACGTCTTTTCTACTTTGTTTGAACGTTCTAATGCGGTTGAGAAAAATAATATTAAAGGATTATTAGAAACTATCGGTTTAACTCCGAAAGCTGACATCAGAGCAGCTTTACTTTCCCACGGCGAAAAGCAGCGTTTAGAAATTGGGATGTTAGTAGCACAGTCGCCTGATTTATTACTCGTTGATGAACCTGTTGCGGGTTTAACAGATGAAGAAACCTATAACATCGGCGAACTACTTTTAGCATTAGCGCAAAGTCATTCAATTTTAGTCATTGAACATGATATGGAATTTGTGCGTCAAATTGCTAAGAAAGTAACAGTATTACATGAAGGTTCGGTGCTGTGCGAAGGAAATTTTGAGGAAGTCCAAAATGATTCTCGTGTAATTGAAGTATATTTAGGAAAACAGGAAGACTAAATTTTTAGCTCTACAAGGCTTAGATATACTATAGTCACAAGCTTAGTGGATGAGGAAATATGAGGTTTAATGTAACGGTTGATCGTGATGAAGATGGTGCATGGATAGTAGAATGCCCCAGTATTCCGGGTTGTGTCAGTCAAGGTCAGACTAAGGAAGAAGCACTAGAGAATATCAAAGATGCGATAGCTGCCTGCCTACAAGTTCGTGCCGAGCGCGGTTTGCCACTTACCATAGAGACTCACCAAGTAGAGGTTGTGGCTTAGTTATGGCTTCTACTCTTCCTGTTCTTAGTGGACGTGAAGTTGTTCGTGTATTTGAGTCCTTTGGCTGGGAAGTTGCACGTCAAAGTGGAAGCCATATCATCCTGGTTAAAGAAGGAGAGTTAGCCACACTGTCTGTTCCTGAGCATCGTGAAGTAGCAAAAGGAACGAGTTTGTTTCTGCAATTTGATGCGGAGTGCATCCCAGTTTTTATTTTTCAATAAGATTCTATTCACTTAGTAATTCTGCTCGATTTGCGCTGTTAAACACCTGCTCTACTGTTAGCGCCCAATCAGCAATTACCACTGATTCCATGCAAGTTGCACCTGTAAATACCTTATCCTCATACTGTCCCTCTACCCACTGACAAATTGTAATTTGTTGCATCTGTGAGTCAACAATCCAATACTCTAATATTTCCCTAGCAGCATACTCCGTCCGCTTGTAGCGATAATCACGAACATGGTTTGCCGTACCCGGAGAAACAATTTCAATCACTAATGCAGGCGGCGGCATATCACGGGTGAGAGTGGCACGAGTAGCACCGATAAGGGCAGCATAAGATTCTTCTGTGTGAACCATTAAGTCAGGTAAACGACATCTCGCCCGTCGCCCTGCTACCTCAATTTCTGTATCCTTGTGAGCAACTAAATAAAATGCGAAATGTTTTAGGAGTTCAACAAAGAGAAATCTTGCCAGATTACTATTTTCCTGACTTTCTGGTGGCATCTCAACTAGTTCTCCATCCACCAACTCATAGCGCGTGTCTGTACCATCGTCATAGGTAAGATACTCCTCAAAAGTCAGCAGTTTTTGAGTTTTCGTCTTTTGGGTCATTTGCTCTGCCTAGCATCTGTATGTTATGAAGTATGAGCTATATATTCCAGTTAGCCAAACGACCAGTAGTTATATACGTACTTCATTTTAATGTAATCCTATACAATGCAATATATTCTCTTCGATACATGCATTTGGTTAAATTTAGCTCAAAAACCAGAATCACGTCCTCTGTTGAAGAGTATTCTATCTGGTCTTAACCAAAATAAATTAAAAATACTGCTTTCTAATGTAACTATTGAAGAGTACAATCGTCACAAAGATAATATTGGCATTTGGTTTGTGCAAGATGTGAAGCATTGCTAGACACAGGGGATTTCTTTGATTAATTGAAATGCTTTTAACATTGCCTTCCAGCAGCATAACAACGCGCATACACCCGCACCCGATCAATATTTGTGAAGAAAAAAGCTACAATTGCCCTAGCTTTAGTTGAAATCGTTTATTCCTATGAGCCAACTGCTAACACTAGAATTAAGTGATGATGTTTATGCAGCTTTGCAGCAGCAAGCTGATGCCGTCGGACTTTCTGTAGCAGAATTGATTGTGACATCTCTTGATGGGCAGCATCGTCTTCTGACTATTGCTAAACTACAACCCGAAGTTCAGCCAGAAGAAGCACGTCAACGGTTACTTAGTTATGCAGGTGCAATTAGCTTGGGTTATGCCACAGGTATAGATAACGAAAGCATTGATGCTGACTTGGCAAAAGCTTACACCAATGATTTTTAAGCATTGGAATGTAGATTATGCTGCTTGATACGTCAGGATTGCTCTGCTTTCTCCATAAAGATGAGCCACAACATGAAAGGGCAGTTGAACTGATTGCTACTACAAGCAGAACTCGGCTTACGCACAACTATGTTCTAGCAGAATTAGTGGCTCTAGCATTGGTTCGAGGCTTTTCCCGTTCAATTGTACTGTCATACAGCCTTGAACTGATCAACAATTCAAACGTTCAAATTGTATGGGTTGATGAGCCGCTACATCAAGAAGCAACAGATTTATTGTTAGCAAGACAGGATAAAACCTATTCATTATGTGATGCTGTAAGCTTTGTGTTGATGCGTAGGCAAGGAATTATGGAGGCATTAACAACTGATAAACACTTTGAGCAAGAAGGTTTTACTCGGTTGTTGCGGTCAGCAGGCTAACATGATATTATCTCATTTCTATGCAGTTTTACCATTCTTATCTGATGCTTGTTCTGCAATATTTTTTAAGCGGCTCGATCTCATTTTGCGGAGGCGATCGCTATTGCGAACTCCACCCGCCATTTCATATTCAGCGCTGTCTTTGCCATACTTGATAGCAACCACCATTAACATTTTCTCAGAAAGCTGTCTCAAGTTTTTTTCCATCTCTTCAACTTCTGTTGAAGAAGAGTCAACTATAGCCAAAGCGCTATTATGAACATCAAGTTTTTTACGTAACTGTTCGATTGACTCAATCAGTTTTTCTAATGTATAATCCTGTTCAAATTTAATGCTTGGAATAATCGATTTCATCCCAGATGCTCTTAATTCAGCTTTTTCTAAAATACGGGATGTACGTTTTTGACGAGGCATAAGTTTGCTCTTTTAAGATACTTCTACAACTAGCTTGCCTCAATTAAGCCCGATTCCGGTTCAGCATAAATCGCAATTTCTGATAATAAAATTTTTGAGCTTATCTCAGTAATATTTCGGTATATAATTACTCATATAATAAGGCAAGAGGTAGCAAATACGAGAGTAGTCGCTACAGACTTGAGAGTAGTCGCTACAGACTTGAGAGTAGTCGCTACAGATTTGAGAGTAGTCGCTACAGACTTGAGAGTAGTCGCTACAGACTTGGGAGTAGTCGCTACAGGCTTGAGAGTAGTCGCTACAGGCTTGAGAGTAGTCGCTACAGACTTGGGAGTAGTCGCTACAGACTTGAGAGTAGTCGCTACAGACTTGGGATTAGTCGCTACAGACTTGAGAGTAGCAGGGTTAATAAATCTGGTCATAAAGGGCGCGATCGTCCATACTAGATGATAGACACCTTCGACTATAGGAGCCGTCTATGTTGCTACAAGAATTGAAGGAGCAGGTCTTCAAGCTATCACCAAGCGATCGCCTAGCACTAGTGAGCGCCATCATTGAGTCCTTGCAAGACACGGCAATTTCTCAGCCTGAGCGCTCTGGCGCAATTAGACGGATGCGAAACTTGTTAAAAACAGATCGGCCAGCACCGACTGATGAAGAAGTGACTAGTATGTTACAAGAGCGACGGGTAGACAAGTATCTTTAGTGAAAGTTTTAATTGATACTAATATTGTTCTAGATTTTCTGTTGCAGCGAGAGCCTTTTTTCCAAGATGCAGAACTGTTGTTTCAAAAGATTGATTCTGGTCATGTCGTTAGATATGTTACAGCGACAACACTTACAGATATTTTTTATATTTCCCGAAGACATACCCGCAGCATTGATCAAGCACGACAAGCAGTTTCAGAAATGCTGACTGCTATGATCATTTGTCCTGTGAATCGAGCCGTCTTAGAATCAGCGTTTGGATCTGGTTTAGCTGATTTTGAAGATGCCATTCAAATCGCTTGTGCTATTGCTCAAAGGTTAGACGCTATTTTGACACGCGATACGCAAGGTTTTTTGAGTTCATCTTTACCAGTTTTTATCAATTCATGAGTTGTTACAGCAGTTAGGGGCGTAAGATAGCGATTAGTTGGTTGTCAGGCAAAGATATACAAACTGAATCTTATTATGCTAAAAATTTCTAACCTCAACGTTTACTACGGCGAAAGCCACATTCTCCGCAATGTAGATTTAAGCGTACCATCTGGGCAAATGATATGCCTGATTGGACGCAATGGTGTAGGGAAATCTACATTACTCAAAACAATTATGGGTTTACTCAAAACCCCGCAGTGGTACTATTAACTGTAGCTGGAGAATTAATCAACTACGAAATCTCCAGACCAAAGGGCAAAGTTAGGAATTGGTTATGTTCCCCAAGGACGAGAAATCATCCCCCGCTTGACAGTCAAAGAAAATCTGCTGCTGGGGTTAGAGGCAAGACGCAAAACCACTAAAAAAAAGCAGAAATTCCAGAGGAAGTTTTTAGCTTATTCCCAGTTTTAAAAACCATGCTTTCGCGGATGGGTGGTGATTTAAGTGGTGGACAGCAACAACAATTAGCGATCGCACGTGCTTTAATGGGAGAACCTCAATTACTCGTATTGGATGAACCCACTGAAGGTATTCAACCCTCAATCATCCTCGAAATTGAAGCCGCAGTCCGTCGCATCGTCGAAACCACAGGCATTTCGGTTTTATTGGTAGAGCAACATTTACACTTTGTCCGTCAAGCTGATTACTACTACGCCATGCAAAAAGGTGGTATTGTCGCCTCCGGTTCCACAACCGAACTCAGCCAAGATGTGATTCAACGCTTTTTAGCTGTTTAATAAACCAGAATTCAGGAGTCAGTAGTCAGAATTCAGAATTGAATTGGAATGTGACTGGCGGATGTAGCTTGCTTCTCTGTAGGAGTATAAACGGGTTTAATTTCTCCACTTTCTTGTTCTGAATTCGGGATTATAAATTTTGTATTGTCTCTATCAATTGTGTCAGTAGCAATCAAGTCTGCGGCTTCTTGTAAAAGCTCATGTTGTTCCTTTTGAATTGCTTGTAAGCGACTAGAAATTTCTGCCAATCTTTGTTGTTTATTTAGTTGGAAATTTTCAGGTGGCAAAGCTGGCAGGTTATCACTTGTTTCACTAGCAGTTATTCGTTGAACAGTATAACTGCCAACTTTAGTTAAGGATAGAAAGCTAACTTTAATCAAAGCCAGAAGCAATTTTAACGGAACTTGGAGTATTGACCAACTAGCTGTTTCAATCAAGCGGACAATTGCTTTGATGATGCTCCAAATGATAGCGATCGCAAACAGCAAAATCACTATACTAATAATTGGGTGATTAGTCGCCCAACCTAGTATTTGAACTAACTTAAATAATATCGGGTATTGTATCAGCCAATCACTTACAGAAGATGCCATCGCATTTGTAACTGCGCCCGATGTTGTACTTTTAAATTTATCAGCAGTTTGCCAAGTTTCCTCTAAACTTGTTGTAACTGTATCAATTGCTTTATCAGTAGTTGTAGTTGCTGTTGCTTTCAAAGACTCCCCAACTTGTTGTGCTGAGTTACTTAGAGAGTTAACGCTTCCGCCCACAAAATCTTTCACATTTTGCAAACGTTGTAAAATTTTATTTGGCACGTATATATCTATTGGAGCTACCATAAGACATTTCACCGAGGTTGAAATCGATCTCGTAAAATTAACTGGAAGTCCATTAACTCGAAGCACTAGTATAAAACCGCAACGCAAACCGCCAAAACCAAGTAGAAACAAAAAACAGCACTACTGCTAATATTGCCGCACCTATCAACCAGCTAATTTCACTCCGACCCAACAGCGCTTGGGCTGGTACAGTAGTTAAAAAAGCTACTGGCATCACAAAGGTGAAGAAAAAACGGTAAGCAGTGGGATATGCGGCGATGGGATATCGTCCAGCTTCTAATAAACCACGCAAGACTTCGGTAACGTTGTATATTTTAACGAACCAAATACTTGTCGCTCCTAGCATAAACCACAGGCTGTACAAAATTATTAAGCTGAACAATAACGGCAACACACCAAGTAAATAGCCGTTTATCTCTACACCGAGGCGTTTACCTGCATAGCCAATGATAATACTACCAAAAACTAGATCCGGCAGTCCCCAAGGTGAAAGAGTATGGGTGGAAAGCCAAAACTGACTGCGGATAGGTTTTAATAATATAAAGTCCAAAGTGCCTTCCTGGACATGGCGGACAATGCGATTCAAATTTGATGCCAGAAAAGTAGCAGAAAATCCTTGAAGTAAGGTAAAAATTCCTAAAACTACTAAAGCTGCTTCCCATGACCAGCCACTAAAACTGTAGCCAGTGCGGTAAAACAAGAATAGTCCAAAGAGGCTGCCGACAAGATTTCCCAAGCTGCTGAGGGTAGCTATAAAAAAGTTAATCCGATATTCCAATTCTGCTGCGATCGCAGCACTCCAAAATAATCTTAATACTTTCAAATACCTTTGCATCTTGCACCTCTAACCTAAAACCTGCTATCTGTCATTACATTTCTCAAGATTACACAAGAACTTTATGTAAGTGTATGATGGAGCGATCGCAGTGTGTTAATTGTGCTTGTTTGCTAGTTTCGCTGGGAAGTAAAATCAAACTCTGATGTCTAGCTAGGAATTAATCGCAGAATTAGCCATTTTTACTAAAGAAGTGCGTTCGCCTGCTTTCAACCAGCCAGTGATGCCCTTAGCTAGGGATACAGGTTTACCAGTTAGGCGCGGTGTTTTGCTGGTTACAGCTTCAGCCGTAACAACACCTAAACGACAAGCAGTTCCATCAGTACAATCTAATCCAATTCCCGGCGTCCTTCCAACGCCCTCGCCAAAGTCACTTCATCTGCGTACTCCAAATCGCCACCCACAGGTAAACCAAAAGCAATCCGCGTCACCTTAGTAAATGGTTTCAATAGCTGACCGATATACAGTGTTGTTGTCTCACCTTCTATACTCGGACTAATTGCGAGAATTACCTCTTGAGGTTTTTGCTGACCGACTCGGCGCTGTAAAGCCAGTATAGTCAACTGTTCTGGCCCAATTCCATCAATTGGCGAAATCACCCCACCCAAAACGTGATATTTGCCTTTGTATTCGCGGGTTTTTTCCAGCGCAATCACATCGCGAGGATCTGCTACAACACAAATAGTATTATTGTCACGGTTGGCATTGCGGCAGATTTCACAAACAGGTTCAGCAGATAAGTGAAAGCAAACAGAACACAAGCCTATCTGTTTTTTTGCCTCAATTAAAGCTTGTGCCAAAGCTTCTACTTCTGCTTCTGGTCGCTTCAAAATATGCAAAGCCAGTCGTTGGGCACTTTTGGGGCCAACTCCCGGCAGGCGTTGCAATTGCTCAATTAACCGTGCTAAAGGGCGTGCGTAAACCGTTGTCTTCTCTCCAGAATGTTTTTACTTTTACTATGATGACATTTTTCGGGTAGTTCCATCTCTCTAGTAAGCTACGCGCATCTAATAAACAAAAGCGCCCTCCTTTTCAGGAGAGCGCTTTCTCATTTAGCTAAGACTTAAGAATTAACCGTTGATAGCAGGAGCGGTTAGAGCCACAGGAGCAAAGTCACCAGCAGCCAAATCGAGAGGGAAGTTGTGAGCGTTGCGCTCATGCATTACTTCCATACCCAGGTTAGCGCGGTTGATTACATCTGCCCAAGTTGCAATCACACGACCTTCAGAGTCAATGATTGATTGGTTGAAGTTGAAACCGTTCAAGTTGAACGCCATTGTGCTTACACCCAAGGCGGTAAACCAGATGCCGATTACAGGCCATGCTGCTAAGAAGAAGTGCAGTGAACGGCTGTTGTTGAATGAAGCGTATTGGAAGATTAGACGACCGAAGTAGCCGTGGGCTGCAACGATGTTGTAGGTTTCTTCTTCTTGACCGAATTTGTAACCGTAGTTTTGTGATTCGGTTTCGGTTGTTTCACGAACCAAGGAAGAAGTTACAAGTGAACCGTGCATTGCACTGAACAAACTTCCACCGAATACACCTGCTACACCGAGTTGGTGGAAGGGGTGCATCAAGATGTTATGTTCTGCTTGGAACACGATCATGAAGTTGAAGGTTCCAGAAATACCCAAGGGCATACCATCTGAGAAAGAACCTTGTCCGATTGGGTATACCAAGAAGACTGCGCTTGCTGCTGCTACTGGTGCAGAATAAGCTATAGCAATCCAAGGACGCATACCTAAGCGGTAGGATAGTTCCCATTCACGACCCAAGTAGCAGAATACGCCAATCAGGAAGTGGAAAATTACCAATTGGTAAGGGCCACCGTTGTACAACCACTCGTCTAAGGATGCTGCTTCCCAAATTGGGTAGAAGTGCAAGCCGATTGCATTGGAGGAAGGAACAACTGCACCGGAGATGATGTTGTTTCCGTAAATTAATGAACCTGCAACTGGTTCACGGATACCGTCGATGTCTACTGGAGGTGCTGCGATAAAGGCGATTACAAAGCAGGCGGTAGCGGCTAACAAGGTTGGAATCATGACTACGCCGAACCAACCGATGTAAATACGGTTGTTGGTGCTGGTGATCCATTCGCAGAATCGATCCCATACATTGGCGCTTGAGCGCTGTTGTAAGGTTGTTGTCATTGTTTTATAAGTGCGGTTAGTTATGTATGAATCAGGCGGTTTTGTTTTTGCCTGTGAATGTACTTTACAATGCTTTACAATTTTTAATCAACTTTTATTACTTCAGTAAACCTGATACAACTTATTAGTTTTGCTTATTTAAGAGTTATAGTTTAACAAACTTTGGGGGTTTAAGTCCCCAGTAAGACAGGCAGCCCGTTTTGTGTCGGGGTCTAAATCCCCGTCACAAAACGTAATTGCGTTAGCGTAGCGGTAGCGAGTCCGCGAGCGTCATTGCGAATTGCGAATTGTTTTAATTTATGCTGGTGTTCCATAGTTAGGATGTCTCGTAAAGAAGCGTTCGCGGAGCGTCTCGTTGACGCAGCCTCTCGTAGAGAAGAGAAGCAATCGCCAGGACTGGGATTGCTTCGCTTTGCTCGCAATGACATTGTGTAACTAATATATGTCTAACGACTTACCGTTCGCGTAGCGTCTCATAGAGAATGCTTTAGGCTGTGCTAATACTAATTCTGTATGAAGATGGGCTAAACCATATTTAAGTACAAGAAAGAAGAAGGAGAAACGTAGACGCATTAGCGAAGAAGGAGCGTCAGCGGCTTGCCGCAGGCTACTGCAAAGAACGCAAAGAGAAGAAAGAAATGCTTAACCCAAGCGTATTGGTCTATGTATTACTTCTTTACTAAAAAATATGCGGTAGCATATTCCGGTAATTGGCTAATATTCTGCCCAAATTCTTTTTGATTCTTAAAAATACCTGCCAAAAAATCGAGTTGATAAAGATTAGGTAAAAATGCCCCACCTGTATCAGCCATAACTCCCATTCGCAGATGTTTACGACCACCTTTAGTATGCTCAATTACAATTACTTTACCTAAACCGATATTCAAAACATCTCCTGCAAAAGTGACTCCGGGTTTAATGGAGATTTTTGCATCTATTTTGTATCCATAGCCTTTAATGGCATCAACCTCTCTAAAATACCAATAGCGCTTTTGTGCTGTTGCCTTCAATCCGCGAATATAAGACATTCCATTATTTCTATCTACATTAAAAAATGCCCTATAACCATCAGTAAAGTTAATTAGTACTGTTCCTTGCATTAAGGCTTCTTCTAAGCCAGTTCTAGTTAGATAAGCGAGACTTTTAACTTTTCCAAATTCTTTACCGCCTGGTTCAAAAATACCCGATAAAACATCCTGCTTTGTGTATTTTGTATAAAATTTGTCGTTATTAGAGTTATCCTTTAGGCTATAAATGGGGGTATTAAAAGTAGAGGTTTTCTTGCGAGAACCAGAGTGAGTAAATACAGCATATTTAGTAATTCGCAATTGTTTTTGTTTCTTATCTTTTGGGTTATAGGCAGTCCATTTGATAACTCGAAAATTTGAATTGATAAACTTAGGGTCTTGTAAACGAGTAGCTCGTTTATTAGCAATATCTTCTTTTAAAACAACAATCATGAAATCCAAAGTTTTAAGAACATCTGGCACAGTAACCCCTTGAGTGGTAAGCAATCCTGTACGCAGAATATCTGGGTCTTCTGAGGCGTAGTCTTGAAAGTATTTTCTAGTATTAACGAGAACGGTTAATAAATCTCCTTGATTGAAATTAACCTTACTACTTGGGAGTTTAGCTGGAGTAACAACTTGGCTACCATTAATGCTAAATTTATATTTTTTAAACTCATCAATAACCGGATAGGATGGAGATGCTGCTAACAAATCCTGGCGAGATGAAAAGGCGTATTGCTTTAAAATCTCATCAGATGTTTGTTGTGTGACAAAAGAACTTTGAACCTTCGAGGTTAGTGGATCAACAAGGTGATTTGAAGTGAAGGAAGTTTGTGATTGAAGTAGGGCTAAATTATCTTGCTGAGTAAAAGATTGATCTTGTTGGGTTTGCTGTTTAGTTTTTAACTGATTATATAGATGGCTACTGCTTAAACTGACAAATAATAAAGCAGCACAACCTAATGTTAAACGGATTTTTTTATTAAATAAGATATTCATAAACTAAAGAATAAATTTGTATTGTCTCTTAGTATCTTCACTCCGTGACGCTGCGCGTAGCTTGCTTTGCTGTCAGGGTAGAATTTGGGATTTTTTAAGTTTCTATCACCTCACGCACTAATTGCGCCAACTTATCTGCACTATCAGGAACAGCGATCGCTTTTGCTTTTTGTCCCATTTTTGCTAACTCTTGCGGTGATTGCAGCAAATTCAACACATTACTTTGCAATACTTCACTCGTCAATTCTGATTGCTGCAAAGTTAATGCCGCACCCGCTTTTGTAAATACGTCTGCATTGTAAGATTGATGGTCTTCTGCGGCAAAGGGGTAAGGAATCAGAATCGCTGGAACTCCACACACTGCTAATTCTGTCAAGCTACCTGCGCCAGAACGACTAATCGCCAGAGTTGCTCGTTGCAACAAGGCCGCCATGTTGTTGTAAAAAGGTAAAGCTATGTACTGTGAATGTTTGAGACTATCTGCTTCTGGATCGCGATCGCCAGTTAAATGTACTACATAAGCACCAGCATCAAACCAAGCTTTTGCCGATTCGCGTACCAATTTATTTACGGCAACTGCACCCTGGCTACCGCCAAAGACGACAATTAAAGGAACACCATCAGGAATAGCTAAATCCAGTGGTGCATCAATTGCCCCATCAAGAAATTGCGCTCTTACCGGAGTACCAACACAAACATTTTTGGCACGGGGCAAATACTTAGCAGCTACTTCAAATCCCAAAGCAACCGCACTACACCAAGGGCCAAAAAAGCGAGTTACTTTACCAGGTATTGCGTTAGATTCGTGGAAAACCACAGGCAAACCGAGGGAACGTGCCGCAATCACGGCTGGCCCGGCAATGTAACCCCTGTGGTAAACACCCCTTGAAAATTTCCCTGTTTGAGAATTCGTCTAACTTCCACAATCGAAAGGGCAAGTTTACCCAAGATCCGAATTGAGGAAAATCCAAACCCTTGCTGAAACCCTTCAACTGCAATAGTATTCAAGGGATACTGTTTAGGGACAAGTTGAGTTTCTAGGCGATTGGGTACTCCCAGCCATTCTATTTGATAATCTGGAAGTTTTTCTGCCAGTGCGATCGCTGGAAACAAGTGACCACCAGTCCCACTGGCAGCTATTAATAATCGTATCGGTGCGTTTGCCATCAAACCTCTACCGTTTAGCGTCTAGCTTAACTAAGATAAAACAATTTCCTTACTTTCTCTCATCAAATCAGTAAATTCTTGCCAATGACTAATATTATTACCGCCTTAGTGAGACGACAACTCAGATTTCCAGCACATATCTGGCTGGTTTCGTTCCTACTGACTATTGGTTTAACAAGTGGTTGGCAACGTACTCAGGCGACGACACCACAACAATTAGTCCAAACTGGTACACCCCAAAACGCACCAGCCAATCTGAAAAATCTCTTGACGCAAGTTGATGCCGCCGCTAGCCGGGGAGATGTCAAAGGAGTGTTGCAATTTTATAGCCCCAATTTCACTCATGGGGATGGATTAAACCTCCAAACTCTAGAAAAGTCTTTAATTTCACTTTGGCAACGATATCCCAAATTGCAATACACTACAAAACTGCTATCTTCAAAATCTGAAGGCAATGGGATTATTGCCGAAACAGAAACGAATATAACTGGCTTACCCTCCGGTAACGCTAATAAATTGACTCTCAATGCCACGATTAAATCGCGTCAGCGCATTGAAAATGGCAAAATTGCCCGCCAAGACATATTGTCAGAACGCACCTTGCTTACCTCTGGCAGCAAGCCGCCCCAAATTGATTTTAAATTACCACAGCAGGTGGTAGTTGGTCAGAAGTATAATTTTGATGCGATCGTCCAAGAGCCACTTGGTGATGATTTTCTACTAGGAACGGCGCTAGAAGAACCCATAAAACCAGATAAATTTCTCAACCCTACATCTGTAGATTTGCAATTACTAACATCTGGTGGATTGTTTAAAACGGGACAAGCACCATCTACCCCTGGTAGTCAATGGGTTTCTGCTGTCATCCTACGAGGTAATGGGATGACGATGGTAACTCAGCGCCTGCAAGTAGTGAAGAAGTAATACAGACGCGATTAATCGCATCTTTACAGGAGTTAGGAGTAATAGACAGACTGATGATAAATTATGAACGATAAAACTTGTGCTAATTCATAATTCATTAACTGTTAACTCCTCACTCCTAACTATCCTAATGACCGAAGACGACTCATGATACAAGCCCCTAAATTTATTTATGGGGATAAAAATTTTTGAATTTTGAATTTTGAATTTTGAATTCGGAGCGAAGCGACGTGACTTCCCTACAAAATCAAATCATTTTGATTACTGGCGCAAGTAGTGGTATTGGTACTGCTTGTGCGAGAATCTTCGCTGGTGCGGGTGCAAAACTTATTTTGGCAGCACGACGTTTAGAACGTTTACAACAGCTAGCAGATACTCTCAGTAAAGATTTTAGTACTGAAACTCATTTATTAGAGCTAGATGTGCGCGATCGCAGCGCTGTTGAATCTGCCATTACAACTCTACCCCCCGCTTGGTCTGATATCGATATTCTCATTAATAATGCTGGCTTAAGTCGTGGTTTAGACAAGTTGCACGAAGGCAGCTTTCAAGACTGGGAAGACATGATTGATACTAACGTTAAGGGTTTACTTTACGTCTCCCGCTATGTCGTTCCGGGAATGGTAAGTCGCGATCGCGGTCATGTGGTAAATTTAGGTTCCATTGCTGGACATCAAACCTATCCCGGTGGCAATGTCTACTGTGCAACCAAAGCTGCTGTGAGAGCAATTTCTGAAGGTTTAAAACAAGACTTGTTGGGGACACGGGTACGTGTAACTTCCGTTGATCCTGGTATGGTAGAAACGGAATTTAGTGAGGTGCGCTTTCATGGAAATACTGAACGCGCCAACAAAGTCTATCAGGGAGTTACACCCCTGACAGCAGATGATGTGGCTGATGTAATATTTTTTTGCGTGACGCGATCGCCCCATGTCAATATTAATGAAGTTGTGCTGATGCCTGTTGACCAAGCTAGCGCTACCCTAGTTAACCGACGAACGTAAAGCTAGCCCATCTCATACCATTCTCAAAAAGCTTACCCTTTTTACCTATTTCCGCAATTCCTCTCAACACTGAAACGGAGTACCGTTTCAGTGTTGAGAGGAATTGCGGGGGAAAAGCGAAACATCCCTTGACCAATACTGAGCGTCAGCGAAGTTAGGGAGAGGGATAGTTGAGCTTTTCCCAAACAAATCTTTGGTACAACACGACTATTTTAAATGTATTATATTCACACGTGATTAGGTCGAAGTCATGGAACAAGTATTGACGCTAGTTTGCAAACTCAACCCCTCTCAAAGACAGGCAGAAGAAATCGAACTGGTACTAAAAGCTTTTGCTGATGCGTGTAACTACGCCAACGAAAAAGTTACAGCACCTACGGCTGTTATGAGGTACAGTAGCAGCAACTAGCAAACCAGTTTCTTAAATGTTGAGGATTTATTAAGTTGAGTGCAACTGAGATTAGTTTATCAACCATTTCTGTTGTAGTTGGAGCGAAACTGCGTAAAAAAAATTTAAGTTGTGACCACCATAATTCAATTGGATTAAAATCGGGGGAGTATGAGGATAAACAAATAACTTTCGCACCTACAGCTTCAATCATTGGCACAATTGAATCTAGTTTATGTGCAGATAAATTATCCATAACTACCACTGCTCCTGACCATAAATTTGGCACTAAAAACTTCTCAATAAATAATTCAAATGCGATGCCATCCATTGAACCATTCATTGTCATTAATGCAACTACTTTTTTAATACTAATTGCTCCAATCACTGTAACTTTTGAGCCTCTATAAAATGGGTTAAAAGAGTAAGCTCTTGTTCCCATTTGTGAACGAGCATGAGTCCTCGCTAACCCTAATAAAACGCCAGTTTCGTCCAAAAATACTAAATTTTCTGGCTCTATATTTTTGACATGCTCCCAATAATCTAATCTTAAATTTAGGACTCAATAGTCCCCGCTTGCGTACTCCGCTTTGTTTTTTTTTTCGATTTAATCCTAATTTATGTAACGCCCGGCACATTGCACTTTGACCTACCCAATTGCCAGTCTTGTCTGCAAATAATTCACACAACTCTATCAATGTTGCATCTGGATATGATTCAACTAATTCTCTCAACTCTGTGTCAGCATTTGTTAAATGACTAAATTGTGGCTTTCCTCGCGGCTTGGATTGTAAATTCCCTTCAAGTTTTTGTTGTTTTACAAGCTTTTGAACTAAACTTTTTGAGACGGAAAATATGTTAGCTACTTTTCTGATTGAGATGTTTTTTTGAAGATGTGCTGCAACTATTTTTTCTCGAAGATCGACAGAGTATGACTTCATTTAAAGGTATTTATATTTTAATCTATTGTACCTCATAACAGACGCAAGTGCTGTAAGTCTCAAATAACCAGTAAGATGACTATTCAAAATCTGGTTTATAACGAGATTCGCGCTTTGTTTGGGTTAAGCGCAAATTTAGCTGTTCGTGCTTGTGCCAGAGTTGGAGCTAATCGCAAAACTGCCAAACAAAAAGACAAGCCAGTTAAAACATTTAAGCCAACATCGGCTGATTATGATGCCAGAATTTTCTCATTTAGAGAGAAAGACTGGACTGTTAGCTTAACTCTGACGAATGGCAGAGAACACATCAAAATTGATGCTGGTAATTACCAAAGAGGTAAATTAAAAGGCAGAAAGCCAACATCGGCACAACTATGCAAGCATTGTGATGGTAACTGCCACAGGGCGGGGTCATCTCTCCGTTACTAGCAAATATTGCCTTCCACCGGATGGAAGAACGGATTAAGCAATTTGCCGACACTCTACCCACAAAGGGCGGTTTCGGCAAGAGGGACAACAGAAAAGCCCTCACCCTCATCCGGTACACCGATGATTTTGTGATTCTCCACAAAGACATAACCGTTATCCAAAGATGCAAGGAGATTATCTCCAAATGGTTAAAAGGCATGGGTTTAGAATTAAAGCCCAGTAAAACAAGGCTTGCTCATACCCTGAACCAGTATGAGCAACAAAAGCCAGGATTTAACTTCCTTGGCTTTAATATACGTCAATTCTTGGTCGGAAAACAGGGTAAGCGCATCTAATTTTGTAGTTAAAATGACAGATTGTTTTGCACAATTGTGATCTTAAAAAGAAGATTTAAGCATTAAAGACATTCAGTAGTAGGCTAATAATCAAAGCATCTATCTAGCATCAGAGGCAGTCTCATGGCATCAGGTTTAAAATCATAAATTAGGGCAAGCTATCCGTCTCCACTGGGGCGTTGAAAATGGATTGCATTGGAGTTTGGACGTTACGTTCAATGAAGATGCTTGCCGCGTCCGTACTGGTCATGCTCCACAAAACTTGTCGTTCCTGCGACGTATAGCACTTAATGCACTAAATTTAGAGCGCTCGCTCAAGCGTAGTAATCGTCAAAAATCAAATCGAGCTGCTATGGATAACAACTATATGTTGACGATTCTTGCTACTTGTTTATCACACCATCATGATGCTTCAAATGCAGAATCGTTGAATCCTGATACAAAACTTTACATACACAGTTACACTAACTCTCTTAAGCCTAAAATAGTCAACATAACATTATCTCCTCAAACCAATGAACATAACTGATTTCCTGACACATATAAGATTGTAAATAGCGGAATTTATCTAATAGCGTATGCCCCCATTGTTGTGGGATAGATAATATCTGTAAAATTAGATAAGCTATTAAACTAATGTAAATTTGTATAGTGATACCATTGACGTTCTTAGTAATTAATTTGTCAAGTTTTAAGTGCATCTTTAAAAACTTCCACAATAATTCGACTCCCCAACGTAATCGATAAATATTCCTAATTTCATCATCACTAACGGCAGCTTCTCCTAACGCTGGTAAATTAGTAACTTTAGGGTTACTCGGTTTTCGCCTCTAAGTAGGTGGGCGGGAAAATTTATAACTATGTAACGAAAATTTAACCAGAGGAATTAGAGTCAAATTTAATACGTTGTGTACTGTAGTTGCCTTTTTCTCCCCTAGCTTTAACGCCATCCATCACGGCGTAAGCGAGGTCTAACTCGTCATCAAATATTTGCCCACATAGTTCGTCTTTTTTAAGGTGCTGCCACTCCAATTCAATTGGGTTCATCTCGGAGCAGTATGCGGGCAAGAAAAAGATGTACAAACCCATGTTTTCCCACTTTGACCATAACTTTTGCACTTCAAGACATCGGTGTATCGATCCGTTATCCTGCACAATTACCCTAGTGCGTCCAGTTTTTTGAGCTTCAGTCGCTTCAATCTCCATCATTTCGATGTACGATTTACGACTAATCCCACCAATAACCAGACCGTAAACAAAGCTGATTAAAGGTTGAAGAAAGCCGATAATACTTAATCTCCGTCCACGATGCTTAGTTTGCTCTAAGCGTTTTTGCTCACCTTTGAAGTAATAGGTGTAACCTGGTTCGCTCCATACACAAAACCCTGATTCATCTAGATACTTTAGGTCTATTTCTCCAGCCGCAGCAGATAATTCCAACATATCTAGGACTGAAGAGTTTGTTTGCTCGTGCTATCGGGTTTTGCTTGCCTTTGTGACTCTTCCTTGCTCGCTTCCAATTGACCCCCTTTTTTTGAGTACCCGTCTTAATCTGTCGGGACTCAGTTTAATTGAGCGATGCCTGCGGCGGGCTACGCCTACGCGTTCTAATTTTTGTGCGAGTTGAAGACTATTGTATGTACGCGGTTCTTTTTTCAGGCATTCTTCCAAAAATATGATGTCCTCTTCTTGCCATTTTGACTTTCCTCCTCGACCCGGTAGTTCCCAAAGTCCTTCTAGACCTTTGCTTTTCCAGTTGTGTAAAACCTCTCTTACCGTTTGTAGAGTCAAATTAAAGTGAGCAGCTATTTTTTCTACATACCAGCCATGTGCATTTAGCCTAATTATTTCTGCTCGATCTTTTACTTTCTGTGGTACTTCCGCAGTTCTTAGCTGTAACAGGGTTCTGTCTTGCTCACGAGTCAAGAATATCCTTAAACGAGCGCCCATATATTAAGTCACCTCGGTAGATGCATTCTCCGTATTTACTTATCTTTACATAGTTTGGTTTTTTCGTGCCTACCTACTTAAATCACAAAAATTAATTACTCTATAGGCAATAGCCTCATCAGATGCACCAACTTTAACCAATCCAGTTGAGTCCTCAAACTCTAGTTTCCAATTATTTTTTATCCGCAAGACAAAATATTTGTTTTCTTGCACTAATTCTTGAATAAATTTTAATCCAGCAAAGCCCCTATCCATTACCCCAACAGCATTTATTGGGAGACTAGACATCATTTTAGAACCAAATTTATAATCATGAGCATGTCCAAAATTTATGAAATTATCTGAGGGACTTCCAGTAGCTAGATTTAGAGAGCTGAAAAGTTTTACTTGATGGTGTCCTAACACCCATAACAATTTACTGGTCAGAGTAATAATTGTTGAATCTATTGGACAAATCGCATATTTATCGTGTAACTTTTTTTGAACTTTGTTCTGTACTAATTCATTTAATTTTTGGTAAATTTCTTGAAAGGGTTTTTGGCTTCGATGTAAATTTGCTTTAGAAAAAGTAGAAATATCTACCTCATATCCTGTCTTGTTTAACCTGTTAAACAAATCTCGCATACTTGTTAAGCTGTTATCCATAGTATAGGATAACCAGCACTCAAAGAACAGACGACTGTTCAATACTGGATAATCGTTTTTTGGCAGTCCTCTCAAGATACCTTTGACAATTTTGGGAAATTAATTTATAATCACTATCAAATAGATATACTTTAATCTTCTGCCCAAAATTTAACATATTTTGGGCTATTTTTATCGGATTTTTCTTAACATTCAACACTTTTGACAATCACTATATAAAAGACCGGAGTTTTTACCTCCGGCTTTATAGTTTATCAAAACTTAAAACTAATTACTTTCCTGCTGATCTAACCAAGTAATTAAATCAGATACTTCTGAAATGTTGAACAATGCAGCACCTAAAGCTTCGAGTTTCTCAACAGATAAAACTTGAACTCTCTCAATTATGAATGAATTAAGCTTCCCAAAACGTTGATTGAGTAACCGCAAACAAAATGAAACCGCTTCTTGTTGTTTCCCCTTCTGCAAAATATCCTGATAAATTACAGATTCTTGCATAATTTCCTCTCCTAAAAATTGCTGAATTAAATCCTTCTCAAACTTCAAACCTGCTAATATTTCTGTGTAAGCGGCGATATTCTGCCGAGTTCCCCTATCTGAAATTCTAGCAACACTCTGGGCAACCTGCGATAATAACTTTCGGGGTGAATCTGTCTGTGTTAAAGGTGCTAACGGTAATAATGCAGGATTATCTAGAAAGCCCGCTACCCGTGGAAATTACCGAAGATTTGCTTCATAGGTTGCGACTACCAGAAGAATATTGGGCAACATTAACCGCGTGTCGGACATTAGATGATTTAATGGCGGTCAACTTACCAGGGAAGTGGTGCGATCGCATTTTTGATTGTATCGCTGAACCCAATTTTGACCAAGTTCTTAACCAACCCAGCTTTGTTACGGGTAGCACTGATGATTTATTGCGCTTCACTGAAGGTGAGTTGCTGGGATTTTTACTCAAACTCAATCCTGAACAAGAAAAGTTCGTCAGTTGGGCAATCAACGCTTCTGTCCCTACACTGCTAAAAGGTGGCCCCGGAACGGGAAAAAGTACCGTTGCACTTTACCGTGTTCGTGCTTTGGTAGAAATCCTCCAAGCCAACGGAATCGAAAAACCTAAAATCCTATTTACAACCTATACAAATGCACTGGTTGCGTTTTCTCAACAACTTTTAGCAAGTCTGTTAGGCGAAGATATACAGTATGTTAATGTCAAAACTGCTGATGCAATAATTGCGTCAGTCATTTCCCAAAGTACCGGAAAACCCAATATTGCTTCTGGTGATGTCCTGCGAAAAACCATCAAGCAGGCGCTAATCTACGCAATTGATTCTCTAGAGCCAAGACTTGAAATTTGTCGGACGCACAGGAGTACTGCGCGTTAATCACCGCACCACCCGCGAAATTAACGAAGCTGCAATATCTTACTTGGCAAATTCGATTTTAGATGATGAGGAAATGGGGAATAGAGAATTGGGAATCGGAGAAATTTCCCGTTCTCCAAACTAGAGACTATATCCACAATGGCCCACCACCGGCTATCCGTGCCGTAAATAATCCAGGGGATGAAGCAGAATTACTGGTACGATTTTGCAAAAGTAAGGCAAAATTCGCCAACAAAGTAACGGGGATTGGATTGTTAGCTTGTTTTTAATTAATGGACAAAAAGAACCCGCCAAATTACGTGATGAAGCGTGGTTATTTCAACCAGAATTAAGCGTACAATCAGCAGATTTTCAACATCCTGATATTTTTCTCAAGCGACATAAACCGCGTCAGGCTGGTAAGCTTGACCCAGTAATTTATGCTGAAGAAAAAGCGATGGCAATGCTTTATCGCAAACAGGTAGAGTTCGCCATTGGTCATGGGGTAAGCGTTCACGCCCAAACAGCACAAAATACTACAGAATGTGCTGTTAAACTATCTACCAACGTTGTACCTGTCTACGAAGTTCCCAAAACCTCTCCACCTCAAGCAGATGAAATTCCTGAATTGAAGGGATTGGTTTTGGATATGAAAGAACTGGCGCAAACTCCAACCGCAGATTTTATAAGTAGGCTAAATCCCCTGGTAACAGCTTACACAGTCTGGATTCAACAACAAGCACAACGGATTTCTAATCCTAATGAAGGATTGACAGATTACCAAGATGTAGCCGAGGATGCAATTAAAAATTGCGATCGCACTCTTCAACGCATTCAGTCAGGTTTAACACTGCTGCAAACTAACCCGGAAGCAGCCGAAGCTTTCCGATTTATGAATCAAGCCATGCACTTGCAGCGTCTTCGTTCTATTTACTCAGAAGAAGCACGCCAAGGCAAAGCGCCAGAATTAGACAAAATCCCTAATCCTACCTGGTTTCCCTTTCAATTAGCGTTTATCTTGCTGAATTTACCCCGCATAACCGACTTACACCATTGCGATCGGAGTCACGAAACCGATGCTGTTGCAGACTTACTTTGGTTCCCTACTGGTGGTGGTAAAACCGAAGCTTACCTGGGATTAACCGCCTACACCATCGGCTTGCGGAGGTTACAAGGGGTAATTGCGGGACGTTCTGGAGAATATGGCGTTGCAGTCCTCATGCGCTACACCCTACGCCTGCTTACGCTACAACAATTTCAACGCGCCACTACCTTAATTTGTGCTTGCGAATCTATCCGTCGAGACAACCCGGCTAAATGGGGGAAAGAACCATTCCGTATCGGGTTGTGGGTAGGTCAGCGCACTACCCCGAACCACACCGACCAAAGCGAAGAATTTTGCAAACAAGCACGAGGACAGTATCAGCAAAGTGCTAGCGGTTCCCCTCACCAACTCACAAATTGCCCGTGGTGTGGTTCTAAAATCGACCCAGGTAAAAACATTGAAGTCGAATCTTTTAGTAAAGGTCGCGCCCGTACTCTAATTTACTGCGGCGACTCTTTGGGGCGTTGTCTGTTTAGTAAAAAACAATCTTCAACTGAAGGTTTACCCATCCTTGTAGTTGATGAAGAAATCTACCGTCGTTTACCCACGCTGTTGATTGCTACCGTAGATAAATTTGCCCAAATGCCTTGGAAAGGGGAAATTCAAATGCTATTTGGGCAAGTAGATGGTTACTGTGAACGGCATGGTTTTCGGACATCAGATATTGAAGATACTAATTCACATAAAAAAACTGCGTATTTACCCGGTGCTAAAACAATTCACAGCAACCCCCTACGCCCACCTGACTTAATCATCCAAGATGAGTTGCACTTGATTAGCGGCCCCCTCGGTACATTAGTAGGACTTTATGAAACCGCAGTAGACCAACTCTCCTCTTGGGAAGTCGATGGTAAAAAGGTTCGCCCCAAAGTCATAGCCTCTACTGCAACAATACGTCAAGCAGAAACTCAGATGCATAACCTATTTCTGCGGAAAGTACAGGTTTTTCCACCCCAGGGCTTGGATGTGGAGGATAATTTCTTCTCACGCCAGCGAGAACCAAATGAGACTAATCCAGGACGGCGCTATGTCGGTATTTGTGCCACAGGGCGACGGCTAAAAGCTGCATTAATTCGAGTTTATGTTGCTATTCTTGCTGCTTCTCAAGATTTGTATGAAAACAAACAATACGGAAATCGTGCTGACCCCTGGATGACGTTGGTCGGTTACTTCAACTCGATGCGGGAATTAGGGGGGATGCGACGCTTGGTAGATGATGACATTCGCATCCGCCTTGCGAAAATGGATAGTCGGGGACTAGCAAAACGTCTGCGGATTAACTTGGAGGAACTTACATCCCTTAAGGATTCTACAGATATTCCCGTAGTTTGCGATCGCATTGAGACTGCGCTGATGAAGTTGCTTGCAAAAGCGGGTGGTGCAGGGATTCATGTACTGTTGTACACCCAGCGACCTGATAAGAACGTGATTGATCCGTTGATTCGCTCAAACTTTCCAGCCAAGACGGCCTTTGTTACGACTCGCCCTGAAGACAGTTGTATTATCCTTGGAGACGATAAAGACAAGCGTGCGGTTTACTTGCTGGGATACGGAGATTTCTTGTATAAAACAACTGAAGTGCTGCGACTCCAGGCGCTTTATGTAGCTGACGATGAAGACCCTGAATACTTCCAGCAATTACTTCTAGAAGCTAAAAATCAAAACGACCCCTACACAGCTTGACAGTCTGGGTTAGACTTTGATGAATTTGCCGCTAGTTTGTACGGCGAGCGCAATAGTAAGGACATAGGTAAATCTAAAACTACTGCTATTACTAAAACTAAACAGTCCAAAACTGATTTTGAGGGCAGTTTTAACTTTAAGGTACAGCTTGACGAGGAAGCAAGAAACTCAATTTTTAATTTGCATCAAAAAGGCTATCAACTTGATGAAATTGTCAAAGCGGTATTCAATTTATCCCGTCAAGATGGTAGGTCATACAAGAAATTTAGAAATGTTGTTGAGGATTTTTTAAATAGCTTTAAAGAAGATGATATTTGAATTAACGATGCCTTTACCTCCTAGTATGAACGAGATTATTAACCAGGCACGGTCAGGTTGGCAAGCCAGCGCTGGACTTAAGAAGTACTGGACAAACTTACAGCAAATTGCAATCAAACGTGCCACAGATAAAAGTACTGAAAGCAATACTGGGCTTTGTTTTAGGATTCATTTTGTAGTGGGTTTGATCGAAAATTGCTGTAATTGGTGAATTTGTTAAAGAATGTGAATTTTGTTTGGATAGTACAGTTTGGATTGAATTTCATTGGTATCTCAAAAATTTTGCACGAGATAGCGATAACGTAGCTGCTGCCGCCAAGTTTATTATGGATGGTCTGGTTACAGGACGAGCAATTCGTAACGATAACTTGACAGTTATCCAATCGCCTGTAGTTCATTATTATCATCGCAGTAGTGGTGATGACGGTGTGCTGTTGAGACTTTCACAATCACCTGATTTTCTGTTAGATAATTTTATTGTATCTAACCAATTTTCCCGAAATAGCTTAGAAAAGCATAGTCAAAAAATTACATATTTAGTGTCAATTTAACTTATGAAGATATTGGATTTAAAGGATAACAATAATGTTACGTTATAAAGACTACCGTCAGTTAATCGATCAGGTAAATGCAGGCAAGAATATTAACCTATGGGGCAAGCCAAATATTGGTAAGACTCTTACTGTTAAAAACTGTTTACTCAAGGATATTAACTTAGAGTCTGTTTACCTCAATCTTGAATATCCTTTTAGTGTGGATCATCTATTCAACGTTATTCCTATTAGCTTCAGCTTTTACTACCAGCAGGATTGGCAAAATATCATAAGCAACTTATCTGATGGTTATAATAGGCTGCTGGTGATAGATAATTTTGATAGATTGCACTTTGTTAGCGATAGTTTTATCGGCGACTTATTTCGATTACAACAATTAGCTCAACTAGAAAATTTTTCTTTACTATTAATATCTCGGATGCCGCTAGAATATTTTCACTTTCCAGGTTTTGCTAACTATTTTGAAAATTTGGAATTGAACGAAACTAATACTTGGACTTTTGGACAGTAGATATGTAGCTTATAGATATCGTTTTTTGGTGATATCCGCTCCGGGTGGAATGTTGGTTTAAGCAATAAAGCAAGTTCGACTCTTGCTATCACTATTGAGGATGAAATTGTTAATGCAGTTAATAGCGAAGAATTTAGTTCTTGTTATTTGCAAGTGTGTGCTGGGTGTAAGTTACTGCATGGTGCCAATAACATTGTTTGTGGCATTCATGTTCCTTGGCGTTCTCACCCTAAGTTATGTATTGGCTTAGGAACGAGTCACACATGCGTTTGCCCTGAGTCTTTGAGTGAGTATACACTACAAAATCTACTGACGATTACAAGTAATCGTCAGTGTTTACACTTGAATAATATGACATACTCATATAAAAATTTTATACATCTGACTATCTTTATCGATTTAATGTAGTATGATTAATAATCATTAATAAATCACCGAATACAGCCATTGTCTTGGTAAATATGAAACAAATTAAATTCACAAATAGTGCTGGTAAAATAACTGCACTTTTATTTTTAATTACAATTTTACTGACACCTTTTATGGTTGTCAATGCCGGAGAACGTGGGGTATTAATGCAGTTTGGAGAGGTACAAGAAACAGTATTAAGCGAAGGAATACATATAATAATTCCCATTTTAAATACAGTCAAAAAAATCAGTGTGAGAGTTCAAAAACAAGAAATATCTGCTGAAGCTTATTCTAAAGATTTGCAAGATATTTTTACAGATATAGCATTAAACTGGCACGTTATTCCTGAAGAAACCAATATAATGTTTCAAGAAATTGGTGATGAAAAAGACCTAGTTGATAAAATCATAAATCCTGCGGTAGAAGAAGTTTTAAAAGCAGTTATAGCAAGGTATACCGCAGAAGAAATAGTTACTAAACGAGGAGAAGTAAAATCTGGAATTGACAATACATTAATAGCAAGATTGCATGAATACCATATTGCAGTTGATGATATTTCATTGGTTAATGTCAATTTTTCGGATAAATTCAGTGAAGCAGTTTAGTCCAAGCAAATTGCAAAACAAGATGCCAAACGAGCAAATTTTATCGCAATAAAAGCTACTAAAGAAGCAGAAGCTAAGGTTAATTTGGCTAAGGGAGAAGCAGAAATAAACAGATTATTGCATGATAGTTTGACTAATGAGATTTTAGAAAGGCAGGCAATAGAAAAATGGGATGGTAGATTACCTTTGATTATGACTAAGGATGCTCCTAAACTTTTAAATATAAATGATATTTTAAAATTAAAATAATTTGACTATGATGTAGCAATCGGTTTTTATTTCTGTAAGAGTATTCCAACTAAAAATTTAATCAACTACCGAAAAAAAGCTAGGAGTATCGAGAATTTTAAAGTGGATTAATGCCAGAATCAAAAAGGTATAGGCAGTTGAAGAAACTAAACCTGTCAATAGTTCTTTTTTGACGTTATGCTCTTGAGTTTGTTTTTGTAATACATCAATTGCACCTGCTTGCATCAACAGAATACCAATAATATTAGATAACCAGTAACCAATTATAACGCAAGGCATAAGTAATTTAGGAGCAAAAAGACTACAAACATAACCGAAAAAATAAGCAATTGGTAAATTGAATACTAGATCATTCCACCAGCATAATGGTGATAATAAATATCCAATCATTAAGAAAAATCCACCTCTGAGCTTCTGCAATAAAGGTTTGGGTAAATTTTCTGGACTTTGTGATAACAACTCTTGACCACTCTTTTCGATTTCATTCATAACTTGTACAGTAATTTGATCAATTAACCGTACTTTATAATGAAAATTCCAAAAAGTCTAGAGCTAAATAGAAGTTGAAATCCCAAAACTTGGTTAACTATACGTAAAGCTTTTGTATTAATAAACTCTATATGCACATCTGAAAATTTTTATTCTTTAGTGAGTAATTCCTGTTCTTCAGGAAGTAACTTCGTTTCACTCACTAGTTTTTCACTGGTAATATTTGCTGACTGTGATAATGGTCGAATAATAAAACTCACGCCAATTGCCCAAGCGATCGCTACCATCCAACCTGCAATAATGTCACTGGGAAAGTGTACTCCCAAATATAGGCGTGTCCAGCCAATGGCCAAGAGATACACACTACCCAAAATCACCGTTAACCAGCACCAAATACTACCCCAAGTTAAAACTACCAAAAGAGTAATCAACGTCATACTCGTCATAGCATGACCACTGGGGAATGAATAATCAAACTCTGGAGCAACTGAAGTCCACAAATCAGGACGTACTCTATGCCAAAATTCTTTGGCTGTGCGGTTGATCGTAGCACTACCAGCAGCAGTAATCAGTAAATACGTGAGCGATCGCCAGCGACGTTGCACTAGTAAAATAAGTGCGATCGCACTCAGAACAGGTAACACAGTCCGAAAAGAACCCAATTTTGTCACAATTGTGGCGAATACATCTAACTGTGGCTGTGCTAGAGAGTGAACAGTCACCAGAATCGGTAAATCCCAAGGGAAACCACCCTCGTTGTATCGCACCTCTAACGCCAGCAGCCCAAAAATTTGCAGTGGTAAATATATCCCCACGAACAGCAGCAACAGAGAACGCCAATAGGTAATTAACAACTTTTGCACAAACCCGATAGGCGATCGCAACTTTGGCGTTTGTTGATTTTCATTGTTGACTTTTTCTAACTCTGGCATATTAAGTACGGCAGAAGCTTGTTATTAATGTAGTTTTTTGAAATACTACTATATTCTTCTTACTGAAATCAAAATCTTTGTTATTAATCGTTTTTAGAAAAAATTATTTATTTTCTTGTGTTTATTTATACATTAGTTTTGCATCACTTTGCAAAAACATAGACTTTTACTATTTTTGATTTTAAAATACGGTAAGTCGGTCAGTATTTAGTATTTGATGAGATTTTTTCAGCAGCCATTCAAAACTTGCAGTTACATGAAACGTTCTGCACACCAGCGTTACAACCAGTCTTTTAGTTTCAGTTAAACCAAGACGCATTTGCAAAACCCCGGTTAAGGACAGGAGTATGGATTTTTTATTATTGCCTCTCTTCAGCTTTCTAGTTGGTATTATTGTTGGTCTGACAGGAATTGGTGGTGCTTCTCTCATCACTCCAATGTTGATTTTTATTTTTCAAGTACCACCTGCTGTAGCAATAAGTTCTGATGTAGTGGCAGCGACGTTAATGAAAGTCGTTGGTAGCATCAAACATTGGCAGCAAGAAACCCTCGATAGAGAAGTAGTTAAATGGCTGGCTTTGGGGAGTGTTCCTGGTTCTTTGTTGGGAGTAGGGATAAGCTAATCAGCATTTAAGCTGCATAATATATAAATGCAGAGCCGATTGAAAAAAGTATGCCACCACCAGCCAAAAACTTTTTAATTTTAGAACAAGTTACTCAGTTACAGCAGGCTCTTAAGGAGAGCGAACTACCGCACGTAAGGGAAAGAATTTTAATTATTCTGCTCCAAAACGATGGCAGAACACAACAAGAAATTTCTAGATTTCTAGGTTGTTCCCCCAGAACTGTTGCATATTGGTGTATGCATGGAGATCCAGATAACCTAGAAAGTTTACATAATAAACGAGAGTATGAGCATAACCGAAAAGCCACGCCTGAATATATTGAACTGTTATTAAAAACAGTTGATATAGAACCATCAGATTTTGGTTATGAATTTGGTCGATGGACAGCAGAAAGATTAGCAACATATTTAACAGAACAAACAGGAATTGATTTAAGTAGTTCTCAAGTTAGGAGGATATTAAAGCGAAAAAAGTATAGTTATATTTGGGCTAAGTATGATTTAGAAGATAAACAAGATCCTCTAATTAGAGCAGAATTCCAAGATAAACTTGCCCAATATTTGGCAATAGCAAGAGAGCAGCCAGAGCGGATGCAGGTGTGGTTTTGGGACGAGAGCGGTTTCAGTTTACGGGTAATACGTCGGAAGAATTGGGGTAAGCGGGGAAAACGCAAAAATCTTACAGGACAACGACGGCGTGGCCGGGTAAATGTGATGGGAGGAATTCGAGAGGGAGATCGAAAGCGGGTATGTTTTTTTATTAAAAAAGGTGAGGGAAATATTTTCTATGCACTCAACCACAAACTACCACCTGCTAATTTTAGAGGGTCTGGTGCTAAAAAAGTGTTCAGAGGATGCACATCTAAAGCGTATTCTTGAGGAATCAAGACATCTTCTAAAATTAGGTCGTGGCTACCAGTAGCTCGCATCCCTAAATGATCCCAAGTTTCGATAATCCTCACACCAGAAAGGTCACGCGAGACAAGAAAACTACCTACTCGTGGTTCCTCTTCATCTGTCTGCGCCCAAACGACGAAATAACTTAAGATCGGACTGCCCGTAGTGTATTGCTTGTGACCAGTTATCAGCCAGCCACTATCTGTTTGTTTGGCAATTGTGGCTGGTAATCCACCTCTAGCGGGTGTACCTAATTCTGGTTCCACACGGGCAGCATTGAGTAAAGCAATACCTGTAACTGACTCCCGACACAGCCGCTCATAAACTGCGGGATGCCAACGACGAGTCCGGGCTGCATTACTATGTTGTAAGTAGTGCATGGTCAACACCAAAGCTGTAGAAGCATCACCACTGGCTATCTTTTCAATTACTTGACAGACGGTAGAGTACCCTGCATCTTGTCCACCAAATTCTCTGGGAACTGTGAGACTTAACAGTTGTGCTTGGTGGAGAGCCTGAAAATTCTCAAAAGGGAAAGAACTGTCGCGATCGTGGATGGCTGCACGAGTGGCAAAATCAGCCGCCAGCGACTCGGCAAGCTTAAACAAATCAACAGATACTGCTGTATTAGCTTCTAAAACAGGTGATTGTGACATTTTGCTCAATTCCTACCTACTGGAGACAGTGCTAATTGCATTTGGCGATATCTTCATTAAAACTACTGTCCCATAGTTGTTTGACATCAACTTGTGAAGGAATTACACCCGCTTGGAAAAAAGTATCAGCAACCTGTTGTTGAGATGCGGTAAGCGCTAGCTATGCCGTCAGGCTTATCGCTTTATCAGAAACAGGAAGTAATCCTGGAGGACGCTGTTGTTGTCCTTCTATGGCATCCTGGTAAACGATCGCTTCCTCAACTTTGATGTTATCGGGGTAACTCTTCGACCATTCCTTGAGATGAGATTCCCACCATGTTTAAGTTTTTTATAATCGACAGAGAAAATTAGTTCAGCAAATCTGGTTCTTCCTCGATAATCCTTTCATAGAGTGGCTGAAAGCTAAACCAACCCCTAGAATCAGTTCCCACCTGACTGTGTGTTAACGTCGCAATTTCATCGTCAATAGGAACAGGTTTACCTGCTGCTTCTGCTAAAAGTTGCGCTTGAGATGAACGTTCAAAGGAGATATACCACCAAGCAGCTGCATCGACTGTTGACCCCGCAGTTAAAAATCCATGATTTTTCAGGATCACAGCTTTCTTATCCCCCAAAGCTTCAGCAATTCTTTTCCCCTCAGAAGTATCTAAGACAACACCTTTGTAGTCATCAAATAGGGCATGGTCTTGATAAAAGATACAAGCATCTTGAGTTAAAGGATCAAGTAGACGACCCAGACTTGACCAAGATTTACCATAAAGAGAATGAGCGTGAGCCGCCGCCACTATATCAGGACGCGCCTCATGAATCTGGGAATGAATCGCAAAAGCTGCCCGATTCACAGGCGCGTTCCCTTTAACAACTTCCCCATGACTATCCACCAAAATGAGGTCAGAAACACGGATATGACCGAAGTATTTCCCCAAGGGGTTAACCCAAAAATGGTCAGTAAATTCTGGGTCACGGGCTGTAATATGTCCTGCTATTCCTTCACTGAAGCCAAAACGGCCAAATAAGCGAAAAGCCGCAGCTAAGTGTTGTTTACGGTAAAGGCGTTCATCTTCGACTCGTTCAAAGACTGGCGGTTGAGGTCTGTCGAATTTTGGCATATTTTATTAATTCGTAATTCGTAATAGTCTTGGTCATTAGTAGCAATGACTAAGGACAAATGACTAATGACCAAATCGGCGGGCGGCTATTCTTCTCATCCCTTGAAGAGAAGGGATTCACGCCGATTTTTGTTAAGGCGCATTGGAGTACCCAGAGCGAAAAGACTGAATACTTTGTTGTTCTGGATTATACTTATTTCTCAAAATGCTGCCAGTATCATTTCCCATAACATGAATTGAGATGGCTGGCGCAAATACCGTAGTGGCTTTCACAGAGTGAATATCTCCATCAGGAGGCAACAAACGGTAAATATCACCACGTTTTACTTGATACGCACCAACAATTTCTAACTGAGCAAGGGACTTGCAAGAAAATAAAGTACCAGCTAAACAGGGACAATAGTAATATCCCATTTGGGTAATGTTTCAGAACGCTGCCATTGGGGTTGGTATTGTTCTAACTCTTGCGAGAGAACCTTGATTCCTTTGTGATATGTGGTTTGAACCAGATGTACAATGGGAGCAATTCCTTTCCAAGTCATATTGGCGGCCCATTGTGCTGCGGCGGCAACAGAATCTAAAATCGCACCATTCCAATAGTTCTCCAAGGCAGCCCAACACCGCTCTATTGGATTGTACTTGCTATGGTAAGGGGGATAATAAATCAGTCGAATTTTTAAATTAATTGCACAAGACAACTCAACCATGCGTTTGATAAATTGTGTGCGGTTACTGCGAGTAGCGGCACCGCCATCAAGATCAATCACCCACTCATCAAGTTCCAGGTAATTGTGTTGATTCTCATGCCACCAAGCGGTTAAACAATCGACGATAAAATCACTGGTTTCCGCCGACTGACCCAAGTAAATCGATAGCTGGTCATTATGTGTATTGAGAATGCCAAAGGGAACTAAGACTGATGACCACTGTGTATCGTGGTCATCAGCAGCTTTCGCCTCCATTGTCCGAGCTTTACCGCCTCTAGAAAGGTTGCCAATCTTCACCTTAGCTTTAGTATCTATAGACACTCGCAACGATTTGGGGTTTTCATCTGATGCCTGATTCTCCCGGAACACATTCTCGAAAATGGCATCAGTTTGCGGAATCTTTTTCAAGGGTTTCGTTTTTTGTGTTTTTTTAGGCGATACCCTAAGCGATTGAGAATTTCTCCACAAGTTTGACGAGATGGCAATTCGCTCTCGTTATAGCCATGAACACTTACTAATGCTTCTCTTACTGCTCTGGCACTAATGCGGGCATACAGAAAGGTCGATTGAAATTTAGGGTCGGCTTGAGCTTGAGCATCCACCAATGAACGAATATCTGCTTCTAAGTTGGGCAATACCTCAATACTATTGTGTCGTCCCCTTGCCTGATAATTCTCTACACAGACTATCCCCGTCCGCCTTTCATGCAAGCCGAGTTGCACACTCTGGCGATTCCATCCCATAACGGTTTCTGCAATGCGTGCTGAACTATCGAAGTAATCTTCGGTAACTTTTGCCATGAAATCTCGTTTGCGATTGCTAGTCAGTTTCTGTGCTGCATCTTTAAAGGTCGATTTGATGGTGTCGGTGAGCATGAATTGAGGGATTCCCATTCTAGATATTTAAACTAGGCGCGGACAGTTCACCGCTTCTTCTCTTCTAGAATGGCTGGTATTTTATTTTCTTGCAAGTCCCCAAATCCTTCTAATTGACCCTTATCTAAGCGACGGTACACAGTTTCTTCTTGTTTGCCTTGATACAACCCAACAAGTCCCCAAGATAAATGGTCGTGAATAGGAGTGATGGAATTAGGAGGAATCACTAAACTAAAAATAGTTAACTCTTGAGAACGATACAGCAACCATTGTCCGATACCACCACCCAAACCACCTTCAAGATTTGGTTGAGCAAAATGTTCTGGTAGCCAATCCCGTTTCTGGAGTAGGGCGGCAAAATAGGGTTCAAGGATATCGAGGGTTTTTATGCGATTATGATTTGTGGTAGCAATAATTTCTTTGGCAGTAGCTACAAACTCAGAGAATTCAGGACTATCAACAAACCATTGGTCTGTTTCTAGAGGTTCGAGAGCAGTTGTGTGAGGCATAAGATTTTGGATTTTAGATTTCTCTTCTTTCAATCTAGGCAACAGTGACTGTTTGTTGTTCTCTTCGCTGCACCTCTTTTTTTACCAACGGAATCACATCTCGACCGTAGGCGATGTCTGACGACAAGCCGCTTCTCTACGAGAGGCTACGCCAACGCGTCTACGCATCTTCCACAGGGTCAAAACCGCGAATCAGAAGTGTTGTCACTAAGAGGCTACTGATTTGTTGTGATCTGGACTGTGAGAGAGGAATCATCAGAGTAGTCCAAATGAATTAATAACCTACTGTTTGATCTACGATGTTACGCAGAGGTTGTCCTTGGTGATAACGTGTGAAATTATCTAGGAACAGAGCTAGCGATCGCTCCTTAACTCTGGGAGAATTACCAGAACAGTGGGGTGTAATAAAAACATTAGGCAAAGACCACAATGGACTTTCTGCTGGTAATGGTTCTGTAAACACAGTATCTATTGCAGCTCCGGCAATTTCACCATCTTCTAAGGCTTTAACCAGTGCAAATTCATCTACAATTGCACCACGAGCAATATTAATTAAATAAGCACTCTTACGCATCAAGCGCAGTACCTCAGCATCGATCATGCCTTTAGTATCCCAAGTCAAAGGTGTGGCAATTACAACATAGTCAGCTTCGCCCAAGAGTGCTTTCCATTCATCTGCACCCACTACTTTGTCAAAGTTAGGTAGTGGTTGCGGGTGACGACGACTTCCAAAAATCCGCATCCCAAAAGCTTTAGCACGGGAAGCAATTTCTTGCCCAATTCCCCCTGCACCGATAATTAATAAGGTTTTATCTAGCAATTCTTGAATTGGCAGACCTTTTTGCCAACGGTGTTGAGTCTGTTGTTGGTGTAATTTGGATAGTTGTTTGGCATAGGAAAGCATATAGGCAATGACGAATTCGGCAATGGGAATCGCGTGAACTCCCGCGCCGTTAGTCAAAATGAGGTTGCGTTCTATATATTTAGGTGTAATGATGTGATTTACACCCGCATTTGGCGCATGATGCCAACGCAATTGCGGCGCAGATTCTAAGACTCGATGCAATGTTGTTGGTTTCAAGAAAAACCAGCTAAAGTAAACCTCAGCATCTGTAGCATCGCCATCTAAGTTGCCTTCGCTGTCAACACGCACAACTACTATGTCATCAGGTAGATGAGCTTCAAGTTCCGTGGCTACGTCTGTTGGTAGAATAATTTTCAAAGCTGATAACTCCCTTAACAGTCGCTTTGTCGGTAAGTTTTAAGGGGTGCATCTGGGCACTTGGTTGCAGATATTATTCGGACAAAAAATAATGCAGATATGTCATTTTACCTTTTGAATTGGAGATAGGAAATTAGGAAGATGCGATGTCTCTATTGCTTCTGCTTATATTTACACCTTTGTTGATAAGTAAAAAAGCAGGTGCGACGATCGCCTAGATTTAAAAATTCCATCCATGACGTTCTCGCACCCACCTCAACTGCAAAAAGGTATCCATCCCCGTACAACACATTGCAACTTAGTGCTTTGCTCAAAAAAGCACTAAGTTGCAATGATGACTGTGTGCGAACAGAGCGCCAAAGTTGGGGCGATGGGCTTACACCCCACCTTTGCTGCGGAACGCTACGCAAACTGCGATCGCACTTTAATATTTACTACTAATTATTGGTCAAGTTACCGGAGTTTATACATAAAAGAGCTTTACACACTTTTTCCAAAAAATCAAGAGCTATCTTAATAAAAGTTAAAACCGATTGAATTAAGTTGTAATAAATAGTAAAAGCTTGTCGATCTGCAAAAAGCTTTATTTCAGAGAATCGAGCCGAAAAAGGTCAATCTGTGGCAATTTTAGTAAAATTCGGAAATTTTGCGAATTTACTGCGATTTGGTATTAAAAAGCTGACATACCAGATTTTGTTAACACAAGCAACTATATTTTGAGATTGAATTTATAGCTGTAACTACTCATTTACTAAAATTTTTATGGGATGCTACTATGTTATAAAAAATAAAATACTGTAAATTGACCGACTTAGTGTAAATTAAGTAGACATATAAATTTAGCCAAATTATCATCACTTACTTGGTCTAACAATCCTGGCAATGAATAAACTTAGCATTTTCCCTAACAAAGGAGGTAAAGATTAATGTTTAATTTTTTATTTAAGCGCATAAGAATCTATTGCCAAAAATGGGTTATTTTTAGATTTGCTAGTCAAACCCGGTTATTATCAATTGTTCCTATACAAATTACTGGCACTTTTATTACTGGCTTATGCCTCAGCTTGCTATTTGCTGCTTGTACAGCAAATAATCCCAGTAATACTACAACTGTATCTGCCAATAATTCCACTCAAACCAAAGCATCAGTAGTCAGATTTGGCTATCAAAAATCAGCAATTCTCCTAAAAAGTAAAGGGCTTTTAGAAAAGCGATTACAACCTGAAGGTGTATCTGTTGAATGGATTGAATTTCCGGCTGGGCCACAGCTTTTAGAAGCTATGAATGTTGGCAGTATTGACTTAGGACATACTGGAGAATCGCCACCAATTTTTGCCCAAGCAGGAGGTACTGCAATCACATATATCGCAGGAATCGCCCCAAGTCCTGCTAGTTCAGCAATTCTTGTTTCCAAAAATTCTGCCATCAAAACAGTCAATGATCTCAAAGGGAAAAAGATTGCTTTGCAAAAAGGCTCTAGCGCCCATTATATGCTAGTACAAATTTTAGAAAAATATGGTTTAAAATATAGTGATATTCAACCCATATATTTACCACCAGCGGATGCTCGGGCTGCTTTTGTCAGAGGTAGTATTGATGCTTGGTCAATTTGGGACCCATTCTACGCAGCAGCCGAGAAATCTGGCGATGCTCGTGTATTAATTGATGGCACAGGAATTAATAAACAGGGAGGATATTACCTTGCCAGCCAAAAATTTGCTAGCCAACAACAAGAAATTATTAAGACATTACTAGAAGAAATCCAAAATTTTGAACAATGGTCTGATCAACATCGAGATGAAGTAGCTGCAAGTCTCTCTCCCATTTTGGGCATTGATTTAGAAACAATGAAAAAGACTACTAACAGAAGAAAGTTTGGCATCACACCAATCTCTCAAGAATTAATTACTCTTCAGCAGCAAGTTGCTGATAAATTCTATGAATTGAAATTGATTCCCAAACAAATTAACGTCAAAGAAGCGATGCTTACACCTGGGCAATATGCAGCTTTTTCACCCAAAGTTAAATAATTCGTAATTAGTAGTTCGTAATTATGACCAATCCTACTGAGTTATTCCATCGTCGTTATGGCGTAGACGCGTTCAATGCAGATATTCCTTGGAATGAGACAATATCTCATTTACTGTCCCACCGTTCAATTCGCGCTTACTTGAGCGATCCGCTACCATCAAATACTCTAGAAACTTTGGTAGCAGCAGCCCAATCTGCATCGACTTCCTCAAATCTCCAGACGTGGAGTGTAATTGCAGTAGAAGATGCACAACGTAAGGAGAAGTTATCGCAGTTGGCGAATAACCAAGCGCATATTCGCCAGTGTCCTTTATTTCTGGTGTGGTTAGCAGATTTGGCGAGATTAACATCTGTCGCTGAAAGTCAAGGATTACCCCATGAAGGTTTAGATTATCTGGAAATGTTTCTGATGGCGGCTATAGATGCAGCATTAGCAGCGCAAAATGCTGTTGTCGCTGCCGAATCTCTGGGTTTGGGAACAGTTTATATTGGTGCATTGCGTAACCGTCCAGAAGAAGTGGCAGAAGTTTTAAATTTACCGCCTCATGTCTTTGCCGTTTTTGGCTTGTGTGTTGGTTATGCAGATTCATCCGTAAATGTGGAAGTTAAACCGCGTTTACCCCAAGCAGCAGTATTGCATCGGGAGACTTATCAATTAGAGAAACAAGATGAGGAAATTGCTCTTTATAACCAAATCATGAAAGCATTCTACAATTCCCAACAGATGAATGTTGCCGGCGATTGGTCAGAACACTCAGCTAAACGAGTAGCGTTTGCTGAATCTTTATCGGGACGCGATCGCTTGCAGGAAGCTTTGAAAAATTTGGGTTTTGAGTTGCGATGAAAAGGTACTGGGTGCTGAGTGAAAAAATCAGTACCCAGTCCACGAATTGGGGAGAATTTTTAAACGCAGAGGGTCGCGGAGGCTCACGCAAAGGAGAGCAGAGGTTGTATTCAAGCCATCTGTGTTGTAAGTGCATGATAAGCCATTGAATAGCCATCTCCGGCATTGGTAGGATTTTCATAAGTGCCGTAGAGATAACCAGAAGCGGGTAATCCTAATCTGCCACAAGCACCTGTACATAAAATGACTGCTTTAGCTTGAATGACAATATAATCACCATTTCTGACATCAAATCCTACTGCACCAATAGCACGTCCTTCTTTGACTAATACACGGGTTGCCATGACGCGATTTGTAACTTTGACTTTGTGGCGTTTGACTTGGCGAGTGAGAATTGTTTTGAGGTCTTTTCCTTCTGGCATGGGTAAGACATATTTACCCACACGATGCACTTGTTTTAAGTCATAGTTGCCTTGGGCATCTTTTTGAAATTTCACACCCCAGCTTTCTAATTCTTGGATGACTTCGTAACCTAATTTGCCTGTTTGATAAACGGCTTTTTGGTTTACAATCCCATCGTTAGCAAGGGTGATTTCGCGCACGTATTGTTCTGGGGTAGAATGACCGGGAATGACTGCGGTATTCACGCCATCCATACCCATTGCGATCGCACCACTCCGTCGGATGTTAGCCTTTTCTAAGATCAACACTTCTGCATCTGGATTCGCTTGTTTGGCTTTAATTCCAGCCATTGTCCCGGCTGTACCGCCACCAATGACAAGTACATCAGTTTTTATCTGTTGGGTATTGATGTCCATAAGCTTTTAGAAGTGGGGAGTGGTGGAGATGTAGCTTTAGCTTCTCTTGCAGAGACGCTAGCGCGAACCCGCAGGGTGGGAGATGAGGAAGATGGGACTTCCTAAATTACGAATTACGAATTACGAATTACGAATTACCTTTCCAAACGATTTCTTTGACTTGGATTTGCTTGGGAACTAGCTTAATTTTATGAAAAGTGTCAGCAATGTTTTGTTGCTGAGTGATGACTTCATCTGTGAGCGGTAAAACGCCATACTCCCGGCGTTTTTCAGCAATTTCCAATGCTGCTGCTTTAATACCTAATTCTGGTTCTAGAAACTTGGCAACTTCCTCTGGATTATCTGCTGCCCATTTATCTGTTTTGCTGATTTCATCTAAAAGGGTTTTCAACAAATCTGGGTGAGAATTGACAAACTCTTGACGAGCAAGATAGTAACCCCGATTTGGTGCTAAATTTGTCGCATCTGTTAATATCCTGACATCTAGATCGTGTTCAACTGCTGCTAGGTAAGGGTCCCAAATTGCCCAAGCATCAACGTTACCGCCTTCAAAGGCTGCACGGGCATCTGCTGGTGTGAGATGTGCTGGTTGGATGTCACTATAGTTTAATCCGGCAGCTTCTATAGCTTTGACAACAAGATAGTTAGTGTTTGACCCTTTAGCAAAGGCTACTCTTTTCCCCTTAAGTTCAGCAACGGTTTTAATTGGTGAGTTTTTCGGAACAATAATTGCTTCGGCTTTGGGACTCCAAGGATCGTAAGCAACATAAAGCAAGGGAGTACCTGCGGCTTGGGCAAATATTGGTGGTGATTCTCCTGTGTAGCCAAAGTCAATACTACCTACATTCATTGCTTCTAGCATAGGTGGGCCTGCGGGGAATTCCGCCCATGTCACTGAAGCACCAGCAGCAGTTAAAGTTTGCGCTAAACTGCCTCGGTTCTTGAGAGCGTTGAGAATAGTAGCCGCTTTTTGATAGCCGATACGAACTACCACACCTTGATTTGTTGTCTGCGTTGCGGCGGAGTTACTTGTGTTGTTGGGAGAACAAGCCGAGATCACAAGAGTTAAACTTAATCCGACAGCAAAGAATAAGGCAAATGTGCCAATTCTGGATATTTCATAATTCTGAAGAAAACTGCTGACAATCTTCATCAGTCGATGTGGTAAATACTTACTGAACATACGTACATTAAACTACAAGCAATAACAATATTACGGTAAATTGAGCAACTTACCGTATTTTACTGATAGAATATTCACATAGATAAGCCGCAAATGCAAGATCCGAAAAAGTATGCCTATTACGAATTAGCGCATAAAATTTTAGCGGTTTTTAAACGCATAGGCGCTTTGCCTTCCCGCAGGGTAGGTACGCCAAGGGAAGCGCAGAGGATTTTTAAGAGGCGTTGGGTTTGATGCGTTGTAGGAAATCGATGTTTAAATCTAGCTTATTTCCTAGCCATAAAGAATGTGCTGTATGATCTGTGACATCATCACCCGTCTCAGGGTGGACGAGAATATATAACCCTTCACGGTTGAGCATTAACCAGGAGACGACTTGCGTAAATTGGTTTGGTAAAAAGGCAACTTGATACATTGCTTGTGGATGCGGGCCAATGGGTTGATCGTGCCAGTGTCCAAGTCTTAGAGAACTCCACAGAATAATTGATCCTATGATAAGAGAAAGATAAATTCAGTGTGCAGTCTAGCTCATGTATCCAAAATCTATCATTCAACTCACCGCGCACCTAAAATCTCTGTACATCAAAACAGCGAAAAAACTCAAGGGAAGTGACCGAAGACAATTCATGGCAGAAGTAGTCAAAGGTTTGGGAATAGGTGGACAAACTGTGGCGGAAAGGGAGTTGGGATGGAATAGGCGCACTATCCGTAAAGGGATGCAGGAGTTAGAGAGTGGTCAGCCTTTTATTGATGGTTTCAGGCGTAGTGGACGCAAGCGGGCTGAAGCAAAATTATCAAACTTGTTGAGGGATATAAAATCGTTAGTAGACCCACAAAGTCAAACTGACCCCAGTTTTAAAAGTATACGTTTGTATACACGCATGACGGCAAGCGAAGTCCGTCGTCAACTAATTGAACAATTTGGTTACACAGAGGAAGAACTACCTTCATCAGAAACAATTCGACGAAAATTGAATGATTTAGGCTATACCTTAAAAAGAGTTCTGAAAACCAAGCCTATCAAGAAAATTCCCGAAACAGAAGCGATTTTTGAACAAGTTGAACAAATTAATAGTGAAGCTGACAATGACCCTCATACTCTGCGAATTTCCATTGATGCTAAGGTAGCAGTTAAGATTGGAGAATTTGACCGTGGGGGTAAAAATCGAATGCCAACCATCTCAGTAGACCACGACTTCCCGACGGAGATAACTCTGATTCCCTACGGCATTTTTATACCTGAATACAACGAGTTATTTTTATTCTTTGTTTCTTCCAAATTAACCGCTGATTGTATTGTTGATTTGCTTGAAAGCTGGTGGCAAACTGTCAAACACAGATTTGCTCATATTCAAAAACTGGTGATTAATCAGGATAATGGACCTGAAAATAATTCTCGCCGCACTCAATTTATGAAGCGGATTGTAGATTTTGGTACATCATCTCAACTGACGTTACAACTTGCTTATTATCCGCCTTATCATAGCAAATATAACCCGATAGAACGTTGTTTTGGCTGGTTAGAACAGCATTGGAATGGTAGTTTACTTGACACTGTTGAGACTGTACTGAATTTCGCCCAAACTCTCACATTTAAGGGTAAAAATCCGGTGGTCACATTGGTAGAAACAGTTTATTCTACAGGAGTTAAACTTACTACCTCCGCTATGGCAGAAATTGAAACACAGATTCACCGCCTCCCCAATCTCAGAAAATGGTTTGTAGAAATTTTTGCTAAACCCACATAGCTATTGGATCATTTTTTTTGTGGAGTTCTCTAGGTGCATTCATTCAATCCACTGGACATCATGTTTCTGCATGGCGACATCCAGATGCACAGATAGACGCTGGATTCAATTTTGAGCATTACAAAGAAATTACCCAGACTGCCCAACGCGGCTTGTTCGATGCAGTTTTTCTGGCGGACAGTCCAGGAGTTTGGGGCGGCGAACCAGAAACTCAAAAACGCAATGGTAAACTTGTCCATTTCGAGCCGGTGACACTCTTTTCGGCCTTGTCCTCTGTAACTCAAAACATTGGCTTTATTTCCACTGCCTCGACTACCTACGAAGAACCCTACACCCTGGCACGGAAGTTTGCTTCTTTGGATCACTTGAGTAAAGGCCGGGCAGGGTGGAATGTAGTCACCACAGGTAACGAGAATGCCGCACTAAATTTCGGTCTTGAGCATCACCCGGAACATAGCCAGCGTTATGAACGTGCAGAAGAGTTTGTGAAAGTGGTCAAAGGACTGTGGGATAGTTGGGAAGATGATGCTTTCATCCGTGACAGAGAATCTGGTATCTATTTCGAGCCGGACAAACTGCACATACTCAACCACAAGGGTAAACATTTTTCTGTCAAAGGCCCCTTGAACGTCGGTCGTCCGCCCCAAGGCTACCCAGTAATTGTACAAGCTGGAGCCTCTGAAGCTGGACGGGACTTAGCTGCGCGTACTGCTGAGGTAATCTTCACTGCCAATCAAACCTTAGCCGATGCCCAGGAATTTTATGCTGATGTCAAAGGGAGGCTGGCGCAATATGAGCGTTCTCCAGAGGATCTGAAAATTATGCCTGGGGCTTTCCCAATCATTGGCCGGACTGAAGAAGAAGCTCAAGAGAAATACGAATTTCTGCAATCGTTGATTCATCCTGATGTTGCTTGGGGTATTTTGAGGAACTATTACAAAGGTGTGGATCTGTCGAAATATTCTTTAGATGATGTAGCTCCTGAACTACCAAGCGACACCAACAATAATAAGAGTCGTCTGAAATTAGTCAGGGATTTAGCTACTCGTGGGACTCTCACACTGCGTCAGTTGTATCTCTCTCTGGCTACTGCACGAGGTCATCGCACTATACTTGGTACTCCCGAAAGTATTGCCGATCAACTAGAGGAATGGTTCAACAATGGTGCAGCAGATGGTTTTAATATCATGCCGCCCATCTTGCCTACAGGGTTGGATGACTTCATTAACTTGGTCGTTCCCATCTTGCAGAAACGTGGACTGTTCCGTACTGAATACGAGGGTAGTACTTTGCGGGAAAACTTGGGGCTGCGTCGTCCGGGTAATCAATTCGTTGTCAAACAAGCGAATGAGAGATTGGTTTTGGCGTAAATAAATAGGATTGGTTCGTAGTAAGAACTTTAGTTCTTTCTTGCACATACTAGGTGAACTCAGGACTAAAGTCCTTACTACAAGCAAAAAGAGTAGTGAGTTTCGAGTGCTGTAGATGCTCTTGTGGTCTGACTTTTCACGTTATGTGGAAAAGTCCACTAAAAACCTAACCCCCTTCCCGACGCGGGAAGGAGGAAAGTTCAAAGTCTCTCTCCTAAAAGGAGAGAGATTTAGAGAGAGGTTTTCCGGATGCCTCTGAATTGTCAGCTTGTGGTGAGTCAGTGCGCGATAAATATTAACTAATTCTCGTCTGTATTTGTTGTACTCAGCACTCATAACTCATTTCTCAGCACTACTTCTGTCATTTATTCAAGGAAAAAAACATGACTGAATATAGCAGATTAAAAACTTCTCGTTCCGCCGCAATCAAGGCAAATCTTGATTATCCGATAATTGACACCGATGTTCATACCAATGATTTCACTCCGGCGCTTGAGGATTACATTGCTAAATACGGTGGCTCAAAACTTGTAGATGAATTACGCAAGGCGGAAGCTTCTCGTCTCAATTCCAAGAGCAATGGTAAAGACTGGTATCAACAAACTCCAGAAGAACGTCAGTACAACCGCACAATTCGATCGCCTTGGTGGGCGAGAGTAACCCGCAATACTTTGGATCTTGCTACTTACACTCTTCCTGAACTCTTCTATGAGCGTCAAGCAGAGCAAGGATCAGATTATTCGGTACTGTTTCCTAACAATGTTCTTGCACCTGCTGGAGCAAGTAAAGAGAACCGTCAAGCACTGCAACGGGCAGTCAATCACTATCATGCTGACTTATATCGGAAATATAGCGATCGCCTGACACCTGTAGCTGGCATCCCGATGGGTAATCCTCAAGAAGCCGTTGAGGAGTTAGAGTTTGCAGTAAAAACACTAGGACTTAAAGTAGCAAACATTCCTGGTGGTGTGAAACGTCCAATTAAGGCGATCGCTGATAAATATCCAGCAGATCAATATCCTGAAATCGCCAAGTATGCCTCTTACATTGACTTTTACGGATTAGATAGTGAATATGACTATGATCCATTCTGGGCTAAGGCGGTTGAGTTAGGTGTACCCATTACTACCCATTATGGTAGTCAAGGTTGGACTGGACGCTCTTCCATCAGCAACTACATGAATAACCACATCGGTCACTTTGCCGATGGTTCCCAAGCATTTGCTAAGGCGTTGTTCTTTGGTGGTGTTACCAAACGTTTCCCTCAGTTGCGCGTAGCTATGCTCGAAGGTGGTGCAGATTGGGGCGCTCACGTCTACATTCATTTAGTAGATCGTTTCTCCAAGCGCAGTCTGAAAGGACTACAAAACTACAACCCAGATAACGCCAATTCTGATGAGTTGTTCGTGTTGTTCGAGCGTTTTGGTAGCGAGTTCCTGCAAGAACATCCTCTGAGTAAAGAGGAATTAACAAAGAGTGTCTTGGGTTCTTCTTTCAACCGTCATAGTCGCTCACCCGTTGGTAGTGAATTGGAAGACTTTGCCGCAGCCGGGATTGAGACAATTGAAGACATCCGCGATCGCTGGGTGAATAGTTTCTTCTTTGGTTCCGAGTCTGACGATCGCACCATCGCAGCAGCATTCAACGACAAAGCG
This sequence comes from Nostoc cf. commune SO-36, assembly GCF_023734775.1. Taxonomy (NCBI): domain Bacteria; kingdom Bacillati; phylum Cyanobacteriota; class Cyanophyceae; order Nostocales; family Nostocaceae; genus Nostoc; species Nostoc commune. The sequence goes on along the minus strand of NZ_AP025732.1, from coordinate 5,579,852 downwards.
AATCCCTTGGGTGTGAAAATCAACGCCATTTATTCTTCAGATGTTGGTCACTGGGATGTACCTGATTTGACCGATCCACTAGCGGAAAGCTGGGATTTGGTACAAGAAGGTGTGATTTCTGAAGCGGACTTTAAGGCTTATGTATTCCATAATCCTTACAAGTTCTATACCCAAGCTAATCCTGACTTCTTCAAGGGTACGGCAGTTGAATCGAAAGTACCTACTCCCCAAGTAGATAAGAGCCTTGTAGTAGCTTAAATCTTTGTCAAGGCATTGAGATGTTACAAGATACCCGACTTCTTTAAGAAGTCGGGTATCTGACCACCAAAAATACAGAAGAATTATAACTATGACTATCGAACACCGTTCCGCTTCACTGCCTTATCTTTTCTCGCCTGTCTCTGAAGAAGCAAATAAACCTGCACCACTCGTATTGTTTTTGCATGGCGCACGCGATCGCGGTACAGATATAAATGTACTACTCAAATGGGGTTTACCTCGTTTCGTGGATTCATCCAGCCCCTTACCTTATGTCTTTGCAGCTCCCCAGCTTCCTGAAGGACAAACCTGGGTAGATCGAGAATCTGACGTAATTGCTTTGTTGGATAATCTCATTACCTCCCAACCCATAGATCCGTCCCGTGTGATTTTATCTGGATTCAGTTTAGGTACGGCTGGGGCATGGCATATCGCTGCTTCTCATCCTACTCGCTTCGCTGGTTTGGTAGCAGTGTCTGGTCGTGTACCCAAAACATTAGAACCAAGCCAACTAGCCGCACTCAAAGAAATTCCTATCCAAATATTCCAAGGTGCAAAGGACGAAAAACTGCCGATTGAAGATACACAGCAGATTGTCGATATCTTGCGCGGAGTGGGGGGAAGAGTAGATTTTACTGTACTGCCGGAAGGCGATCATTTTATTGCCGATGAAGTCTACAGTGACTCGAAATTGCAACAATGGCTAATTTCACAAAGTCGTCGTACTTCTGTAGCTGTCTGAAGAATACAAAAAAGAAAAACTTCTCTTGGGTTAAAGCTGACGCAAAGACTCGGTGACATAGGAACGCAGAGAATTTTTCTTCTTTCTTTGCGTCCTTTGCGCCTTTGCGGTTCGTTTTCTTATCAAAATTTAACGACATAAAAAATGTTTCCATGACATTACCAACTACCAAGCTCGGTCAAACTGGATTGACTGTTTCCCGTCTCTGTCTCGGTACAATGACTTTCGGATTGCAGACAGACGAAGAAACTTCCAAACAAATCCTTGACACCGCCGCCGATGCGGGAATCAACTTTTTGGATACAGCTGATGTTTATCCACTTGGGGGTGGGCTAGCTACAGCTGGAAGTACCGAAGAAATCATTGGGCGCTGGCTCAAAGGCAAACGCGAACATTTTATTTTGGCTACCAAAGCTGTAGGTAAAGTTGGCCCTGCACCTTGGGATCAGGGTGCTTCGCGCAAACACATTTTGGATGCGATCGATGCTTCCCTCAGACGACTGGGAACTGATTATGTTGACCTGTACCAATTGCACTCTGATGATGCTTCAACTCCTCTCGATGAAACCTTAGAAGCATTAGATACAGTAGTTCGTGCTGGCAAGGTACGCTACATTGGGGTTTCTAACTTCTTAGCTTACCGACTCGCCCGCGCCTTGGGTCGCGCCGAAGTGCGAAATCTGACTCGCTTCGTCTCGATTCAACCCCGCTATAATTTGTTGTTCCGCGAAATTGAGCGAGAACTTTTGCCCTTGGCGAAAGAAGAAGGATTAGGTGTAATTCCTTACAATCCCTTAGCAGGTGGTCTACTCACTGGTAAACACAATCTGACTCAAGGCCCCACCGCAGGGACTCGTTTTACTCTTGGTGCTGCCGCAGAACGTTATCAAGAACGATACTGGCGCGATCGCGAGTTCAATACTGTGGAAGAATTACGCACAGTGGCGGAATTTGCTGGATTGTCGCTCACTACCCTAGCGGTAGCTTGGGTGCTGGCTAATCCGATTATTACTGCCCCTATTATTGGTGCTAGTCGTCCAGAACAACTTGCTGACACCCTCAAAGCTGTAGAACTAAAACTCGACGACAATTTGAAACAAAAACTCGACGACATCACCACCGAATATCGCAGGGGAGATTCTCTGCGTTAGTTTTGCTTTCTTTTAACCTTTCCAATCCAAACTATTTTATCTATCAAACAGCTATGATTAAACGCCGTCGTTTTCTAAATGTTGCTACATCTAGTCTGGGCGGTTTTTCTATGCCATATTTGTTGGGAAGTTGTAGCCAACAGAATGTAGCAAGTACTAGTGGCAATTCAATTTCCCTTGGGATAAAAACGAAAGTTCTCCGCATGGGTTATCAGAGTGCAGGGGATCTGTTCAGAAATCGGCAAGTTTTAGAGAAACGCTTGGAGCCACTGGGAATCAAGGTGGAATGGGCGCAATTTGTCCAAGGGCCACAACTGATGGAAGGTATGGCTGCGAAAAGAGTTGACGTAGGATCAGTAGGAGAAACGCCGCCAATTTTTGCCCAAGTCGCTGGTTCAGACCTTGTTTATGTCGTCGGTACACAAAGAACCACAAGAACAGGAACAAGTAGTGTAATTGCTGTACCTCCAGAGTCTCCCCTTCAGAAATTTGAGGATATCAAGGGGCAAGAAGTTTATTTTCAAAAAGGCTCGGCATCGCACTATTTTATTCTTAGAGCTTTGCAGTCCATCGGCTTGACAATTAAGGATATCAAAATCAAAAGTATGGCGACTATCGAAGCGCGGGGTGCATTTCTCGAAGGGAGAATTCCCGTTTGGATGACAGGAGATCCCCACTATGCGATCGCTCAAAAGATGGGTCGAATTCGTGTCCTCAGAGATTCTGTTGGGCTAGATTCTCCTGGGGGCTATTATATTGCTGATAGGAAGTTTGCCCAAGAAAATCCTGGCTTACTAAAAATTATCATTGAAGAACTTCACGCTCTTGATAAGTGGGCAGAGGCGAATCGAAATGAAGTGAAAAAGTTGATGATCGCAACACAAAAGCTCGATGAGGATGTGGCCGACAAGGTAATGTCTCGTCGCACTTTCGCAGGACGCAGAGGCTTAAGTCCTGAACTGATAGCAGAACAACAGCGTGTAGCAGATTTATTCTTTAAAGAGGGTGTCATACCGAAGAAAATCAATATTCAGGATGCTTTACTTCCGCCTGATTTGTATGCTGCAATCACACCGCCAGAAATTATGGTCTAGTAGTCTGTCCCATTAATTTTGATGAGTTTGTAGTAAGCACTTCAGTGCTTAAAAATCAAGGACTAAAGTCCTAACTACAAACTTATTTATCCCTCAGAACTAATGACACAAACTACTAGTGCTTTGCTTCGTTAGTTCTGAGTATTTCATATATCCTCAGCATTGTCGAACGAGCAAACACAGCATCGATCAGAGTGCTTAGGAAGTTGGGTATGAAACACGAAAGAAGAACAATATTTCATGGAGTTGAGATGGATATTTATAGTTTAAATATTGCTACTTAAGAAAGCTTTAGCGTCGTGAACAAAGAACAAAGTCTTCTAGCTTTATTGTTATTTGTCCCCACTGAATCGAGTTGTTAAAGAGAAGCCTAAAAAGATGCTACGAGATCAACTCTCATGAAGAAAAAGTCCAAACAATCGAATTCCTTTCAACGTGCTGCCGACGCGCCCAACTTGCCAGCGACTCCATTTAGGTTCATTTGCTATTTTGTTAACCAGTTCCGCTGGTGGTATGTGGCAATGGTGATTCTGGAGGTAATACACGCAACCTGCGGCATCATGTTACCTTATGCCATTGGTGAGATCATCCGGGGCGTGACGCGATCGCCAGGGGAGAGTAAGCAGATTTTTGATGCCGTGAGCCAACCCCTGATGTTGTTCACCGCCTTGAGTGTGGGTGAAGTGGTATTCGGGCGATCGGCTGGACTCTTACAGACAATCCTCCATCCGATCCACCGACAGCACATCGTCCGATCGCTATATGCCTATTTACAGCACCATTCTCATCGTTACCTCAGTAGCAGTTTTTCCGGAGCATTGGCACATCGGATTAGCGAAACTTCTCTGGGTGTAACTCAGACGATGCAAATGCTGATTACTGAATTTATGCCAGTAATCATCGTGTATACTGTCACGACGATATTACTGTATCGCGTCTATCCTCCACTTGCTGGATTCGTGGGGTTGTGGGCAGTTCTTTTCATCACTATTTCGTTCTGGCTGGCAACTCGCTGCCGAATTTATTCCCGAAAAGCCGCAGCCGCAAGAAGTGAGACAACTGGTATCATCGTAGATGCGGTAACAAACCTCAATAGTAGCCGACTGTTTGCTCGCCTGGGTTTTGAACGACGCTATTTGAATGAGCAATTAAGGGACGAACTCAAAGAGGTGAGAAAATCCAACTGGTACTCGGAGCGAATCCGTTGGTTTCAGTTTATCTCAGCAGCAGTCCTGAAAATTGGCACTTTGTATTACTCACTCTCACTTTGGAGTCAGGGAACGATCGCTACTGCTGACTTCGTGGTTGCTACCAGTTTATCACTGTTAATCATTAGTGAAGCCCGCAATTTAAGTAAACGGTTTCTAGAATTTTTTGAACATATCGGCAATATTGCCAATGGTGTCTTTACCAAAGTTTTATCGGAGCGTTATCGCGTAGGAAAAAACCTCGCTAACTCACGTTGGATCGAGCGTGTTATCGAAAAAACTTGGCTGAGTTTACCTAGCGTGGAAAGTTGGGGCTATCGTTTCCCTAAAGAAGATGGGGAATCTGTGCGTCAGAGTTATTATGGCCCTGAATATATGCGGGTACTCCGCAAAAACCTTTTGCGTGTTGGTGTACAGATTCTCGACCAAAGTCCAGCTCTAGAGCTTTTATTGGCTGACGACGGCTCAGTAGCGGGAGCAAGAGGTGTGCAGAGGCAACATCATCGTACCTATACCGTTCGTGCTGGTGCAGTAGTCTTAGCGAATGGCGGTTGTGCATTCTTGAGTAAAGCACTAGGTTGCAATACCAATACAGGTGATGGACTGTTGATGGCAGTAGAAGCTGGTGGAGAACTTTCTAGTATGGAAGCTTCTAATCACTATGCCATTTCGACGGCTTTCAATGCGACTGTAACGCGGGGTGTCCCCTTTGGCTGGGCTAGTTATACGGATGAAGCAGGCAATGATCTGGGTGGTTATATCAATGGTCGTCGCGATCCATCGTTCCTCCCTAATGCCCTGTTGAAAGGCTCCGTTTATGCTTGTTTGGATCGAGCCACACCGGAAGTTAAAGCAGTGGTTGAAAAATCTCATTTCATCGCTTTTCTACCCTATACCAAAGCTGGTATTGACCCTTATACAGAACGAGTGCCTGTGACACTTGTTTTGGAGGGTACAGTCCGTGGTACTGGTGGGATTCGGATTGTGAATGATGATTGCGCTACAAAGGTTCCTGGCCTCTACGCTGCCGGTGATGCTGCATCACGGGAGTTTTTAGCCGGTTTAGCTTCTGGGGGTGGTGGCCCCAATGCTGCCTGGGCAATTTCTACAGGGCAATGGGCTGGAGTTGGTGCGGCGGACTTTGCCAAAAGTCTGGGCGCTCATGCAAATGAACGGGTTGCGCGTCCTGCTGGTCAAGTGGGATTGGGATCATCGCCCTCACACACTTCTGAAACATTCGATAGTGAAGCGATCGTGCGCGGTGTACAAGCCGAGATGTTCCCTTTGGAGAAGAATTATTTGCGTTCTGAGCAGGGACTTTTGGATTCTCTCGCTAAATTAGAGAAACTATGGGAGCAAGTACAAGGGAACCCGAAACAAGATAGTGTGCGCGATGTGGAATTTTCTCGTCGAGCGGCTGCTTTGACGGCTGTAGCACGATGGGCATATTTTAGCGCGTTACATCGCACGGAAACGCGCAGCGAACATATTCGCATAGACTATCCCGAAACCGATCCAAATCAGCGTTATTACCAAGCAACAGGCGGCTTAGATAAGCTTTGGGTGAGGCGTGATTGGATTACGGATGCGATGTCTGGCGACAAGCCGCAAAGCGTCTACGCTACACCACCAGTAATTACCACTCAAACCACACCCTCTGTATCAAAGTTGTAGCAGGAGCATATCATGATCGAGCTTGTCAGCCATAAACTATGTATCAATTGCAATTTGTGCGTCCAAGTGTGTCCTACCAACGTCTTTGACTCCGTACCCAACCAACCACCTGCGATCGCCCGCAAGGAAGACTGTCAAACTTGTTTCATGTGTGAGGCTTATTGCCCTGCGGATGCACTCTATGTTGCACCTGAATCTCATACCAATGTTGCAGTCAATGAGGATGATTTAATTGAAAGTGACATCATGGGCGAATATCGTCGGCTCTTGGGTTGGGGATATGGTAGAAAAAACAATAGTGAATTGGATACGGCTCATAAACTGCGTCAACTACCGCGTCCTTATCAAAGTTAATTTGGGGACTGGGGATTGGGGACTGGGGACTGGGGACTGGGCTTTTATTCAGCACTCTCAATCACTTTTTGACGCAGTTCTGGAAATACTTTGGAGACTTTATTCAAGAGATATTCGCCATAAGTGCCGCGAAATTCGTGAACACTGGCTTTATCCCAGCGATCGCTTTTATCATCATTCACTACTACATCCTTCAATTCAATGGGTTTGACTTCAACGTTGAAATTGGGATCAAAGAAAAACGGGAACGAAAGGCGATGACTTGTTGATAAGTTCTGAACGCGGTGGGGTGTTGAGCGATACAGCCCTTGAGTCATGCGATCGAGCATATCCCCAATGTTGCATACGAATGAACCAGGAATAGGAGGTGCATCTATCCAACCAGACTTGGACTTGATTTGTAATCCACCGACATTATCTTGCTTGAGGATAGTTAACACACCATAATCTGTATGTTCGCCAACACCCCATTTAGATTTAGATAATAATGAATTAGGAGGATAATTAAAAATGCGAAATAATCTCAATGGGTCTTTTGTATAACGATCTGCAAAATAGGACTTTTCTAAACCTAAACTTAAAGCAATACCAGCCATCAGGATATGTCCGAGTTGAGTCATTGAGTCTATATATTCCAGTACTGTTTCCCTAAATTGGGGAATGTTGGATGGAAAAAGATTGCGACCGTGCATTGGTATACTGGCTTTCACAAGTGGGTGATTTTCTTCTAGTTCTGCACCAAAATAAATACCTTCTTTTAAGTCTGGTTTACCTGATGTTAACTCGTTACCCACGGGGAAATATCCTCGCCAGGCTTTACCACCAATAGCCATACGTATTTTCAATTTAGTTTCTACATCTTGCGCGAAGAACTGTTGACTGAGATGTTCTAGTTTCTGTTGTAGTTGTTCATCAATTCCATGTCCAACAATATAGAAAAATCCGTAATCTTGAAGAGCTTGTCTGATTTGCTCTGCAATTACATCGACAGAGTTGTTAGTTTGAAAAATTAGCCCACTAATATCGATGATGGGAACTTGTAAGAATGTCATACTTGTATTTTCGTAATCGTAGATGAAGCAATCACTCAAATTATATCGAAGTCAAGGTTTTGAATATGGCGATCGCTGAATTTTATCAAGTATTTAGATAAGCATTTTTTCAAAAAAAGTTTGTAAATTTTATTGCAACACAAGTAATTCGATGTACATACCGTAGTATTATCTAAATAATTCTCGTGGGTTCTCAAAATCAAAAATACTTCATAGGATAAGCAGCAATTATCGAGTAACGCCAACTGAGCAATAAAATTTGTCAATTCAATAGTGAAATTATCCCGAAATCATGGAATATAACCAATTAGGCAATAGTGACCTTAAAGTTTCTGAAATTTGCCTCGGCACAATGACCTATGGGCGACAAAATACTATAGAAGAAGCGCATCAGCAGCTAGATTATGCAATTAATCAAGGAATTAATTTTATAGATGCGGCTGAAATGTACCCCGTACCACCCAGTGAAGAAACCTATGGTTTAACCGAAACTTATATTGGAGAATGGTTAAAGCATCAACAGCGAGATAAATTAATAATTGCTACTAAAATTGCGGGGCCTGGTCGCGGCTTTAAATGGTTACGTGGTGGTGCGGAAGGAATTGAACGAAACAATATCAAACAAGCGATAGATGATAGTCTCGCAAGATTACAGACAGACTATATTGATTTATACCAAATCCATTGGCCCGACCGTTATGTTCCTCGTTTTGGACAAACAGTTTTTGACCCCAGACAGGTAAAGGAAACAGTTCCCATTGCCGAACAACTGGAAGTTTTTGCTGATGTAATTAAAGCAGGTAAAATCCGTTATGTCGGGTTAAGCAATGAAACACCTTGGGGCCTTGTACAATTTAGTCAAGCAGCAAAACAATTAGGATTACCTAAAGTTGCTTCCATCCAAAATGCTTATAATTTACTTAATCGAGTTTTTGATGGCGCACTTGCAGAAACAGTTTATTACGAAAACATTCCTTTACTAGCTTATAGTCCTTTAGGATTTGGCTATTTAACTGGTAAATACCTCAACGGTAAACCAGAAAAAACCAGAGTGACTTTATTTGAAAACTTTGGTCAGCGTTATTTAAAACCAAATGTGCAAGAAGCAGTAGCAGCTTATGTAGAAATTGCCAAACGTCATCAATTGAGTCCTGCACAATTAGCTATAGCATTTGTGCGGAGTCGTTGGTTTGTTGCTAGTACGATTATTGGTGCTACCACACTAGAACAACTCTAAGAGAATATAGAAAGTATCAATGTAGTTCTCGACAAAGATATTTTGGCAGAAATAGACATAGTTCATACTCAATCTCCAAATCCAGCACCATAAGAGTGCTGAGTAGGGAGTGCTGGGTAGTTATTTTCCCCAGTCCCCAATCCCCAGTTCCCAATCCCAAATCCTCTTAAAATTATGACGATCGCAACAGCATCAGTTGACCAAAATACTATTCGTCGCCGTGGTACTGGTTTAAGAGCTTATAATCCTGACAAAGCATTCAAGGGATATACACTTTTTACACCTCTTACAGGTAAGGGAGAAGTATATCTTCTGAATCTAGAAGGAGAAGTAGTACATCAATGGAATTTGCCATATTCACCGGGTTTGTATGCTTATCTTTTACCCAATGGCAACCTTTTTTATAATGGTAAGACGCTAGATATTCCGCCACATTTTCCTTTGTGGGCTGCCTTTAAAGGTGGCGTTGTCTTAGAAGCAGATCCCAAGGGAAATATAATTTGGGAATATAAACATCCAGATCATCATCACGACGGGCGCAGACTACGCAACGGGAACACGATTTTATTAGCTATTGAAAAGATACCTCAGTCTTTGATTCCCCGTATCAAAGGCGGTGTAGCAGGAACAGAAGCAGACGGTGATATCTATGCTGATGTACTTTATGAGGTTACTCCTGGGGGTGAGATTGTTTGGACTTGGCACGCCCACGAACACTTAGATCCAGATATTTTTACTATCACTCCCCAAGATCAACGACATGAATGGACTCATGGTAATACTGTAGGCGAACTCGCTGACGGGAGTATTATAGTCAGCTTCCGCAACATCTCTACCGTTGTAATTATTGATCGCAACACAGGAGAGATTATCTGGACACTTGGAGACGATGTATTAGCACAGCAACACTTTCCTAACGAATTAGCTAACGGCAATATCCTAATTTTTGATAATGGCGCACATCGTCGTCACACTGCGCTGAATTTCTCTCGTGTGATTGAAGTCAACCGTCAAACAAAAGAAATAGTTTGGCAATACAGTGACAACCCACCTCAAAATTTCTTCAGTTCTTATATATCAGGCGCACAGCGTCTAGCGAATGGCAACACTTTAATTACAGAAGGTGCTTTCGGTCGCATATTTGAGGTGACAGTTACAGGAGAGATTGTTTGGGAATATGTCAATCCTCACTTTGCGGCAAGGAATCTTGGTGAGAAGTCAGCAGTAGCGAGTGGGGAGCAAAATTCAGTATTCCGTGCTTTTCGTTATGCGCCTGAAGAAGTGCCTTGGCTCTAGTTCAATTTTAGATTTTGGATTTTGGATTGAACTAATTGCCATAGCTAATAAACCAATCCTATTCATAGAGGAATAATCAACATGGCTGAAATCAAGATATATAGTGCGGTTGTTTGCCCTTATGCTCACCGTTCGCGTTTGGTATTGCAAGAAAAAGGCATCGAATTTGACTTGATTGAGATTAATTTGCAGAACAAGCCGGAGGGATTTACAGATATTTCTCCTTATGGAAAAGTGCCAGCACTTGTACATGGTGAGAATAGAGTCTGGGAATCGGCGGTAATTAACGAATATCTCAATGAGGTATTTCCAAATCCGCCGCTTTTGCCTAGCAGCCCCATTGCTAAAGCACAAGCTCGAATCTGGATTGATTTTGCTAATACTCGATTCGTTCCAGCTTTTTCTACTCTCTTGCGTAGTCCTGATATCCAACAGCAAGAAGCAGCTAAACAAGAACTATATAAACATCTGGAGTTTATTGAAAAAGAGGCTTTTGGGAAGTTATCAGGAGAAGGGCCTTACTGGTTTGGTGAATCTATTAGTTTGGTTGATTTTACTTTTTACCCCTGGTTTGAGCGTTTACCTGCACTGAAGCACTACCGAGGCTTTGGGCTACCAGAGGAATTTACTCGTCTACGTCAATGGAAAAAGGCTTTAAAACAACGTGATTCTGTGGTGGCGATCGCCAACAGTAAGGAATTCTACATAGAGAGATATGCTAGATTTGCTACTCCTGTTGCTGCCTAGCACTGCTTAATAATTTTATCGCCACCCAAAAAAACTTTCTGGGTGGCGAACAACTAAAAATAGTAGGGCAAGATATGGGTTTAACTAGAAGGACTTATCTGTAATGAATTAGGAAACTCAATCTTGGAGGTAAATTAGCGAGACAGTAGTGCATCTACTGCCAATTGACTCGATCTACGGAAATAGGAAGCAGAATTGAGTCCCATTTTGTTGCAAGACTCAGCGCACTTGCGGCAAATAGCGGCACACAGCATCATTGTGGCATCGTTGCTCATTTGTTCGCAAGCTAGGGCAGTGCGATCGCAAATTTGGGCGCATAAACTACAGGTGTTTCCCATAAACTCAGAACCGTCATTAATCATGTTGACGCACATCATGCACATTTCTGCACAGTCCCGCAACATGGACATCATAGCCATATCCATATATTTACCACCCTGACTCTTGCAGTATTTGAGAGTATCAATGCAAGTAGTTTGGCATTCAATAGAGATTTGTTTGCAAGCTTCCATTTCACTGAGTATAGATTCGGTTGTCATCATAGAAATAGTCTCCTTGTTGTCGCCGTTAGTGATGTGGCTGACTTAATTAGCAAGGTAAAACTTTATTTTTGAGAAATCAATAGATTCTGGAGTTCTAGCAATTTCAAGGCCCCTATACCTATATGCTTGACGTAAATTAAGCGGCTTTTCATATTTAATTGGGAGCTATTTGGCTAAAATCCTTATTTATTAAGGGCTGAGAGTCTTTTGTTAGTTATAGCGAATTACTTAATATCCAGAATTAGCTGTCGGTTTATTTGATTTATCTGCCTACTAGATCGAAAAACAGTTGAAAGATAATACCCTTTTATTTCCTAGCGTATAAACCGTCAAAGCTTTGTCAAGCTATATCCATCATTGAAACAACTCATTAGTTGAAAAAATGCTATGAGTACATTTTCTTATATTTCAGTAATATCAAATTTTCATGACTTTATTAAGCCATAGTTCATCATGCAGTGGTGGCTTGCAGTTCCTACAAGTCGGCACAGCCACCCAACGGACTGCTCACTGCGCCTCTAGATGAGCCAAATTCATATTTAGACTCAGCAACCCCGAATTCTTAGACAAAATGTACTTGCCTTTTACAGGCAATCATGCAAAACTGCTATATCAGCAAGAATCTACTAAATACCTACCAATTTACAGTACTTTGTTTAAACTTATCTTGCCACTACCAGGATAGTTATTTTGTAAAAGTGCTTGCTCGGTAAGGATTTAAGATTAAGTAGACTCAACAGAGTTTAAGGAGAAGCAGTGTTAATTCAAAAAGATTGTTGCCCAGATGACTGAAAAATCACTGATTTAAGCTCTTACTCTCTGCGCCAGACTAGCTCATATTTTCAATCAGCAATGTCAAGGATTAAATCTTGGGAATTGGGCGAACTATACCTCCTCGTGTCGCAACTGAATCCTAACTTCTCCAATTCCCATTTCCTCATCCATACTCACCACAAGGAGAAAATAGATAATGGTGCAACTATTAGTTAAACAAGAATCCAAACATTGGATTAATGTTGCTACTTCTTTATCTACGGAATTAGCAGCTACCGCAGTGGAAAGAGATAATAAGGCAGGGCTGCCAGATATAGAAATCCAACGGTTGCGAGAAACTGGTTTACTACCTTTGGTTGTACCAAAAGAGTATGGTGGTATTGGTGCGACTTGGGCAGAAGCTTTAAAAATAGTCCAAGAACTCTCGAAGGCAGACGGTTCAATTGGACAGTTGTATGGCAACCATCTGAATTTAACTGCCTTGGCTCATGTTTCAGGAACACTAGAGCAAAAGGAAAGATATTATCGGGAAACTGCCCAGAAAAATTTATTTTGGGCTAATGCCATTAACACTAGAGATACAAGGCTGAAAATTACCGCAGAAGGTGAAAATTTTCGTGTTCATGGGGTCAAAAGTTTTGGTACAGGTGTCGCCATTGCAGATTTCCGCGTTTTCGCTGCCATTCAAGATAATGTAGAACTACCGTTAGTATTCATAATTCCCAAAGATAGGGCTGGTGTCGCTTCTAATCAAGACTGGGACAATATTGGGCAAAGGCGCACAGATAGCGATACATTCACTTTTTACGATGTTTTGGTAAAAACAGATGAAATTTTGGGATATCCTCATCCTCCTGATGGTGCTTTTAGTACATTTTTGGGAATCATCGCCCAATTGACGAAAACTTATGTTTACTTGGGAATTGCTGAAGGAGCATTGGCAGCTGCTAAACAATACACTGTTACTCAAACCAAACCTTGGATTACGTCTGGTGTCGATAGTGCTACTCAAGACCCCTATATTTTGAATCACTATGGAAACTTGTGGGCAGAACTGCAAGCAGCAATTAGTTTAGCTGACAAAGCTGCTAGCCAAGTACAACAAGCATGGGACAAAGAAGTTAACCTGACTTTTAAAGAAAGGGGAGAAGTAGCAGTTTCGGTTTTTGCAGCCAAGGCTTTTGCTACTCGCGTTGCCTTGAATCTCACCACAGGTATTTTTGAAGTTATGGGAACTCGTTCTACGGGTAGTAAATACGGCTTTGACCGTTACTGGCGAGATTTACGTACTTTTACGCTTCATGACCCTGTAGATTATAAGTTGCGCGATATTGGCAATTGGGTACTGAATGAAGAATTACCCTAGTCACGCAATATTCCTAAAGTTTCCGCCACAGTAGACCTCAAATCGGTTGCTTAAGGTGGGTAAAACCACCTTAATTCCTTCTTTTTAATTGCGGATGCAGTTAAGTCAAAAGACCAAATCTCATACATTCGCCGTTAGGCGTTAGCGTTGCGTAGCAAAAAATAGGCGCAGAAGCGCAGAGATAATTAGAGGTGAATTAATTCATGAAAGATTTCAGAAAACAAATTGCATTCTGGAAAAACCGACACATCACTCGTCGTCACGCCTTATTTGCTTTTGGTTACAGTTTAGTACTTACTACAGTATTTAGTTGCAGTAATTCACCAAATAATTCTCAGCAACAATCAGCTTCATCGGCTTCTAATGTAGCTAGTAGTAATACTATTGCCAAGAAAGTAATTAGAATTGTCCGCTCTAAACAACTGACTGCCCTAGCCGTCTTAGAACAAAAAGGTATTCTAGCAGAACGATTAAAACCTTTAGGATATAGGGTAGAGTGGCCAGAATTTGCTGCCGGGCCACAACAATTAGAAGCTTTAAATGCAGGCGCACTTGATATTGCCTCTACAGCCGAATCTCCTCCTGTTTTCTCTCAAGCAGCCGGCGCACCTCTTGTATATCTAGCAGCTAACTCTTCTGATGGGCAAGCAGTTTCACTGTTAGTTCCTAAAAACTCTCCTATTCAAAGTGTCAAAGATTTAAAAGGAAAAAAAGTAGCTTTTCAAAAAGCATCAATTGGTCATTATCTTATACTTCGAGCCTTAGAAAAAGAAGGTTTAAAGCTTAGTGATATAGAATCAATCGGTCTAGCGCCTCCAGATGCTAATGTGGCATTTAGTCAAGGTAAAGTAGACGCTTGGTTTATTTGGGAACCATTTGTTACAAGAAATGTCCAAAATAACACGGCACGGGTTTTAACTGATGGTGGTAACGGCTTGCGAGATACTAACAATTTTATATCCACAAACCGCAAATTCTATCAAGAAAATCGAGAAGTCATCAAAGTCTTTCTAGAAGAAGTGCAAAAAGCCCAAAATTGGTCTAAAAATAATCCTAAAGAACTTTCCAAATTGCTCTCTGGAATAACTCACCTTGATCCACCAACATTAGAGATTATGCACAAAAAGTATGATTTTACGCTGATACCAATTACCGAAAAAATTATTAATAAACAACAACAAGTTGCAGATAAATGGTACAGCTTGGGACTAATACCTAAACAAGTAAATGTCAGAGATGGTTTTTTAACTCCAGAACAATACGCCGAAATCACTCCCCAAGAAGTTCTGGCTAAAAAATAATATTTGGAAAGTTTGCAATCAATTTTGAAAGATAATTATGTCTACACTCACCCTAACTAACTTTGAAATTACTGCTTTTGATACACCTTTAGGATCTGTAGTGACTGGATTTGATGCTAGTCAAACGATTGAACCTGAAGTTATCTTAAGATTGAAGCAGGAATTAAGAGAACGCCACATTCTCATCTTCAAAAATCAAAACCTGACTGATGAGAAATTCTTAAACTTTGCTTTTCATTTTGGTTCTCTATTTGTCCCGCCAGATGATATCCCAGTTCTTGCTTCTCAGCCAGGAGTCACACCCGTAATAATTCCCGTTTCTAATGTTGATGGTGGCTATACTGGAACTGGTGAACTAACTTTTCATTCTGATCATCAAAAAAATGGGTAGAAACCCCGTGCTTCTAGCACGGCTTTATATTGGGAGTCGTGTATCTCACAGAATAAATGCTACAATGTGAAAATGACACAAAAATCTTTCAAGTACCGCTTTTATCCGACTCCTGAGCAAGAAACCTTGCTTCGGAGAACGATGGGCTGTACTCGATTGGTCTATAACCGCGCTCTCGCCGCAAGGACTCAAGCATGGTATGAAAGACAGGAACGAGTAGGCTACGCTCAAACTTCGAGTCTGTTGACAGACTGGAAAAAACAAGCCGAACTTGATTTTCTTAACGATGTCAGTTGTGTGCCGTTGCAGCAAGGCTTGAGACATCTGCAAACCGCTTTCACTAACTTCTTTGCAGGAAGGGCGCAATACCCAAACTTCAAGAAGAAGCGCAATGGCGGTAGTGCAGAATTTACTAAATCTGCTTTTAAATGGCGTGATGGTAAATTGTTCCTCGCTAAAAGTTCGGAAGCTCTGGACATCCGATGGAGTCGAGCCATTCCCGATAATGCCGAACCCTCCACCGTTAACGTGAAGCTCTCGCCCTCTGGACGTTGGAGCGTTTCTTTGTTGGTGGATATTGAGATTGATCCATTGCCGGAATCTCCTAACTCTGTTGGGATTGACTTGGGTATCACGAGTTTGATTGTTCTCTCTACGGGTGAGAAGGTTGCAAACCCTAAAGGTTTTAAAGCAAAACGCGCCAAGTTGCGTATTGCACAAAAATCTTTGAGTCGTAAGCAGAAAGGGTCTAACAATCGCCATAAGTCTCGTCTTAAAGTCGCTAATATCCATGCCCAAATTAGTGACGCTCGAAATGATTTCCTTCACAAGTTGACAACTCGGTTGGTGAGAGAAAACCAAACCATCGCCGTAGAAGATTTGGCTGTGAAGAACATGATCAAAAATCGGAAACTCGCTCTTGCTATCAGTGATGCGAGTTGGGGTGAACTGGTCAGACAGTTTGAATATAAGTGCGATTGGTATGGCCGCACTTTGGTTAAGATTGACCGATGGTTTCCGAGTTCTAAACGATGTGGCAATTGTGGACATATCGTTGATAAATTACCGTTGAATGTACGAGAGTGGGATTGTCCTAAATGCGGGACACACCACGACCGGGACATCAATGCAAGTAAGAATATTTTGGCGGCAGGGCTTGCCGTTTCAGTCTGTGGAGCGAACATAAGACCCGATAATTCTAGGATTAAAGGGCAGTTGCAAAATACCCGCAAGGGAAAGAAGCAGAAACCTAAGTCGTGAGTCTTAGGAATCCCCGCCGTTCACGGTGGGGAGGATGTCAAAAGTGGACTCCTTATCCTTCTAGTGGTTCTTTACTCTATGCTTTGGAAGTACCCAATGAAGGTGGAGATACTTACTGGTTAAATTTGAATTTGGCTTATGAAACCTTGGATGAATCTATCAAGCGTCGGATTGCAGATTTGCAGTTGATTACCTACAATCCGTTTTTAAATCAACCAAATACACCGCGTTCTAAATACCGTCTCGATAAGAGTATTCCTCTAATTAGCCCGGTATTTCCTCACCCTCTAGTACGGACACACCCAGAAAGTGGGAAAAAGATTTTATATCTAGATTACGCCACAGAAGTGGAAGTTGTCGGACTAGATCCGCAAGAAGGATCTGAATTAATTGAACAGCTGCGATCGCATTTACATCAACCTCGATT
The DNA here is from genome assembly GCF_023734775.1 of Nostoc cf. commune SO-36. Taxonomy (NCBI): domain Bacteria; kingdom Bacillati; phylum Cyanobacteriota; class Cyanophyceae; order Nostocales; family Nostocaceae; genus Nostoc; species Nostoc commune. Next base: position 5,562,978 of record NZ_AP025732.1, on the reverse strand, counting down.
TTATTATCAACATAAATGGTCTGTAGGCGATATTGTCTATTGGGATAATCAAGCAACTTTGCATTATCGTCAAGCATTTGATCCCAATCAACGCCGGGTGATGAAACGGATAAGTTTAGCGGGTAGCCGTCCATTTTGAGGAAAAACCCCATTTAGTTGAAAAAATAAGTTGGCATAAAATAACTCCGGTTTCTTGAATAAACCGGGGTTTTGTACTTTATGACGATTTAAGTTTTATTGATTGAGAATATATGAAGTTTATCTCCAAAAATATTAACGTTAATTATTCAGATTTTTTGACGAACTTAGATAATATATATTATAATCTACACAAAAGCTATCGTTTTACCGTTCTTTGTTTGGATTGAAGGCAGAAATCGAAATGGCATTAGCTCAACACATCAATATCCAAGACGCTAAAAAAGTAAATGATTATTTCTTGTGGAAGATATTACTACTTGGTACAGATTTTTTAAAGCAGCTATGGTGGCACACTAAAGCATACACAACAGTTTTGGGTATTATGTTGTTGACCTTTGCCAGTCTCGGATTTTTATATATACATTATATATTTGGAAAAAAATAAGTCGATTGATTCAACATGAAACTGTTGTAGAACAAAAATGACCATATATAAAAAATTGCAAATTACATCTTATCTGGCTCCCAATTGGTTTGAATTTTATCAGGCGATCGCAGCTTATTTAGGTCGTGTTTTAAAAGTAGAATTCCAACTACAACAAGGAGAACATGACCCCTTGGAAGACTCCCTATTATTCCAAGACCAGATAGACTTAGCTTTTATTTGTGGATTGCCACTAATTCGCTATAGTCAAATAGTTTCAAATCAATTGCAGACTTTAGTTGCGCCAGTAATGCAATCATCAAGATATAGCAACTGCCCTGTTTATTATGCAGATGTTATTGTCAATGCTAATAGTAATATCAAAAAGTTTACAGATTTAGCAGGAAAAACATTTTGTTATAATGATCTGGGTTCTAATAGTGGTTATAATTTACTTTCTCATAAATTAGTTCAACAAAAATATCCTGAAAATTTCTTTGGCAAAACGCTACAATCAGGTTCACATCAGCGTTCAATTCGCTGGGTAGTTGAGGGATTGGCAGATTGTGCAGCGATTGATAGTGTGGTGCTAGAACAGGAATTAAAGGATTTTCCTGAATTATCACAGCATTTGCGTGTGGTGGAAGTGCTGGGGCCTTCTCCGATGCCACCATTGGTAGTAGCACAGCGTCTAGGTATATCTTTGACTCAGCAAATGCAGTTGGCATTACTCCAACCAGATGCAGAGTTACAAAAAGTGATGAAACAGTTCGGAGTCAGACGTTTTGCCGCAGTGAGTTTGGAAGATTATCAGATATTAAATCAGATTTATAAAGACCGCTCTTGTGTTAGCTTGTCTAGGTAAGAAATAAAATAAAAGCTCAAGCAGAGGCACAAAGAGAAGGAAATGGGTTCTCAATTATCTATCTCCCAATCTTCAGTAAGCAAATTATTAACGCGCTTGAACTCCCTAGTGTTATGGGTGACAAGGGTTAAGTTATTTGTCAGTGCGATAGCGGCAATTTGTAAATCATAAGCTCCAATTGGAGTACCTAATGCTTCTAGTTGAGAGCGAATCGTTCCAAATCTCATTGCTGCTAGATCGTCAAAAGTTAATGATATAAATTGTGCTAAAAATTCTTGTTGTAAGGTAAGATTACGTACTGGATTGGCACTTTTCATTGCGCCATAAAATAGTTCAGCTTTGACGACTGAGCAAACGGCAATATCTTTAGTTGCAGTGGATTCTAGTTTTTGCTTTAAGGTGGAATTTTTTCCACGCATATAAATAATGCAAGTGTTAGTATCTAGCAGGAATTTCACAGGATGTGTTCACGTTCTTGTTGTTGTCCTTGGGGATGGCGAAAGAATGTTTCATCTTGGATACATCCATAAAATTGAGTCAGGGGATATTCTGGGGTTTCAGTTTTGGTTTCTGGTTGTAAAGACTCAATCAGGGTTTTTAGTAATACCAAACCTCGGTTAATATCTAATTCTTCAGTGAGTTCAGCCAAAGGAGATTCACGGAAAAAGTCTGAGAGTTTGCTTGGTTGATCTGGGTGGGCGTTGTTATTGTGTGTGGTCAAGCTTTGAGCGAGAAGTTGGATAATATACAGTTTATCATTGGGCGAAAGCTGAAGGAGTTGTTGTTCGAGTTTTTGGATAGCCATGATGAGGGTGTGGAGGATAATTTTATTTTGCACTAGTTTTTAAGACACGGCATAATCCCAACTCTGCTGTTGTGTCGACAATACCGCATCTTGATAAACTTGCCCAAATAATACTCGCTGTGCATGACTCCCTCCAATCTCATGCAAGCGTGGTAAAACAGGTTTCAGTTCTACAACAGTCGTGTTGAAATCGCCTTTGGCATGAGCTACCATTCCTCTAGCTGCGGGAATTGCTAACTCTACCCAACTCCGTCGCAGGAAAGGATTAATACTCAAAGTGTGATACTGCATACTCTGAAGCATTTGGTTCACCCAATCATGGTGTCCGGCTTTGGCAAGGGCATAAACATAATGCAAATCCTGAAATGGTAATGCGTGTTCATCAATCCGGCTATAAAGATAAGGACTGATGCCTTGCCAACGGTTCTCCACATTTACACCATGCAACTCTAGGCGCAATAATAATGAAATTGCTCCTACTTGGTCTTTAGGAGATTGTTTGTTAGCACGTTCCCAAATATGCGTATCGTAGAGTTTGAGAACTTTTTGGTAGTTTCTTAACTGCAAATAATATAATGCAATGTGCCACCAGTTATGAGTGTAGAGCATGGAGTTGCAGTTTTCCCAGGTATCTGCAAAACTTTCCATCCAAGCTATCCCCTCATCGACTCTTCCCTGAGTTTCCATGACATGAGCTAAAGCATGATGCGCCCAAGGATCATATCTATTCAATGCGATCGCTTGACGAGCTGTCTTTTCTGCTGCTTTGAGTTGGTGACATTGTTCTAATCCAAAGGCTACCATGCCATATAAATAATGTTGTTGAGGATTGCTAGGTAAAACCTTCTGGGCAATTTCCAGTAATTTTTCTTTATTTCCTGTATAAAAATAGTGATACTGCCCCTGCTGCACAGATATTAAATCACGGGGAAATTGATTAGCAATCTCTTCATGAGTGGCGATCGCTACATCAATTTCTTGATTTGCCCAAGCTAAAATCGCTTGCACATATAACTTTTCTCTGGCAGTAACCTTGGTGCAATACTGTTTTGCAGTTTGCAGATATGGTAGAGCTACCTGCCAAGCTTTGCGATTTTCTTGGGTGAGATAATAAGCAGCCGCATAAGCATGAGCTAATGCACAAGTAGGATCTGCTGCAATTGCTTGTGAAATTGCTGTTTCTGCATCTTTACCATAACCAAGCATCTGATCGATAAAACGGTTAATGGCTGCTTTCGCATTGGCTGAATCTGTTGTAACTATTAGTCCTTGTGCATCTTTAAACATGATTAATTCTTTGCTGCAAGATTTATGAAGCAAGCTATAAACTACGGTAAGTCTACAGGAATAATGTAATTTCAAGTTTAAGTATGTCATAGCCACCACAAAACCGCAAGCACTAAAATACTAAAACTCTACCGACTAACAGTATTTAGTTTTGTAAAGGTATTGCTTTGCTTGACTGGCTGTGCGATAGTCTAAAAGTGAATTAAATAATACGGTAAACTGACAAAATTACCGTATTTTAAGTCCAGGAAATATTGCAGCTACTCTGACTATAGATATCATGCAGCTACTTTGGTTTATTCCAACTCACGGTGAAGGGCGCTATCTTGGTACTGCCATAGGCGGGCGGGCAGTCAACTTTGATTACTGGCGGCAGATTGCCCAAGCAGTAGATCATTTAGGTTTTGCAGGGGCATTACTACCTACAGGCCGTTCATGTGAAGATGCCTGGGTTTTGGCATCAACTTTGGTGACACACACCAAGCGGATGAAGTTTTTGGTGGCTATTCGTCCGGGGTTGATGTCGCCGGGAGTAGCAGCACGAATGGCAGCAAGCTTTGATCGCATTTCTGGTGGAAGGTTGTTGATTAACGTCGTCACCGGTGGCGATCCGGTGGAATTAGCGGGAGATGGATTGCATCTTTCCCATGATGATCGCTACAGATTAACAGATGAATTTTTGGCAGTGTGGCGAGAGATTGCATCTGGAGAAACTGCCGACTTCCAGGGAGATTATCTGAATATCCAAAGTGGTAAGCTATTATTTCCCACAATCCAGAAACCTCATCCGCCTCTGTGGTTTGGCGGTTCTTCTCCGATTGCTCAAGAAATTGCAGCCAAACACGTAGATGTATATTTAACTTGGGGCGAACCACCAGAACAAGTTGCCCAAAAGATTGCCTCTGTACGTCGGTTAGCAGCAGCCCAAGGGAGAACATTACGTTTTGGGATTCGTCTCCACGTGATTGTGCGAGAGACAGAAAGCCAAGCCTGGGATGCAGCGAACGATTTGATTCGCTACGTAGATGATTCGGCGATCGCCAAAACCCAACAAGCATACGACGCACGCATGGATTCCGAAGGACAACGCCGGATGAAAGAATTACACAACGGCTCTCGTGAAGCCTTAGAAATTAGCCCGAATTTATGGGCAGGAATCGGTTTAGTGCGTGGTGGTGCTGGCACAGCCTTAGTAGGCGATCCTAATACCGTTGCTCAGAGAATGCGGGAATATCAAGAAATAGGTATCGATACCTTTATCTTCTCTGGTTATCCTCATCTAGAAGAAGCATATCGAGTAGCAGAATTACTTTTCCCTCGTTTACCCCTAGAAAATCAGCCAACACTAGAACCGCAACTATTGAGTCCCTTTGGTGAGGTTGTAGCCAACCAAGAATTCCCCAAACAGCAAATCGCCACCGTAGATTAAAAAACACTCCGCGCACCTCTGCGCTTCCCTTTGCGTACCTCTGCGTTTAAAATCCCAAAAGGTTTAACTTACCATGACAAATATATTAGCGATCGCAGGCAGTCCCTCCCACCCTTCCAGAACCTACGCTATTTTGGAATACGCTGCTCAAATTCTGTCACAGCAAAAAAATTTACCCACAAATATCATCTCTGTGCGTGATTTACCAGCCGAAGACTTAGCTTATGGACGGTACGATAGTGCCGCATTACAACAGCCAAAAGCACTGCTAGAAAAAGCAAGCGGTGTAATTATTGCAACACCCATTTATAAAGCAGCGTACACAGGTGTACTCAAAGCATTTCTAGATTTATTACCCCAGAAAGCTTTGGCTGGAAAAGTTGTGCTACCTATAGCTACAGGTGGAACCATAGCACATTTATTATCAGTAGAGTATGCCTTAAAACCTGTGCTAGCAGAACTAGGCGCACGGCATATACTGAGTACAGTATACGCAGTCGATAAGCAAATTCAAATCCAGTCAGATGGTAGCGTGCAACTTGATGAAGAAATAGACCAAAGATTGCAAGATGTCCTCAAAGAGTTTGCTCTAGCGGTGAATCATTCCCAGAATGTTGCCAAAGAATTTGTCCATGCTGGCTAGTTAATCAGAGTTATCCTTACTCCTTTCCTACCAGCAGCCGGGTGATTTCCATCCATCTGCTATTTTTTATTTAAAAATCATGGAATTAACACATTCTTGACCGGGATTATGGTGTTTCCTATTGCTATTTCATCTAGATGTCTGTAATATCTATGACTAAATCATCAAATACTAAATTTTGATTGATTAAGTGTAGATTAAGCTAAGGGGTCTAAAGTCAGTATGTGGACGGATATCTGGAATCAATGGAAACGCACTTCTTTGAGAAGCTTTGTGTCACTGTTTTTGGTACGAGCTATTTTGAGCGTAGCGATCGCAAGTACGGCGGGTGTATTTACTTTTTTGATTTATCAAGCATAGGTAATTTGGATATGGTTGCTGACAATCAGATCATTCACAAACAAATTCGCCTGAGAATTCCTCGGAATTTTCATCAAGAACCTGTGATTTCTCGTTTAGTCTCGGAATATGGACTAACTATTAATATTACAGCCGTGATTTTGGGTGCAAATGCTGTTGGTGATGGTTGGTTTGACCTCAATTTACAAGGTACAACAGCACAGATAGATGCTGCTATCAATCATCTTCAGGATATAGAGCTAGAAATCTGGGACGAAAACAGCGTCAGTAGTTGGTGATTAACCTTTTCTTCTGGAATATTCTTATGCCACAACCTGAAGTCACCCCAATTGATAGCCGCATTCGTATACCTCAGCATTACCAGCGTCAACCTTTGATTTCTCGTTTGGTATCCCGCTATGGTGTCACAGTTACAGCAAATTGCAATCAAACGTGCTACAGATAAAAGTGCTGAAAGCAATACTGGGCTTTGTTTTAGGATTTATTTTTGTGGTGGGTTTGATCGAAAACTGCTGTAACATCACGGCGGCGATGCTCACGCCAGCAGAAAACTATGGTTGGTTTAACTTGCAACTCCAAGGCAATTCAGAACATATCAGTGATGGTTTGCTGTATTTACAGAACTTGGGAGTAGATTTAATGCAGTTGAGTATCCCCGGCAATGTGCAGGATAATTTTAGTTCTCAGCCGTTTCCCCACTCAAGTCACAAATTTTCACCTTTGCCAATACCTCAACATCCTCCAACCTACGAAATTAAAAACGGTCAATCTTACCGACTACGCTTGCAGATTTGCATCTTAAAAGATTATCACCAAACACCAATCATCTTTGACTTAGTTTCTCGTTATGGAGTTACAGTCAATATTATTGCAGCATCACTGCTAGCCAATCAGCAAGATGATGGTTGGTTTGATTTAGATATTTGGGGTAAGCCAGAGCAACTTTTTTCTAGTTTCAATCACTTAAAAATGCTAAATTTACCACTGTGGATAGACACATCTTCTTTGCATGGACATATCATTTAAGGCGAATGTTTGTCTATGATTTCATTTATTAATCAAAGCAGTAGTATGAATCAACTGCGGGTGCGTTTATATATTCCTCAATCTTACTGGCAAGAACCAATTATTTCTCGGATAATTTCTTGTTTTCAGATAACTGTTAATATTACCGGGGCTGAACTAGAAAAAAACACTAATATTCCAGGGCGTTTTGACTTAGAATTGCGAGGTTCTATGTCTCAAATTGGTGATTGCTTAAATTATCTGGAATCTTTAAATATCAAGGTTTTAGGTAAAGCGAATGCAGATGGTGATAGTTGGTACTGTTAATTTTTAAAATATAAATACTAAAAGTTGGTAGGATAATCGTAGTTTAATTGAAAATATACTAAATTGGAAGAATGCCGACGAGAATACAACTGCTGCGATCGTTGATCGGATTATTCACCTTGGCTGGGAAATTCTTGTTGAGTTAGGATTGCGGACTGCTGAATATGGCGTGTAGAAACCGGATTCTAAATAGACTTGGGTTTCCTAATATTTAAATTGTTTGCCCCATCCAAACACTCTTCAATCATTAAGCTGCTTTTAGAGGATGTCTCCTGGATGACTTGATTAGTAGATAAATGAAAATCAACGCCTAACTACACTAAATTTATCAGGTAACAGTAGTATTATGACAGATAGCTTAAAAAAACAAAACTATACCCTCTTGGATCTGTCTGCGAAAGTGGAATATGCGCTATTAGCACTTTTAGAACTAGCCAACCATTATGTTCACAAAACACCCACAACCATGAGTGACATATCTGCCAAGCATCCAATACCAGAGCGTTATCTAGAGCAAATTCTTTCAAGTCTGCGGCGTGCGGGTGTGGTGCAGAGTCAACGTGGCTCTAAAGGTGGTTTTGTTTTGGCGCGTGAACCTCGGCAATTAACGTTATTAGAGGTCGTGATTATGTTGGATGGAGAACAGAAAGAAAAAGAGCTTCCTTCTGAAGAAAATTTGGAAAAAAGTTTGGTGTCGGAGATTTGGCAGCAAGCAGATGTTGCTGCACAAACTATTTTGAGCCAATATACCATCCAAGACTTGTGTGACCAGCGCGAAGCACGTTTACAGAAGAGTCAGATGTATTACATTTAGCAACATAAGAATGCAGATTAGCTAGAGAAGAAGGTTTATCAGAGTTGGAAATAACTGCATTCAATTAAAAACTTCCAAATTCAAAAATATTCAACAGACATAGGAGTGAAAAATAACTTAGAGACGTAGCAGTGCTAAGTCTCTACAAGGATTACAGGTAAATCTTTCACTCCAGAATATAACTACTCAAATAATCTAGAGGAACTGTGAACACATAGTATAGTACACCCCCATCGAGGAGAACCACAGCTAGACTCGCATAAGTATCCAACGGTCTGGCGGTTGATAAGTATCCTCGTCAATATCTCGACGAACAGCGAATAATGCTGAGTTGAAAGTAATACTGTTAACACACCAACTAAGGCAAATGCTAAACCTAACTTCCAACCATTACCAGGGGGTTGTGGTGCTAACGGAGGGCGAATGATCCGCAATCGTACAATCAAAACACCAAAACCCATCAGCGCAATACCACTCCGCATCCATGCTAGATAGGTACGTTCATTTGCTAAGTGATCTCGAATTCGGTCTGACCTATACTTCTTTTTTTCTAAATTCTTCACTTCTAACTTTTCTGCTTCTATCTTCATGCAATTTATGTGTTCAAATAGTTATTCAAAATTTTCACTATTCAATTTATTTTACAAAAAAATAACAATACTTTGAAAAATAAAGCTATATTTATTTTTCAAAAGTTTAAATATAAGTAAATGATTTTTTAAGTTTTTTGATAAATCATTGTTATTGAATCTCTGTAATTAATATACTACTTATTTGCCTCTGTCTTTAATCATATAATAATATAAATCAAAAACAAAAGAGCCAGAACAATTCTGACTCTGAGCTTTTATTCAAGATTCTGGCTAAATTTACCTAAGCTGTCGCGTATTTAAATTTTATAATTTTGGGTCTAAAGCCCTTCCATAGCCTAGAGGCAGCTGAAAAACTAGATGTGTGGCAGCCTATTCAATCTATACTAGTCAATTAATCATCAATTTTCGCAGTAGTAATTCCAGCATCTAGCGCGGCTTGCAAGTTTTCAGGAATAACCCAGTTAACTTCACCAGATTGAAAAACTTTTGCAGGTGGAAGATTGAATTCAATTTCTCCAGTTTCGGGGTTGGTTGTGGCAACTAACCGAGTTCCATGAACAATCTTAAAAGCTTGAGCAGGTGTGGCTGCTTGTTCTTCTGTAGCCGCTTGTCCAGGAATATAAACACCTTGACAATCCCATTCATCATCGGTTTCTGCGCCACTAGAGAGCAGATATAATTCATTGTCGTAGGTTGAGGTAGATTTTTTTGGTTTCTCACCGTATATTAACAGTGTTTTATCGGTTTCATTGCGACAGATTCCCACAGAATCTTCACTATTTTCCAAAATGTACTTTTGGTATTTCAAATTAGTGATTTTTTGCTCAATTTCTGGTGTAACTCCTTGAGCTTGTTTATCCTGTAAAGCAGATTCTAGTGATTTGGTGAGTTCTATATAGTCTGGATCATTAGCTAATTTTTTTCCTGCCCAAGATGGTTGAGCAATGATCAAGTTCACTATCAGCAATAAGCAAACAAGGGTAATTTTAACAAGGGTATTTTTGAAAAGTTTCATGTGTTTCTCCTAATAAATTAGTTTTTTCAGATACCAACTACCTAATTTAAGGTATTAATTGAGCATTATTTCATCTGTCTATTGATGCAACTTGCAAATATAAAAGCTCATTTTTGTCTAACCCCAGCTATAACTTCGGCTTCAGAAACGATCCAAAGAAAATCCATAATTTTCTCGCCAAATGTTATTGCCTAAAATTAACAGGTAAGAACCAATACTTACAGAGGTAATGAAAGCTAAGGCAGGAGTTTTCTAATGTTTGACTTTCTATTAAAATAGAAACACCTAATCCCATTAAAATGAAGGGGACTAAGAATTACCGTAGCGAGTGATTGCAGAAGCGATCGCCTTGATCTTAGTTTAAATGATAGGCTGTAAAACACCACACACCTACCATCACGAAGAAAACTACCAAAATCACAAGTAAGTTATCCCATGTATTGGTAGCAAACATTGGCATATAGATACTGATATTGTCACCCCCATTAGCGATGGTAACAGCTGCTACACCGTAAGTTTGGGGTGAAAGGAAATTGCTCCACCAAGCTTGCGAAGATTCAGGAGTGTTTACATCTTCTGTATCGCTAGTCTCTTGATTTAGCAAGCGATTGATACCAATCATGATTGGAACAATACCGAGTAGACCAATCCAAGATTCTGGTAGGACAAACTTGCCAAAGAAGCTGGGTAAACTGGCGACTACTAACGCACTAAAACCCAAGTACTGACCGATAACGATGTGACGACGGCGAAAGCAAGTATTTACCTGTGAGAAAAAACAGCGACAGAACAATAATATCGTCGAGATTGGTAGCAACAAAAGCCGTGAGTCCTGTAGGTATAGCAGTCAGTAGTTCGCTCATAGGTGTGTCGTATATCCTCAATGGTATTGACTGTCAAACATCTATATCAGTGAGATAGAGGTTGCGAGTGGGGAAAATTCGGAATTTCAGAAAATAGTTAGTGTAGTTAGCACTTTCGCTAAAGGCATAGTTTCACTCTATGGCTACTTATCAATAAGAGCAAACAGTCTTTTTTGTTATATCCATAAACTGAGTTTATGGATATGCCGATATAACTGCAACCACGTAAGTAATTGAGAATATTGATAGCTATCTACAGCTTTCCGCTAAGTTTACCGTATAATTCTTTCAGAGTGTTCAAAATCACTACTATACAACCCTGTACATATTCCAAATGACGCTGGAACAGTTGCGAATTTTTTTAGCTGTGGCGGAAATGCTGCACTTTACCCGTGCAGCAGAAGCACTTTATATTACTCAACCAGCAGTCAGTGCTGCTATTCAAACTTTAGAGGCAGAATATGGAGTCAAATTATTTCATCGCATTGGTCGTCATATTGAAATCACAGATGCGGGTAAATTATTACAAGGTGAGGCGCAAAAAATTCTACTCCTGCTCCTATTAAATGTTCACAAGCTATTGTTTCAAAATATTTTGGAAACATACAGCGCTTCCCGCTATTATGCAATACAGTTTTTCTTATTGCCTCTCTCCTAACATAGCTTTTAGCTTTGAGGATGTACCTCATAGCTGCCGGAAGTGCTGTATATAGAGGTTTGGATACAAATCCTAGTCCGTTCAATATCATAGCTTTAACTACATGACCTGGACTGACTTTTTCTCCTTTCTCTTCACCTATTAATTCATTAATTATTTCTACCAATCCTATCGCGTCTATTATTCCTGCTACTATTCCTAAATGGTCTATGTTCTGAATTTAAATGTCTTCCGCATTCAACATTACAACACCATTCTCTACAACTTCTGTTGCAATTCTCTCATTTATCTTTTTGTTATCAATTATTTTTAACTATGAAGTTTTCTCTTGCTTCTGTCTTCATCACACAACTTTCTCTTCTCGCTAAATCACCAGACTTAATACTACTTATTCTCATTAAGTCTGTTAAATTTTGAATCTAACTTAGTTCCTGTGTACTACTCTGTCCGCTTTTTGTTGATGTGTGACAGTTGGGGTGCGGAAGGTGGGTTCTATATCAGCGCCATTGAGCGTCATATAAAGGGGGAGCGCACAATATCCATTGATGAAATGACAGGTATTCAAGCCACTGAACGGTTAGAAAAGGATTTGCCAATGCGACCAGGCAAAGTCGAAAGAAGAGAATTTGAGTACATCCGTCACGGCTCGCATTGCTTAATTGCCAATTCGATGTTGCTACTGGTCAAATTGTCTAGCCGACTTGTTCAGATACAAGAACAGAAGTTGATTTTATCCTTCATGTTCGCCGAACAATTGAAACTGACCCAGATGCCAAAAAATGGTATCTGATTATGGATTATCTGAACACTCATCAGTCTGAATCCCTGGTTCGTTTAGTTGCACAAATGGAAGGTTTGGATATTAATCTGGGCATTAAGGGAGAAAGTGGCATCCTCAAATCAATGAAATCCCGCACGACTTTTTTGCGTGACCCAACACACCGAATTGTGTTGCATTACACTCCTAAACATTCTTCATGGCTCAATCAAATTGAGATTTGGTTCACTATTTTGGTTCGCAAGTTACTCAGAAGAGCCAGTTTCGTCAGTCAGGATGATTTGAAAAATCGAATCCTCAAGTTTATCGACTACTTTAACAAAACAATGGCTAAACCTTTTAAGTGGACATATGAGGGCAAAGTTTTGGCTATTTAATGGTCTGCTTATTTCCGCCGCGCTGTACTAGCTCAAAGCCTTGCTTCACAATCGATTTCACTTTATGTGCGAATTGCATCGGCTGAAACCCGTGTAGTTTCGTTGTCAATTACTGTATAGTTTGAGGTATTGCCAGATTATCCTCTCAAGAGTTGCTTCTATGATTACTCTACCTGGTATTGTCATTCAAGACAAGATATACGAAAGTTCTAATTCTCTAGTTTATCGCGGTATCAGAGACGATGGAGTAGGGATAATTGTAAAAATGCTAAAACTTGATTATCCCTCACCTCAAGAACTAACCCGCTACAGACAGGAATATAAAATTACCCGTTCCCTCAACTTGGAGGGAGTAGTGAAGGCATACAGTCAGCAAGACTATCAACGCACTCTGGTGATTCTCTTAGAAGATTTTGGGGGAGAGTCCCTAGAGCAATGGATGCACAATCGCCCAGATATCTTCTGCCCCATGCCTTTATCCCAATTTTTAAGTCTTGCGATCGCCCTCACAGACATTCTAGGCAAAATCCATGCAGCTAATGTCATTCATAAAGATATCAACCCTGGAAACATAGTACTCAATCTGGATACTGGCGTTGTCAAAAAATTATTGACTTTGGAATTGCCACCCAATTTAACCGCACGAATCCGACTTTCAAAAGTCCTCATGTTTTAGAAGGGACACTCGCATACCTATCTCCAGAGCAAACTGGGCGGATGAACCGTTTACTCGATTACCGCACCGATTTTTACTCCCTTGGTGTGACATTTTACAAACTACTAACCGGACATCTGCCGTTTCCCACAACAGATATCCTGGAACTAGTCCATTGTCATATAGCTAAACAGCCTATTCCGCCTTATGAAATAAATAAAACGATTCCTAAGCCAGTTTCAGATATCATTCTCAAACTGATGGCGAAAAATGCAGAAAATCGCTATCAGAGTGCTTGGGGAATCAAAGCGGATTTAGAAATCTGTGACTGAACAATTAGCAAAAATCGGTCAAAATCTCTAGCATTCAACTGGCGCTTCAAGACGTTTCGGGGTCAGTTTCAAATTCCCCAAAAACTGTATGGACGGGATCAGGAAGTTGCAATGTTACTGGCGGCGGTTGTTCGCGTAGCGTGTCCGGAGGACAATCGTGTAGCGTGTTCAGAGTCAAATCCCGTTGCTTCTCTACCAAACAATTCAGAAACAACTTCACAAAGCGAACAAAGAGGCAAACCAAAATTCCAAGTCGAAATGATGTTGGTATCTGGCTATGCTGGCATTGGGAAATCTGCGTTAGTGCAGGAAATCTATAAACCAATTACCCAAAAGCGTGGTTATTTTATCTCTGGTAAATTTGATCAATTTGGGCGCAATATTCCTTACAGCGCGGATCGCAGATGCTCTGCAAAAATTAGTGCAGCAATTGCTCAGTGAACCAGACGAACAAGTGCAACAGTGGCGATCGCTCTTACTTACAGCTTTAGGAACCAACGCACAAATCATCATTGATATCATCCCAGAAGTTGAATTAATTATCGGCAAGCAGTCGCCTGTACCAGAAGTGGGAGCAACTGAAGCTCAAAATCGCTTTCATCGAATCTTTGGGCAATTTGTGCGGGTGTTTTGTTCAGAAATCACATCCCCTGGCGATCTTCTTAGATGATTTGCAGTGGATAGACTCAGCAACGCTGAAGTTAATCGAGTTGATGCTGCTTGATGAGCAAACCCAATCACTATTTTTAAATGGAGCCTATCGAGATAATGAAGTAAATCCAACGCATCCATTAGCATTAATGCTAGAGAGAGTGCGAAAACAAGGGGCAGTCCTTCAGGAAATTATCCTAACACCATTAACGCTTAAGCCGTGAGTCAGGTAATTGCCGAGACGCTACATCAGAATGCAGACACAGTTAGTCCATTAGCTGAGTTGGTGTTGCGTAAAACTCGAGGGCAATCCTTTTTTTGTGAATGAATTTTTGAGAATGCTGTATAGCGAAAATTTATTGACCTTTGATGCCCAATACTTAAGCTGGGAGTGGAACATAGCTCAGATCCAAGCCCAAGATATCACTGATAATGTTGCGGAGTTGATGCTTCACAAGTTGAAGAAACTGCCAGAGAATACACAGCAAATTCTCCGGTTAGCTGCTTGCATTGGTGCTGAATTTAATTTAGATACTCTATCGATTGTTTGTGAGAAGCCACCCGAAACGATTTTTCAAGATTTACTAACAGCCATACAAGTTGGATTAATTCAACCACTATCTGAATTAGATGAAAACTTGTTAATTCAAGAGTATAAGTTCTTGCACGATCGCGTGCAGCAAGCAGCATACACCTTAATCGATGAGTCGCAAAAACAAATTGTTCATTTACAAATTGGTCGCAATCTCCTCGGAAAAATTTTGCCAGAGAAACTATCAGACCGACTGTTTGAAATTGTTGATCATCTTAATCATGGAATTGAGCTTGTCACAGATCAACTAGAACGCAATGAAATTGCTAGATTAAATTTAATCGCCGGACAGAAAGCAAAAGCTGCGATCGCCTATAGCGTGGCTCAAAAATATTTAGCCACATCAAGAGTTTGGCTAGCAGCTTCTAGCTGGCAAACAAACTATGACTTGACATTAGATTTATATTTAGAAACAACAGAAGTCGCGTATTTGTGTGGCGATTTTGAGCAAGTAGAATCGTGGGCGGCGATCGTTCTACAATCAGCCAAAACCATTTTCGACATCGTGAAAGTTTACGAAGTCAAAATTCAAACCGACATCGCACAAAACCAGCTATTAAAAGCAATAAATACTGGATTGCAAGTATTGCAGAAATTGGGATCAGTTTTCCCGAAAAACTGAGTCAGTCAGATATTCAGCTTGAACTAGACACAATCATATCCCACTTTGACAACAAACCAATCCAGGACTTGATCCAATTGCCAGAAATGACTAAACCGGAAAAGCTAGCAGCAATGCAAATCCTCTCAAGGATAACGCTTGCTGCCCATCATGCGGCTCCTGATTTGGTGTCTTTACTTGTGTTTAAACAAGTCAACTTGTCAATTCAGTATGGCAATATGTTTGTGTCTCCCTTTGCTTATGCCAACTTGGGGTTAATTCTTTGTGGAATGGTCGGAAACATTGAGGCTGGCTATGAGTTTGGGCAGCTTGCATTAAGGCTGTTACCCCATCTGAAAATCCATTCACTTAAAGCTAGAACATTGTTCATGGTGACTAATTTCATCATCCATTGGAAAGAGCATATTAGGGAAACATCGAAGCATTTCTGGAAGCTTATCAAAGTGGTTTGGAAACTGGAGATTTAGAGTTCGCTGCCTATTGCGCTTTCACTTATTGCCTCCAACTCTTCATTGTTGGAAAGGAACTTGTCGAGGTTGAACACGAGATGGCAAAATACTGTGAAGCAATCCATCAAATTAAACAGACAACATCACTCACTTGGACTCAAATATTTCAGCAGTCTGTCTTAAATTTGATGGGATGCTCGGTCAATCCATCCCGTCTCGTTGGCGAATCCTATGACGAGGAAAATAGACTGTCACACCATGAAATAGATGCAGTTATACTGTTTTTGGTACATCTCAACAAACTTATTCTATGCTATCTATTTTCTGAGTATGTTCAGGCATCTGAGAACGCAGCCATAGCGGAAAGTTATATGATCCGCGTCATTGCAACCCCCCTCGTTCCTTTGTATTACTTCTATAGCTCTCTAGCAAGACTCGCAATATTTCCTAGAAGCAGCGCTCAAGTGCAGGAGGAAATCCTCAAAAACGTTGCTGTTAGCCAGGAGCAAATGAAGCAATGGGCAGCTTATGCGCCAATGAATTATTTGCATAAATATCATTTAATGGAAGCAGAGATTGCACGAGTTTTGGGTCAGTTACTTGAGGCAGAAGAATTCTACGAGCAAGCCATACAAGGAGCTAGAGACAACGAGTATTTGCAAGAAGAAGCATTAGCTTATGAATTAGCTGCTAAACATTATCTGGCAAGAGGTAGAGAAAAAATCGCCCAAACTTACATGAAGGAAGCACATTATTGCTATGAACGATGGGGAGCATCTACGAAAGTCAAAGATTTAGAAACTCGCTATCCCCAGCTATTTCCTCAGTCGTCGGGCATGGCTTACGCGCCAATCCCCAAAACTTCTGTCACCACATCTAATCACTCACCCATCGCTTTCGATTTAGCAGCAGTGATGAAAGCTTCCCTTACGATTTCTCGTGAAATTGAATTGGATAAGTTACTCAGTTCCTTGATGAAGATATTAATCGAAAATGCTGGCGCACAAACAGGATTTTTGATTTTGGAAAACTCAGGGAAATGGGTGATTGAAGCTTCTTGTGAACTCAATGACGGTGAGAAGGTCTGGGCTACGCAAGTGCTGCAATCGCTCCCAACTGCAAATAATCTACCTGAATCAATTATTAATTATGTTATCCGTACTCATGAATCTGTCATATTAAATGATGCAACTCGTGAAGGTCATTTTATCAATGAACCATACATTCAGCACAACCAAATTCAATCACTGCTCTGTTTGCCACTCCTGAATCAGAGCAAACTTGTCGGCGTGTTGTATCTAGAAAATCAATTAGCAACTGGGGTATTTACACCAGATCGATCGCAAGTTCTGAATCTACTTTCCACTCAGGCAGCGATCGCAATTGAAAATGCCAAACTCTATGCAAAGCTTGGGGCAAGCGAAAGCAGGATGACTCAATTTCTAGAAGCAGTTCCGGTGGGCATTGCCATCATCAATGCAGAGGGTCGCCCTTATTACGCCAATCAACGGGGCATTCAACTCATGGGTAAAGGGATTGATCCTGCTGTGCCACCGGAGCAAATCTCAGAGGCTTATCAATTTTATGTGACGGAAACGGATCAAATCTATCCCACTGAAAAACTGCCAGTTATCCGGGCGTTAAGCGGCGAATGCACCACCGTTGATGACATGGATATTCGCCAAAACAATGCAACCATTCCAGTTGAGGTTTGGGGCACTCCAGTCTTTGACGAACAGGGCAAGGTGGCTTATGCGATCGTCGCCTTTCAAGATATCACTGAGCGCAAACAAGCAGAGAAACTGCTAGCCGATTACAACCAAACCTTAGAACAACAAGTCACCGAGAGAACTTTACTACTTTCGCAGGAGATTGAAGAGCGCCAACGAGTGGAGAATGCCTTGCGACAAAGTGAAGAGCAACGCAGGCTGACGATGGACTTCACCCACATCGGTAGTTGGAGCTGGAATATCACGGAGAACAAAATAGATTGGAACGACAATCATGCTCGATTGTTGGGGTTAGTTCCCGGTGAGGTTGAGAGCAGCTATCAGGTATGGCGCGATCGCGTTTATCCAGAAGACATTTATCGGGTTGAGCAAGCTGTTACAACAGCTCTAGCAACTTATACTGATTTTGAAGCCGAATATCGAGTCATTCATCCAGATGGCAGTATTCATTGGCTGGTAGGTCGAGGTCGAGGCATTTATGACACAGATAGACAGCCTGTGCGGATGTTAGGAATAATTCTTGACATTAGCGAACAGCGAAACGCTGCACTGCGCGAACAAAAACGCGCTGAACAAGCCTCAATTCTGGAAGAACGCAACCGCATGGCGCGAGAAATTCATGATACACTCGCTCAATCTTTCACAGGTATTCTGCTTCAGGTTGGAGCAGCAACACAAGTGCTGGCGGATGACCCAGAAGCAACCCAAGTACATCTGGAAATGATTGAGGAACTAGCACGCGCTGGGCTAGCAGGCGCACGGCGATCCGTATCAGCACTCCGCCCTCGGCTACTAGAAGAAGGTAATTTAGAGAGTGCCCTGCATCGTATAGTGGCTCAAATGCGATCGACGACCGACACGGCTCTGATTTGCGAAACTCAGGGTACAGCCTATTCCTTACCAACCGAAGTGGAGAATAACTTACTCAGAATTGGGCAGGAAGCATTAACCAATGCGATTAAATACGCTTGTGCTGGCGAAATTCGGGTTGAATTGGTGTACAACGAGACACAGTGTATCTTAAGGGTTAAAGACGATGGCAGAGGCTTTGGAGTAGGTAGCATTCCTTTGAGCGGTGGGTTCGGCTTATTAGGAATGAGCGAACGAGCAGAGCGTATTGGCGCACAACTAACGATTCAAAGCCAACCTGGTCAAGGAACAGAAATTATTGCCACTATCAATCGAGGGTGAGAATTACGATGAGCCAATCCACTACGATTCGGGTGCTAATTGTTGACGACCATGCCATAGTTAGAAAGGGATTGGCAACCATCATTAATCGCGATCCAGAAATGACAGTGATTGCTCAAGCTGAAGATGGGCAACAGGCGATCGCCGCATTTCGAGAACACCAACCTGATGTCACACTAATGGATTTACGAATGCCCAAAATGGGAGGTGTTGAAGCCATTATGGCTATTCGTGCTGAATTTAAGCAGGCTCGGATCGCGGTACTGACAACCTACGATGGCGATGAAGATATCTATCGCGGTTTACAGGCGGGCGCTCAAGGCTATCTGCTTAAGGATTCTAAACTTGGCGAGCTTTTGAATGCGATTCGCGCCATTCATAATGGTCAAAAATATATTCCGCCAGAAGTAGGCGCAAAATTATTGCAGCGAATCAGCAATCCAGAACTCAGTGAACGAGAGTTGGAAGTGCTGCGTTTGATGGCACAAGGAATGGGGAATCAGGAAATTGGGACTGCTTTGATTATTGGTGAAAGTACCGTCAAATCGCATATAAATCGGATTTTGAGCAAATTGGGCGTGAGCGATCGCACTCAAGCTGTGATTATTGCTGTTAAGCGTGGGATTGTCAGTTTGTAAGCTGTACTAAATTTGGTATCCAAATTCCAACTAAAGTTGGAGGCAATTTTCGACTGCGAGATGGATAGGTTTATCCATCACTCGATTGTACAAAAATGTCAACCCTGTGTGGACGACAAGAGAAGGTCAATTGTCTATATTGAATCCATAGCAATGTTAGCGCAGTTGGGTTGTAAGGCAAAAGTATTGCTTAATACAAACCGAAACATGACTTACGACCGCAATAATCATTCTTTATTCGTTCCGCCTTCAACCCACGATCATATTCAAGGTGCGCTGAATGCTGCTGTAGTCTTCGTCATGTATGGAGATTATGAATGTTTTCAAAGTGCCAATGTCTATCGATTGATTAAAGTTGCCGGGCAACAATTGAAGGTTTCGTTTGGAGAAAACAATTTAGGTTTTATCTTCCGTCATTTTCCTCAAGTACAGATTCATCCACATGCTCGACGGGCAGCCGAAGCCGCAGAAGCCGCCGCGGCTCAAGGGCAGTTTTGGCAAATGCACGAGATGCTATTCATCCATCAACAAGAGTTGGAGAATGGCTATCTAGTAGAGTACGCCAATCGTTTAGGACTTGATATTTCTCAATTTTTGCAGGATTTATCCAGAGGTGTGTATGTCGATCGCATCAATGCGGATATCGAAGGTGGACTGCAAAGTGGAGTGGAGGCTGCGCCCGCTTTGTTTATTAATGGAATTCGCTATCTAGATCGCTGGACTGTTGAGCAGATAATGGCAGCTATTGTTGCTGCAAATTATTAATGTTTTTAGTGCTTATCTTAATAAGTATTTCGTCAGAGAGTATTTCATAACTTCTATACCGACAACAAAACCAGAGATTTGAGCAATTTAGCAAGAATACAGAGGCAAGCCCAATAATAGTTTTTACAGGGAAAAAAGTTCAAAAACGCCCAGATTAGGAGATGTATAATGAAATCAATAACACTTCAAAACTCAATTCATCAAATTACTTTTGTGTTATCTAAAGTATTCTTATCAACAGCACTGGTTGCAGAATTGATTGGAGTTTCACTAACTAGTACAGCGATCGCTTCAAGTGAATTACATCGGTTCGCAGCACCTGTCTCGTTCCCAAAATCGCGCGTTTTAATTGCAACAGCCTATACCGATATAACCTTACCTACTTTGCGGCGAGGCGATCGAGGTAAAAGCGTTAAAATATTGCAGAAAATTCTCTTAGATAATGGTTTTTTAGGAGCCGCAGGAGTCAGATTAGGAAATCCGCGTGGTGTGAGTGTTGATGGAGTGTTTGGTTCAATTACCGAATCTGCGATCAGAGATTTGCAAAAACGATACAAAGTTCCAGTGACAGGAGAAGTGAATCCTCGCACCTGGGAAGTTTTGGATATGAATGAAAATCCTTATCGTTCGCCACTTCCCTGGAAATTATAATTATTTACCAAACCTAGCGAGGCAGATATATAATGATCAACTTTTCCTTACCTGTCTGGTTAAAACAGCATCGGCTAGTTGTTGGGGAAATGCTGCTTGCGATCGCCATGACAGCCTGTACTGCTCTAACCTCACAATCACTTGCAAGCCCCTCGAAGACTTCATCCTTAGTCTCTCACACCCAAAATGCCACCGCCGAGCCGCTTGAGCAACAAGCAGTTCAAGTCATTCGTGATTACTACAGTGCGATCGCTCGTGCAGACTATAAGCAAGCTTACTCGGCTTGGTATGGAGATGGCACTGCCAGCAAGCAGTCATTTCAGCAATTCAAACAGGGTTTTGCCAACACCAAATCTACTACTGTCAAGGTTGGAGAACCCAGCAGAATAGACGGAGCGGCAGGCTCATCCTATATTGAAATTCCTGTCACTGTTACTGCCATTACTAAGAATGGAACTCAGCAGCGATTTCGCGGTAGCTATGTTCTGCGACGAATCAATAATGTTCCTGGCTCAAATCCAAATCAGCAGCAATGGCTCCTTTACTCGGCGAAGATTACTCGAATTAATTAGTTTTCAGTAAACCTGTCATTTGCTGCCACTTAATTCGCAAAAGCCTCGCCATAACTTCTATACGGACGACAAGAATCAGAGATTTCAGCAATTTAGCAAGAATACAGAGGCGATCGCAATGATAGTTTCTACATGGAAAAAAGTTCAAATATTGTTACTGTGGTTACTTGCATTAAGTGCTGTCGTTGGGATATTAATGCATCCAACATTAGCCACCGCCAAGGAATTACCTCAAGCCTCCAACTCTAAACCTGCGATCGTTCTCGGTCATGGGGCTTTTGCTGACGGTACATCAAAATCATTTTGGCTTCTTAATAACTACCTTACCATCGTCGCCGATCACACCACAACTGATGGTAAATATGACCTGGTTGAGGGCTATTTCCCTCCTGGTGCCCAGACTCCACCCCATCGCCATACACGCTATTCAGAACAACTTTATGTGTTGGAAGGAGAGTTCACTGTCTGGGTTGGTAAGAATAAGGTTGTGCTAGGCCCAGGTGAAAGTGCCTTCATTCCGATGGGCACACCCCATGTTGTCGCTGCACTCAGTGACCAGCCAGCTCGCGGGTTAGTCGTTGCTTCGCCCAGTTCCTTTGCTCACTTTGTTGAAGCAACAGGGACGCTAAACCAGAATGAAGCACCTGACATGGAATTGTTGAATCGCATCTCTAGCGAAATTGGCGACGAAATTCTGGGTGCGCCCGGAGATATCCCTTAGAGAAGACGTTTTTCTTTCTTCTTCCACTCTTTGTAATGATTAAGCTTTTTGAATGCTTATCTTAAGGATGAGGCGCAAGTAATGGCAGCAACCCAAAAGCCGATCGCCTGTAAAGTAATCCCAATTTTAAGAGAAGCAGTTTCTCGGTACATACAAATTATTGATTCTAGGAGATTTGATCGTGCCGACTCAAAATACAGATATAACTGAAGTCGATCGCAGTCAACCCATACTGCATCAACATGGATATGAAATTCAGCAGTATGGTAGCCTTCGTGATTTGCCAATTGTTCTCAACCCCAGTACCCGCAGTGAAAGCTGTGTTTTAGTCAATCAAATTTTGGCAGATACGATTATTCTCTATCACCTTTACAAGAAACATCACTGGTTGATGCGCGGACATACGTTTTATCAACTGCATTTGTTGCTTGACAAACACGCCAGTGAACAAATTGAGTTAATTGATGCACTAGGTGAACGGGTACAAACACTCGGAGGTGTGGCGATCGCAGATCCGCGTCATGTGGCAGAAGTCACTAAGATTAAGCGTCCGCCAAACGGCGTTGAGGAAGTACCTGTGATGTTGTCGCGGTTACTGGAAGCCCACGAGTTAATAATTGGGGAATTGAGAGTGGCGATCGATAAAACAGCAGCAAATCAAGATAGTGGTACTAACGATTTGTTAGTGAGCCAAGTCTTGCGAACTAATGAAACACAAGTTTGGTTTCTGGCAGAACATTTAGTGGATACACCATTAGTTCGCAGTTAAATTCAGCGATCGCTCTTTAAATCAGTTCATTCTTGACTCCATTTATCCATTGTAGATAACAGAGGAAAAGAACTTTATGACTAATTATGACTACATTGTAATTGGTGCAGGGTCAGCAGGTTGTGTGGTTGCCAATCGTCTCACCGAAGACTGTGACACAACCGTGTTACTCCTCGAAGCAGGCAACCCAGCTACAAAACCAGAAATTCAAATTCCGGCAAAATGCATCAGCCTACTTGGAACCGAGGTAGACTGGAGCTATTTCTCTGAGCCGGAACCCTACCTGAATGGTCGCAAAATGTTTTGTTCCCGTGGCAAAGTCTTGGGGGGCAGCAGTTCAATTAATTTCATGATGTATGTCCGGGGCAATCCTCAAGATTACGATCGCTGGCAAGAATTAGGAAATCCTGGTTGGAATTACCAGGGGGTCTTGCCCTATTTCAAGAAATCGGAGCATCAGCAGCGAGGCGCGTCAGAATTTCACGGAGTTGATGGGGAGTTGAGCGTTACCGATTTGATGTCCCCTGCTGTGGTTTCCCAACGCTTTATAGATGCCTGTGTGTCAATGGGATACAACTACAATCCTGATTTTAATGGAGTACAGCAACAAGGGGTAGGACTCTATCAATTGACGGTCAAGGATGGTAAACGGCACAGTGCTGCTGCTGCTTTTCTTCTACCCATTTTCCATCGTCCCAATTTGACAGTAACGACAGGGGCATTGGTGACACGATTGCTGTTTGAAGGCACTCGCGCTATTGGGGTGGAATATCTGCATGAGGATACTCTGCACCAGATCAGAGTTAACCAGGAAGTGATTTTAAGTGCGGGTGCATTTGATTCGCCTAAGCTGCTAATGCTTTCTGGTATTGGGGATGCAGAATATCTGCAAGCGATGGGAATTTCTGTCATTGCAGATTTGCCGGGTGTCGGTCAAAACCTTCAGGATCACGTTCTCACTTGTGTCGTTCAAGCAACTACTCAAGATATACACCCTGCCATCACTAGTAATGGAGTAGAAGCCGGATTATTTTTGCATAGCAAAGGCAATGTGGAGTCTGCACCCGATTTGCAGTTCTTTTTCGGCCCCATTCAATTCTTGTCACCTGGTTATACTCCTGCTGATTTTGGATTTACAGGTGCAGTCTCTCTTACCCGTCTCCAAAATATTGGCAGTGTCGGTTTGCGTTCATCTAATCTCAACGATCCACCAACCATTCGGATGAATTATCTGCAAAATCAAGCCGATGTGCAGAAGTTGGTTGAGGGAGTTAAATTAATCCGCCAATTGTTTCAGACCAGTGCCTTTGATAATTTTCATGGTGACGAGATTGCTCCGGGTTCCCACGTTCAGAGTGATGCAGCACTCGAAGCTTACATTCGGGATACTTGCAGTACTGTATGGCATCCGGTTGGCACTTGCAAAATGGGCATTGACTCAATGGCAGTGGTAGACCCTGAACTACGGGTACATGGAATTGAAGGGTTACGGGTTGTAGATGCCTCCATCATGCCTACCATCACGACCGGAAATACGAACGCACCCACCATCATGATTGGTGAGAAGGCCGCGGATTTAATTAAAGCAGGTCGCACAGCACGAACGGTTCTCAGCAAATCTAACGTCCAAAATCCGGCGTATTCATCTATTTAGAAACGGGCGATGTTAGGCAAACAAAACACTCGACCTCTGTAAAGGAATACACAATGGCACTGATTACAACACCATTCGGACGACATTCCACCGCCGCCGAGGTTGTAGAAGGAATTGATCTTTCCAGCAAGCGGGCGATCGTTACGGGAGCCGCATCGGGCATCGGACTAGAAACGGCGCGGGCGCTGGCTCAAACTGGAGCGATCGTCACCCTAGCTGTGCGTAATACCGATGCTGGAGCGCAAGTTGCGGCTGACATTACGGCTACTACTGGGAACCGGAATATTCATGTTGCTTTGCTTGATTTAAGCGATCGCAACTCAATTGCCAAGTTCATTGCTGCCTGGCGTGAGCCGCTGCACATCCTCGTTAATAATGCAGGGGTAATGGCACTGCCCGAACAGCGCACACCCGAAGGCTGGGAGATGCAATTTGCCACTAACTATCTCGGACACTTTGCCCTAGCGCTCGGACTACACGACGCTCTCGCCGCAGAGGGTGCTGCCCGTATCGTGTGGGTTAGTTCTAGCGCACACCTGATGTCGCCCATTGTGTTCGATGATATTCACTTCATGTTCCGTCCTTACGATCCGTGGTTGGCGTATGGACAGTCCAAGACCGCAAGTATCCTCTTTGCTGTGGGTGCTACTGCGCGCTGGTTCAAGGATGGCATTACCGCTAATGCTCTCATGCCTGGTGCGATCGCAACCAACCTCCAGCGTCATACAGGCGGTCTTAAAACCCCACCTGAGCGGCAGAAGACAATAGCGCAGGGTGCGGCAACTTCCGTTCTGTTGGCAACCTCTCCGTTACTAAAAGGCGTTGGCGGACGCTATTTCGAGGACTGCAATGAAGCCACTCTCGTCACCAACGGGAACGGCTATATGAGCGGAGTTGCCCCCTACGCTCTGAATCCAGACAATGCCGATCGGCTCTGGAATGAATCGTTGCGCCTGCTCGCTTGACCTGGCAGTAACCAAGTTACACCTCACCTAGAGAGTCCGTTCCCAACAACATTAACGAACACACAGGATATCACCACATGAACAGGCTCATCCGCAGAAATAGTATCCATCTGCTTTTGATCGCCGGACTTTCCCTCGGAATCATTCTCATTACTTCATTAGAAGCCGTTATGACTACTGCCAGCGCCCAAGATAACAAACCCACGGTCGTTTTCGTCCACGGCGCGTTTGCCGAATCTTCTAGTTGGAACGGCGTATTGACCAAGTTGATCGCAAAAGGGTATCCGGTGGTCGCTGCTGCTAATCCCTTGCGTGGTGTCAAAAGCGACGCAGATTATGTTGCCAGCATCCTCAAGAACATTAAGGGTTCCATCGTACTGGTCGGACACTCCTATGGCGGCTTGGTGATCAGCAATGCGGTCAAGAACAACCAGAACGTGAAGGCGCTGGTTTACGTTGCTGCCTTTGCTCCCGAAGCAGGTGAGACTGCCGCCGCACTCACCGGTCTTTACCCCGGCAGCACGCTCGGCCCTACGCTTGCGCCTCCAGTTGCCCTGCCTGACGGCGGCAAAGACCTCTACATCCAGCAGTCCAAGTTCCAAGCGCAGTTTGCCGCAGATGTGTCCATCGCCGACGCAAGGGTGATGGCTGCCACCCAGCGACCGATTACGGAAGCTGCACTTAACGAAGCATCGGGCGAGCCTGCATGGAAGTCTATTCCGTCCTGGTTCATCTATGGCGATCGCGACTTAAATATTCCAGCGGCGGCGCACGCGTTCCAGGCAAAGCGCGCCAACTCAAAGGAGACGATCGCCGTACAGGGCGCATCTCATGTGGTGATGGTTTCCCATCCAGATGCCGTTGCCACGCTCATCGAACACGCTGCGACCACGAAATAGAGAGGCATTAACATAATGAGTAAACTAGAAGGAAAAATCGCCCTTGTCACGGGTGGCAACAGTGGTATCGGTCTTGCCACAGCTAAACAGTTTGTTGCTGAAGGTGCATACGTCTACATCACAGGTCGTCGCCAAGTCGAACTGGATGCTGCTGTAGAAGCCATTGGTAAAAATGTTACGGCTGTGCAGAGCGATGTTTCTAATCTGGCAGACCTCGATCGTCTGTTTGCCACCATTAAGCAAGAGCAAGGACACCTCGATATCATCTTTGCTAATGCTGGCGGTGGACAAATTGCCCCACTTGGAACAATTACTGAGGAACACTTTGACAAAACATTCAACATAAATGTTAAAGGTTTGCTGTTTACCGTACAAAAGGCATTGCCACTGTTACCAGAGGGCGCTTCTATTATCCTGAATGCTTCGACTACTTCTATAAAAGGTACGCCAGCTTTCAGTGTTTACAGCGCCACCAAAGCCGCCGTGAGATCATTTGCTCGGAATTGGATACTCGACCTCAGAGAACGCAAGATCCGAGTGAATGCCATTAGCCCTGGTGTGGTTCCGACTCCTGGTTACGATCATTTGGGACTGAATGACCAGCAGTTGCAAGGATTCGTGGACAGCCAAGTCAGCGCCATCCCACTGGGACGAGTCGGCAAACCCGATGAGATTGCCAAAGCCGTTGTCTTTCTCGCTTCAGATGATAGCAGCTTTGTGAACGGCATTGAGTTGTTTGTTGATGGCGGTATGGCACAGATTTGAAGTTCAAAAGGAGTTAAAGATGAAGCTGATCTCTGTTAATGTCGGACTGCCGCGTGAAGTGTCCTGGAAAGGAAAAGCCGTCCGCACTGGAATTTTCAAAGAGCCAGTTAATGCGAGAGTGATGGTACGCGAACTCAATTTAGACGGCGATGGACAAGCGGATCTCACCGTTCATGGCGGAGTTGACAAAGCCGTTTATGTTTATCCGTTTGAGCATTATGATTACTGGCGAAGCGAATTGCCTGACACAGAGTTAACACTTGGAATCTTTGGTGAAAACTTCACAGTTACAGGATTTAAAGAAGAGGAAATTAACATTGGCGATCGCTTCAAAATTGGCAGTGTGGAATTAATGGTGACTCAACCGCGCTTACCCTGCTACAAGTTAGGGATTCGCTTTGGGCGACCGGATATGGTGAAACGATTTCTCGCCAGTCGTTGCACCGGATTTTACTTTCGGGTTTTGCAAGAGGGCGAAGTGGTCGCTGGAGACACTTTAGAGTTGATGAGTCGAGATACCAACAATATCACCGTTGCTGATATCACTCAGCTTTATGTTCGTGAGCAAAACAATCCAGAGTTACTGCATCGTGCAACTCAACTAGAAGCGTTACCCGAAAGCTGGCGGGACTACTTTCAGGAGCAAATCCGTCGTCAGGATGTGAGATAGATCGACCTGTCGAAAAACGTCATCATGTCACTTTTATCACTTATAAAGAGTAATCCTATGACTACATATCGCACAGTTTCAATCGATGGTTTAAATATCTTCTACCGTGAAGCGGGTTCCCGTGATAATCCAACGATTCTGTTATTGCACGGCTTCCCAACCTCATCCCACATGTTCCGTAATCTCATACCAGCACTTGCTGATAAATTCCATCTCGTTGCTCCTGATTACCCTGGCTACGGCAACAGTTCGATGCCTACGGTAAATGAGTTTGATTACACGTTTGATCGCTTGGCTGAGATTGTCGAGAAATTCATTGCTGCGATCGCTCTCAAAAAGTACAGCCTTTATGTAATGGATTATGGCGCACCAATTGGCTATCGGATTGCCGCTAAATATCCAGAACGGGTGCAATCTCTGATTGTTCAAAATGGCAATGCTTACGAAGAAGGTCTGCGCGAATTCTGGGAACCAATTAAGGCATACTGGCAAGAGCGATCGCCTGAGAATGCTGAAAAGCTCGAATATCTTGTCACCCTGGAAGCAACGAAGTGGCAATATACCAATGGTATTCGCAATCTAGAAGCGATTAGCCCCGATACCTGGACTATCGATCAACATTTTCTCGATCGCCCCGGCAACGGTGAGATTCAACTGGCACTGCTGTATAGCTATGGTACGAATCCACCGCTCTATCCTCAATGGCAGGAGTATTTTCGTAAATATCAACCTCCAACTCTGATTGTTTGGGGCAAGAACGATTACATTTTCCCTGCTGACGGTGCTTATCCGTATCAGCGTGACTTGAAAGACGTTGAGTTCCATCTACTCGATACCGGACATTTTGCCCTGGAAGAGGATGGGGATGCGATCGCAAACTATATCGATCAATTTCTCACATCACGGCTGCAATCCGTTCTCGCCTGATTCAGTGGGAACGATCGATCATCCGAGCATAGCTCATGCTCAGATATGAACCTTTGAATAAACAGGATCAACTATTTCTGATTCTGTTGAACGATTTGAATTCAAAATAGTAAACGCATGACCACTTATCGCACAGTAGCAATCAATGGTTTAGATATCTTCTACCGTGAAGCTGGTTCTCGCGATCGTCCGACGCTTCTGCTATTGCACGGCTTTCCAACCTCGTCCCAGATGTTCCGCAATCTCATCCCGGCGTTGGCGGATCAATTCCATCTGATTGCACCTGATTATTCTGGTTTTGGCTATAGTTCTATGCCAACGGTGGATGAGTTTGATTATACCTTTGACAGCCTTGCCGAAGTGATGGCAGATTTCATCGCTGCGATCGGGTTGAAACGCTATAGCCTTTATTTAATGGATTATGGCGCTCCCATTGGCTATCGATTGGCAACGCAGTATCCAGAACGAGTAGAATCGCTGATTGTACAGAATGGCAATGCCTACGAGGAGGGACTCGGTGATTTCTGGAAGCCAATGCGCGCTTTTTGGCAGAATAAGACACCCGAAAATAGCGATCGCGTGCGACAGGCTCTAGCAAGCAAAGGCACGAAATGGTATTACATCACTGGAGCCAGGAATCCAGAAAACCTTAGTCCCGATACCTGGACTCTGGATCAAGCACTCCTCGATCGCCCTGGCAATATGGATATTCAACTGGCATTAAAATACGACTACCAGTTCAATGTGCGGTTATATCCACAGTGGCAAGCTTACTTGCGCCAATATCAACCACCCACGCTGATTGTATGGGGCAAAAATGACCAGGGCTTTTTAGTTGAGGGAGCTTATGCCTACAAACGCGACTTAAAAAATCTGGAGTTTCATTTGTTTGATACCGGACACTTTGCCCTGGAAGAAGATGGGGATGCGATCGCCAACCATATTGCTCAATTTCTCACGTCACGGCTGCCACCCACTCTTACTTAATCAAATTTTGATTTCCAATTCCCATTCATTGGTTAAACAGGAAAGGTATCATGACCACTCAAACTGTAACTATTCCAGCCTTGTTAGGGGGCAGTTTTAACGCCTATCTAGCAACACCCAGTACTCAGCCTCGTGCAGGAATTGTGCTGATTCAAGAAATTGTTGGGGTCAATCAAAATATGCGACAGATTGCCAACGATTTTGCGAAGGTAGGCTATCAGGTGCTTGTACCAGATTTGTATTGGCGCCTGGAACCCGGTGTGCAACTTGATTTTGACGACGAGAAGCAGCGTGCTAAAGCCTTTGAGCTACTTGGAGAGTTTGATTGGGATAGCGGTGTAGAAGACCTGAAGGCAAGTCTATCTTTTTTACGGCAGTATCCCAGCAGCACAGGTAAGGTCGGCAGTGTCGGCTTTTGTTCGGGCGGTAAATTGGCATATTTTATGGCAACACGTACTGATGCGGATGCCAACGTCAGTTACTACGGTGTTGACATTGATCGGAATTTAGCAGAGGCGACAAAGATTCATAAACCGTTGATCTTGCATATGAGCGCAAATGACGAGTATGTGTCACCAAGCGCTCAAACGACCATTCAGCAAGGACTGAAAGATAACCCCCTGGTAACAATCTATCGCTATGAAGGAGTGAGCCACGGGTTTAGTCGCGCGGGTAGTTCCGCTTATCGCAAAGAAGCCGCAGAATTAGCGGGCGATCGCACGTTGGCGTTTCTGAAACAGCATTTGGGGTAGTCGGTGATTGCCCTTTCCCGATCGTTGTACATGAACAGATATTGTCGAGTCAGCTAGCTTGACAGTGCCAATTCAACAGATTATCCACCATCTATAAATTCAAGGAGAACGTTATGGTTGCTCAAGTAAACTCGCAAGCAGCAAAAATTTTGGAAGTTGCGAACGATCCGCGTCTTTCCAAAGGAGTAAAAGAATTTTTGAAAGTGCTGAATTCAGGGGGTGTGGCGCTGGATAAACTCACTCCACTCGAAGCACGTCAAGTTCTTGTGGATGCACAGGCTTCTGTTTCAGTAGACCTTTCAGGCATTGAAGAGTCTGAAAAAACGATTACTGCTGATGGTTATTCAATTACCCTCAATATTGTACGACCTCAAGGGGTCAAAGGCATATTACCTGTTTTCATCTTTATTCATGGTGGTGGTTGGGTGTTAGGTGATTACCCAACACACAAGCGCATGGTTCGCGATCTGGTTGTGCTTTCAGGGTTTGCAGGTGTCTTTGTCAACTACACTCGCACGCCAGATGCTCAGTACCCACAGGCAATTAATGAGATTTATGCTGCAACTAAATGGGTTGCCGAGCATGGTGAGGAGATTGGCGTGGATGGCAAGAATTTGGCAGTCGTTGGCAACAGTGTCGGCGGTAACATGACAACTGTCACTGCTTTGAAGGCGAAAGAAAAAGGAGAACCACACATCAAGTTGCAAATCCTGATGTGGCCGATTGTAAATGCGGATTTTGAAACGAATTCTTATCACCAATTTGGCGATCAGCGTTTTCTGACAGTACCAACAATGAAGTGGATGTATGATATGTACATCGCTGACCCAGAAAAGCGCAAAGACATTTATGCTTCTCCCCTACAGGCGACGGTTGAGCAACTCAAAGGCTTGCCTCCAGCATTAATTGTCATTGCAGAGAGCGATATCTTGCATGACGAAGGCACAGCCTATGGACGCAAGCTTGATGAGGCTGGGGTAGAGGTGACAACTGTGCAGTACAACGGCATGATTCATGACTTTGGACTGCTCAATGGTTTAGCTGAGTTGCCAGAAGTCCGTTCTCTGTTTGTTCAAGCTGCTGCCCAATTGAAGAAATATCTGCAATAGGATGCGATCGATGTTTTTGGGGAAGGAAAAGACGCTCTTCCATCGCTTTGCTGCTTACCGAATTAGCGTCGGGGAAAAAAGGGTAAAGCGACTGTGCTTTGTGCAATCGGCATAGCTTTGCTTAGAGCGACTGTGCGTAGCGTCTTTTAGATTTGTTCCGCGCACAAGGGATGGGGCTTGTACCAAAGAAATAATCCAAAATCCAAAATCCAAAATTTAAAATTGGCACGGTCAACCCTATGCTCAAAGCAATTAAACACAACCGCCGCCGCTTTCTCTTAACGGCGGCAACAAGTATTTTCACAGAAATGGCACTCATGGGTACCGCACACGCAAGCTTCGACAAGCCCAAACGATCTGAATTTAGGTTTACTCCCATCAAGCAGATCAAAGCGGGTGTACTCGACATCGGCTACTACGAAGCAGGGCCGAGCGATGGATCTCCGGTGTTGCTGCTGCATGGTTTCCCGTATTCCATCGATAGCTACATTGATGTTGCACCAATGCTTGCTGCACGCGGATGTCGGGTGATTGTTCCTTACCTGCGGGGACATGGATCAACCCGTTTTCTCGACAGCACCACACCACGCTCCGGGCAGCAAGCCGCGATCGGTGTTGATGCGATCGCCTTGATGGATGCATTGCAGCTGAACCGTGCTGTGCTTGCTGGCTATGACTGGGGTGGACGAGCCGCTTGTGTTGTTGCGGCTCTCTGGCCTGAACGATGCACAGGTCTGGTGTCCGTCAATAGCTACCTGATCCAGGATATTGCCAAAGCAGGGCTGCCACTTTCACCCGCGATCGAATCTGGTATCTGGTACCAATACTATTTCCAGACCGAGCGCGGACGCGCCGGATTGACGGCTAACAGACGTGAGATTGCGAAGATTCTCTGGACTCGCAATTCCCCAAACTGGCACTTTGACGAGGCAATGCTCGATCAACACGCCAGCGCCTTCGACAACCCCGATTATGTGGAGGTCGTCATTCATTCCTACCGCCATCGCCTTGGACTTGCAGCCGGCTATCCCATGTATGAGGAGCTTGAGCAGCGACTTGCCGCGCAACCGACCATTACGGTGCCGACGATCACGCTGGACGGAGACGCAGATGGTGTCGTGCCAGCAACCGATGGAAAATCGACGGCAGCGAAGTTTAACGGCGAACGTCAGCATCGGGTGATTCCAAATGTCGGTCATAACCTGCCCCAGGAAGATCCGAAAGCATTCGCAACTGCGGTCTGGGAACTCGCATCAAAGAAACGTTGATGACTTCTCCGGAGCTATGACCATGCACCTCTTTACCTTCAAAGGGATCGTTATATCGACCACTCTTATGTATTTAACCACCATGAACACCCACACACCAAGCGCCAGGGACATTATCGGATCATCACCGTTGATTGCGATCGAAAACGAAGCACCACCCAAGCTGATTGTCGATCCACCGCTTCCCGAACCGTTAGCACAAGGACGCGTCTTCATCCAGTACCGGACGGAGAATTTACGTGTGTTGCCAGTGTTTGGCAAAGGTGCCCTCGACGTATCGCCGCGCATTGGGCATATCCACATCACTGTCGATGATGCGCCGTGGCACTTTGTTGATGCTAGTGGCGAAACGATTATCCTAGTTGGACTGGAACCTGGTCTGCACAAAGTACTGATCGAACTAGCTGACCCCACGCACAAAGTAATCACCAGTGAAACTGTGAAATTCACGCTGCCCGATCCTAAGAAATCATCATGAAAAAACTAGACGGGAAAATCGCAATTGTGACGGCGGCATCTAAAGGAGGTGAATAATGCTACCTATGTTGAGACGATCGCAATTCTACCGCTTACATACTATGAACAACCCTGAAAATCCTCGACTACCCGTGCCGCCTTTTGATAATGAATCCGCCATCCAAAAAGTCCGAATAGGAGAGGATGCTTGGAACACACGTAACCCTGAACTAGTATCACTCGGTTACACGTCGGATAGCATTTGGCGCAACCGCTCAGAATTTTTATCTGGCCGTGAGGCGATCGCACAATTCTTAACACGTAAGTGGCTTAAAGAATTGGACTACCGTTTGATAAAAGAGCTTTGGGCTTTTCAAGACAACCGCATTGCTGTCCGATTTGCTTACGAATGGCATGATGATTCCGGCAACTGGTTTCGTTCTTATGGCAATGAAAATTGGGAGTTTGACGAACACGGATTCATGCGGTGGCGTATTGCCAGCATCAACGACCTGCCAATTCTGAAGAGCGATCGCAAATTCCACTGGATACTGGGTCGTCGTCCTGACGATCATCCCGGATTGTCAGACCTCAACCTTTGAAAACCCCAACGACCATATCACCCAGTTTTTATCTTACAAGAAGTCCATTGCTATGAATGCAAACAACGGCATCATTAGCCAGCTTAGTCAATATTCAGTGCCTGTAACCATTGATCGATTAGAAGCCGTCCTTGAAGTAAAAGGCATCACCATTTTTGCTCGTATCGATCAACAGGCTGAAGCCGAAAAAGTCGGACTAAGCCTGTGTCCTACACAGTTGTTGTTGTTTGGCAACCCGAAAGCCGGAACTTCCCTCATGGTGGCAGAACCAACGATCGCTCTGGATTTACCCCTGAAAGTACTGGCATGGGAAGCGGCTGACGGCAAGGTGTGGGTGAGCTACAACGATCCTAATTACTTAAAACAGCGATTTTCTCTCTGTGATGAGTTGGTGAAAAATATCGCTATCATTGCACCTTTAATCCATCAAGCACTAAGTTCCGCCGATCGCAAATAAGTTGCAGAATTAGCACGCGATCGCCCTGGCAACCAAGTATTCTGATTCTGAATCACTGGGAAAACGCTGCATATCGCGGGTGATTTTTAAGGAAGAGAACGGTAAAAATCAATAAGCAAGGAGAAAAACCATGAACATCAACAAGAATGACACCGCAGTAGTTGTCATCGATCCGCAAAACGATGTTTTGAGCGAAAAAGGGGTTTCCTGGGATTTGGTGGGTGAGAGTGTTAAGGATAACAAGACCATCGAAAACATTGAGCGAATCTTCAAAGCCGCGAAGCAGAATGAATTCGAGGTTTTTATCTCTCCTCACTATTACTACCCCACCGACCATAATTGGAAATTTGCCGGCAACCTAGAGCAAATGATGCTTGAGGTTAAGGAGTTCGATCGCCGTGGTGCATTGACCCTCGATGGATTCCTGGGATCGGGTGCTGACTGGCTCGATCGCTATAAGCCCTTCATTGAAGATGGCAAGACGATTGTGGCCAGTCCCCACAAAGTCTATGGGCCGCAAACTAACGACCTCGTTTTGCAACTGCGTAAACGCAACATCAGCAAAGTAATTCTACTTGGAATGTTGGCAAATCTTTGTGTTGAAGCTCACCTACGCGAATTGCTGGAGCAGGGATTTGAGGTTCTTGTCGTTAAGGATGCAACAGCAGCCCCTCGGCATCCGCAACTGGGCGACGGCTATAAGGCAGCACTGATCAACTTTGGGTATATCGCCAATGCAGTGCTTTCTACAGATGAAGTTGTAGCAGCAATGCAATAATGTCAAACTCATGAATTTTACAACACTTATGAAAACATCCGCGTTATTTCTTGCTCTGCCAATCAGTATCTTAGCTAATTTTTCCTTACCTGCTTCTGCTGATTCTACTGCTGGCATCGTCCTGAGTACGAAATGCCGGGGTGGGTACAACGTAAATATTTGGCAGAAATATACTTCAGGTGAACTGCTTTATCGCGCCACTAGTCCCAATGGTAATTTAAGTTTGGGCAAAGGAACTAGCCAAGCGACTGAAGGTGTTCGAGTGTATAAGTTTCGGAGTGGAATTTATCAATACTGGGTGTGGGATGGCACGTTGGATAATCCGCAGTCTGGAATTTTAGAGGTGTATAAAAACAACCGTATCTTGATGAAGCAAGCTTGTAAAAAAAGTTGAATCTTCTAGGAGGTGTTATACACTTTTTGTCAACCCAGCTAGGACAAATACATTATCGCTAAAACCCTCTTAGTCAGTTTTTTCTGAAATTCATAACACCTTCTAGAAATCGTATTCACCTTATCAAACTCAAAGGATATGGAAGTGAACGCTCAACACTATGACGATATTATTATCGGCTGCGGCAAAGCAGGTAAAACACTTGCACCGGCGTTAGTCGCTGACGGACGTAAAACCGCTCTGGTTGAACGCAGTTTAAATATGATTGGTGGCGGGTGCATTAATATTGCCTGCATTCCTACTAAAACTATGGTGGCGAGTGCCAATATAGCAAATACAGTGCGAAAGAGTGCCGCTTATGGGGTTCAAAGCAACACACCCACCGTTAATTTAGCAGAGGTGATTCAACGAAAACGAGCGGTTGTCCAAGGGATGCGTGAAATGAACTTGCACAATTTAGAAACTGCTTTGGGTCACGAACTGATCATTGGTACAGCCCGCTTTGTTGCTCCCAAAACGATCGCAGTAACGACGACTGAGGGAAACAATCGCTTACTTACCGCCGAACGATTCTTTATTAATACAGGCACACGACCGCTAATTCCATCCATTCCCGGACTTACAGAAGCTGGATTTTTAACCAGTGAGTCAATTATGGAGCTAGAACACCTGCCTGAACACCTGATCGTTCTCGGTAGTGGCTATATTGGTTTAGAGTTTGCCCAGATGTTCCGGCGCTTTGGCTCTGGCGTTACTGTCATTGGTCAAAATGAGCAAATCCTGTCACAGCAAGATCCAGATATAGCGATCGCAGTTCAAAGACTGTTAGAAAAAGATGGTATTGAATTCTTATTAAAGGCGAAGGTATTAAGAGTTGATCGCACTGGTAATGAAACCATCCTGCA
This sequence comes from Nostoc cf. commune SO-36, assembly GCF_023734775.1. NCBI lineage: Bacteria > Bacillati > Cyanobacteriota > Cyanophyceae > Nostocales > Nostocaceae > Nostoc > Nostoc commune. The sequence goes on along the minus strand of NZ_AP025732.1, from coordinate 5,526,668 downwards.
AACCCAAGTTGGCGATCGTGAAATCTCCCTCCAGGGGTCGCATTTGCTCGTCGCCGTTGGTCGTGCGCCCAATACCGAGAGCTTAAATTTAGCTGCTGCTGGTGTGGCAACCGATACACGCGGATTTATTCAAGTTAGCGATCGCTTAGAAACAAACATTCCGGGGATTTGGGCGTTAGGCGACATCAATGGGGGGCCGCAATACACCCATATATCGCTCGACGATTATCGCACTATCAAAGCTAATTTAATTGATGGGGGCGATCGCAGTACACGGGATCGATTGGTTCCATCGTGTCTATTCATCGATCCAGAACTGGCTCATGTGGGTTTAACTGAAACTGAAGCACAGCAACAAGGATATGCTATCCGCGTGGCGAAGGTGGATGCATCAGCCGTTCCTAGAGCGAGAACACTCGGTCAAACTGATGGACTTCTAAAGGCGATCGTGGATGCAGATACAGGTCGTATTCTAGGGTGTTCTCTGTTGTGTCATGAAGCAGGTGAAGTGATTTCAACGGTGCAGATGGTGATGCAAGCTCAGATGCCCTACACCGTTCTACGCGATGGTATTTTGACTCATCCCACGATGACCGAGGGGTTAAATATATTGTTTTCCAAGTTGTAAAGAGACAGCAATTGCAGACCCAAGGACTTACCAAATAAACGACATTTCACTCTTGAAAAAAGTAGACATAGCATGATTAGTAAAACATCTAAAGTCGGTATTATTGGTGCAGGTAATGTAGGTGCAAACGTTGCAAATGCTTTAGTTTTACTCGGTAAATGTGTAAGGGTTGTGCTTTTTGACCGAACCTTATCGAAAGCTGAAGGACAAGTATGGGATATTGAAGACAGCATTCCTCTACTTAAAGAGATGGAGATTATACCATCAAATCAGTATGAAGATTTAGCTGATTCAGATATCATTATTGTGACTGCTGGGGTGCAACCAAAACAAGGACAGACCCGATTAGATACATTGAGCGACAATGCAGACATTATACGTTCGACAATCAAAGAATTGGATCGAGTTGCACCGAATTCAATCGTACTTATCATTAGCAATCCAGTGGATGTACTCACGCGGATTGCTCAAGCTACTTCCACCAGAGCAGAAAACCTAATTTTCGGTTCGGGAACTGTTCTTGATACTGCTAGACTGAGATATCAACTTGGAAAGCGACTGAATGTTGCTAAACAAGACGTTCATGCTTATGTGATTGGAGAGCATGGAGACAGTGAATTTGTCGTTTGGTCTAGTGCATTTATTGGGGGAATTCTGTTAACTGAATTTCCCATACCACAAGGAGCAACGCTAGAACAAATTCAGCAAGAGTACACACAGTTAACTCGTAAACGAGGCTATAACATTTTTGAACGCAAAGGAAATACCAGCTATGGTATATCAACAGTAGTTTGTCAATTAGTTGATACCATCCTGCGAGATGAAAAGCAGATATTTCCAGTATCGGCCAGAGCAAATTCTAACTATGGAGTTGGCAGTGAAGTTGTTCTTGGACTTCCATGTATCATTGGCTCAACAGGTATTCAGCGCCAACTGCTGTTATCAAGAAATGCTTATGAACAACGCTTATTAGAAGAATCAGCCAACAAACTCAATGAAGCCCATAATTCTTTGCATAATTAAAATCAAATTGGAACCCCTGACTTTTCACGGATGTGGAAAAGGGGGTTGGTTCGCAATTAGCTGTGACGAACCGAACCTTTGAACTTATCGGATTTCTACAAGAATATCAATTCTAGTTGAGTAAACAAACGATTTAGTGCCATTTTGCTTAGTTGTTGCAGCCATAAGTTCTACTCCCAATATGTTCTGGAAAAATGAACGATCGCTAGCTTAGTAATTTGCCCCGCAGCAAGAGGCGCACTGTCCCTAGAGAAATACTGCCGATCGCAATATTTGCGCCAATGAATAGCAGTAGTGCCAATTCTTGCATCACTCCAGTCATAGCGCGTTCAACAAGGTGCAAGGATGCCAGCGACAAGGCAGCAATGCCGAGGGTGAATGCCCAATAGGAAGCTGTAAAGGGTTCTTGAAATAACCACGGTAGCAGTCGCAGTAGAATCAGCGCTTGCAACAGTCCATAGCCGAAAAGGAACTGAGCAAAGGCATCGGGCTGACCACTGGTGATACTCAAATAAGCAACACAGCCAACGACAGGGGGGGCAAGTTGAATGCCCAGCGTTGGACGTAGTAGTTTAGGCAACGCTTCTAGCAAATAGAGGCGCTGCATAATCATCGACTCTAGTGCTAGCCACGAAAACAGCCCTCCTCCAAAAAACAACAGGCCCCACTCTCGATAACCGAGGGTACTAGCAACGATTGCACCGACAAAACTACCCGCGACTGTAGAGAGGTAGAGAATGGGTGTAATAATTTCTGGCTTACGTCCTCCCATCCATAGCTGACCGGAACGATACACGCCAAAGCTTAACTGACCAATTGCACCGACAATGAATAACGCGACGGCGATCGCACGAGAGTAGGGTGCGATCGCCAGCGCTACAAACATCGTAGACACAGGCACTAACCCGATAAAGCAACACAAAATAGGATGCTCAAATTCAGCTAAGGCATCTGCTCTTGCCAACAGCGTCGGCAAAACCAATGCACCTGATGGTGACGAATGTGACGCAGGAGTAAACTAGAACAACAGAGACAGACTGTTTCATTCATTGCAGCGCTAAAGCATTGATCGAAAACGCTTTTTGGTGATGTCTGCGGTATTGCTTCCCAAAATGAACTGTTCAACTGCGTTGGCAAATCCTTCTTCTTCGTAGGATGTCGTCACGTACTGAGCTTGCTTTTGCACCTCTACACTTGCATTACCCATTGCAATGCTCAATCCACTGCGTTGAAACATTGACACATCATTCGGCATATCCCCTCCCCAATCGTGGCAATTTCTTGATTGGAAATTCCCAGTAGTTGCGAGAGGCGAGCGACCACAGCCCCTTTATTGGCACGGGGATGGGTGACATCCAGATAATAAGGCTGCGATCGAGCCGCAGACAGCTGTTCACCCCCACCTGAACTTGCTCTTGCCTGACAAGGTAGTGATCGATACGGTAAATTTGGCTTTCCTTCAGTACGCAACTGATATTTTCATTTAGGGTGCGAGCAGAATTTAGATCGCGTCCAAATGCTTTTTCAATAATGTTCAATCCAGCTTCAACATCTTTCTCCAGATGGAGTTGACTCCGGCAAAGTCGCGTCCAGGAATACGCGGCAGACGAGATCGCAACTCCGTTCAATGTATTGATTTCTCAAATGTATATAGTTGTGAGTGACCCGTTCTAGTTGGGGCCGAGATTACAAATCGACTCACCCCTTGCTCCCACTTTGCGGTTGCATCAACGGTGTAAGGACTAGCAGTGCCAAACTGGTTAAGGCTGCTGGGTGGAGGAGTGAAAACCAGATGAAACTTACTTCCGCGATGGGAACCGCTAATTTGAGCAAAGTTCTCACCATCATTAGACTTCAAACTTCCGTACAGTTTGCCGGCAGGATCAATAAATACGAGTATCTGCCCCTGAGAACCGACAGTACGGAAGGTTCCCGTCCAACTGCCCCGGTAGGGAAGTACATAGTCTTGAGAGGAATTTGGTTGAGCTTGGCTGACTGGAAGCGCGAAGAGAGACTGTGAACGTAGCAGTCCAATTATGCCAATCGTTAAGATTCCACCAACCAATCGTTTTGTTGTTCGTGTCTTCATCAGTGGTTCTCTTTAAATAGATGATCGACTGTCAATCTGTCAAATTCCCCGTAACTATATGGTTTTGAGGTAATGGTGGGAATCTCTTCAAAATTTTCGCTTGGCGGCGATGAAGAGCTTGTCCACTCTAATCCAGTGGCATACACAGATGAATGAGCGATCGCTCTCATTGTTCAACCGAAGAGAGAAGTTGTTTTGCGGTGGTTTCTGGCTTCATCTTGGGTCTGTGATAGCGATGGAAAGTTTCTTCCTTCAGCCATTCTGTGGTTGCCTTAAAGTCATGCAGTGGGGTGGGCAGCATTTCCAAATACGTTGCACTGCGAATTAGATCGCCAAGTTTGCCAGTTATCTGCACTTTGTCAAACAATTTTGCTACCCCATTTCCTAAACCCAATTTCATTAGCGTACCCCGAAGACTGACATGGGCTGGGCTAGGGGATGCACCTTTAGCAAGGGCAATCAAATTGTGGGCAATGCTCGCACCTTGCTGATATGCCACCTGGGCTAGAGCCGGTAAGGTTTGTGGCTGCACGTTTGCACAATCGCCTGCGGCAAACACTTCTGGAAAATCCAGCAGTTGCAGAGTTGAGGTGACAAGCGGTAGCCCATGCTTATCCAGGTGATCTGCGGGAATTTGGGACTTGAGATTTTGGATGAGTGGGTTTACGGCTGTCCCGGCTGTCCAGATGGTGGTTTGAGTCAACAGCGTTTTTATCTCAGTGCTGTTGGCAGGTTGATACTCCAGGTGGTCTTGAGCGATCGCTTTCACCCCTACGCCTAATATCAACTCAACAGGTACTGTTCGAGTTCTGAAAGCGTGGAGAGCCTCTTCCTGCAAACCCGCGTTGACATCGCCTGCGAGAATCGTCTTGCCATGATTGATTAAGACAATGCGAATCTGACGAATATCGCCGCCGAGTTGGGCGTACCAGTAGGGTAACAAATCTGCCAGGGTTGCCGCCATTTCTACCCCTGTTGGGCCTGCCCCAACGACAGCAAAGGTGAGGAGCGATCGCCGTTGTGTTTCGTCATCCGTTTGGCTAGCACGTTGCAAGCACTCTCGTAACTGGCTCTCCAGAGCGATCGCATTCTCTTGTGTCCGAAATGCGAATGCGTTTTTTTGTGCGCCTTCTGTTCCTAAATAACCCTGAATACTGCCAACAGCTAAGACCAGATGATCATAGATATAATCTGAGCCAGAAGCTAACTTAAGACGTTTTTCTTGCAGGTTGATCGCCACTACTTTGTCCTGTACAAAGTTGATATCACTACCTTGCAGCAACTCTTTATAAGTCGGACAAACAGCATCTTCTGACAATTCACCTGTCAATAGTTCATACAACATTGGCTTGAAGACAAACCGTTCTTGTGGATCAATCAAAATGATCGAGCGCAAGTCTTGCTGATGACGCAGATGCAACGCTGTAAAAAGACCTGCAAAGCCTGCTCCGATAATCACTGTGGGGCGAGAAGAATTCATTTTAGGAAGTGGTTAATAAACAGCAGCAAGCAATTTAACCAACGGCTTAACAATGTCGCTCTCTTTGGTCAATTAAAGATGGGTAGGCAATCAACTACGATCGCCACCGATAGCAACATCATGTAAATGATCGAGTACTTGAATAACGATCTGGCCAACTCTAAATCTGAGGTAGACTGCATTAATAACCAGACTTTATGAACAAAAATGCTTTCCAGGGCGATCGCAGTAACTAGATACAGCCAATTGGTGATTTGGAACGGGTAGGTGAGCAGTAAGCTAACTGGAACCAGAATCAGTAGGCAAAAATTTGTCGATGTCGTTTTGTACATCATATTTACCCTACTCTTGAACGAGGCAGAAAAACTAGTCCAAACGAATTACCAGATGGGAAAAGCCTTCATTTGCACAGGCGGTTTCTGCTTTCACATGAGATGGAAAAATGTTCACAGCTTCGTATTTGTCTGACATAGATTTGACTCTAACTCTCGCTCAGTTAACGTTTCAATAGTAAGGATTTGGCTGTATTCCGGTTCTATGGCTCGAATTGCAATTGTTTCAGCGTGGTTGCTGCCATCAGCTTGAACAAGGGGTAGCTGTATTTAAATCTTTCCCCTTTAACCGAACCGTATTGCTAGTTGGGAACCACGTTATTTGGTTTACCCCAGTTCAGCTGCCTTACCAGATGTAGTTGTAGCATTGATTCGTGCAGATTCAGGCGATTGTCTTTTCGATTATTTCAAACTCGGAGTGTAAAAGCATCCATTGTGCGCTAAGAACCCGGTTCTTAGCCGTCAGTACCGACCTTTTTTCTTTTTTATTGACGCTTCAGCATTCCTATCGCACCAAAAGCACCAAGGGCTAAAATCCCTAAGTTAATCGAAGGTTCAGGAACAGACTTAGCTTCAATCGCTGCCAGTACAGTATCTGCTATCACTTTATGACCAGAAGTCGTTGGATGAAACCCGTCCCAGATGAGAAACTTGTTGTTACCTGGGTTACATATATCTGGTCTAGATAGACAAGACTCTGTCACATTCGTAAAACCCAATGTACTTGCCTGATTAAATAAAGAATAAGTATCAATAGAGATGATGTTGAGATTTTGGTTTTGACTCAAAGCGCTCACAGTTTCTGCTAAACCCAAGTTAAACTCATTAGTCGATTTGCTAAGAGTTGTAGGGTTACGATTGTTGATTTTAGCTGCTGGCAGCTGTCCCAAGTCTGGCAAGTTAAATACCAAAATATTTTTTGCGCCGACTCCTACGAGAGTATTCAAGGCTAGGGATATATTACTGATTGGCGTGCTAGAGTCTTCGGAGTTGAGAAAAAAGAAATCATTCGCACCTCCCCACAATGTATAAAGTGCATCTGGATCAGCAGTTTGATTATTTGCTTGCACAGTTGCAGCAAAACCAAGAACTTGTTTGAGTACTCCCGGTAAATTTGGATTGGAAACGACAGCGTTACCTAAACCAGAGCTAGAACCACCGAAAGCGAAGTTTATTCCTTGGGTAGGAATTGGTGTAGGAGGAATAGTAGTGAAATCGATATCAGTCAATAAAGTGGGCTTTAACCCTAACTGATTTCCGACATAATCTACCCAGAGTGACCCATCGGAAAAACGTCCTTCAAAGTTAGGTGGGCTTACAGGGTATGTTTTACCCGTAGCATTGTATATATTGCCCATATCCGAAAGACTATCGCCAAATACGTAAAGCCGATCAAAACTTGCAGCAGAGACCTTGGTCGGCAACATGAAAGAAAAAAGAACAAACCCTGTTGCGATCGCTTGTTTTTTCATATTTGTTTTACTTATGGTATTTTTTAATTTATTTAAAAGTAATCAAAGGGCGATAATCTGACAACTTATCTGTTCTTCAGTTACTTTAAAAACCAGTAATATTTCAGGGCGGCCGCATCATGTTAACAAGCAAAGTTTATTCTCAATAGAACTAAAATTAATGTCATTTACTCTTACTTATTGCGAAAACTTTAGGCGTAGGCGCAGCCCGTCGTAGACATCACTTTGGGGCTTAAAAAATAATCAAGCGCGAAAGGAAAGATTTTTTCGTTGGTTCTTAAGCTTTGTTGTGATCAAGAGTAATTTAGATGCGTTTGCCCTGAGTAATATTTAATGAGTTAATTTCCCTTATTATACTTAACTATAGGAATCATATTTGCACAAATAATTTTTCCTCAAAGAAACACCAAGTACCAAGCTGCCGCTCAATGACTTTAATCAGCCTGTAAACGTCCGCACTTTGAGAACATTGATAATCCCCATACATCACCAGCACCACGGCGGCATTCAGCACACTCTTTGTGTGATCTTGTGTTGAAGGTCGCACGAATAACGAACTGCGGTCACGATCAAAACTCACTGATACCTCCGACGGTTGTATGTTCAGCACTAGCGTTGAGTATACAGCCCTCTTTCTTTCTTCTTCCTTTTTGTATAGCAAACATTGATTGTAACTAAGTTGCAATCAATGTTTGCCTGAATTAAATATATGCAATTCACTCTAATATTGTCGTCCCCTAAAAGTTTCAACTTTTACTCAATAGAATGATTGATAAATCAGTCCATCTCAAAATGGAAGGTTGGCTCCAACTAAAGTTGGAATCCACATTTAAACCAAAGTACAACTTACTCATATCATTTCTTTGTGAAGCTGCTTTTGGGCTGTTTTTATCGGATTTTTCTCAACATTCAACACTTTTGGTAGCTATGCGTATTCAAGGAAAACTAACTGAAGGGGCGACATGCGCCTCATATTCCAAGTAGTGCAAAGGTTTGACCAAATTATGGTAAAAAAAAAGATAGGTCAATCATTGTCAAGAAGACCTATCTATTGAAAATGTTACCTCCATTATATCAAACTAACCTAGAAAATCATCTCTCAGAGTCCGAATTGTTGTTTTTAAACCTGCTAATTAATGTTTTACAAGATATTAAAGAAGTCAGTTTAGAAAAAATAGCGAACGCTTTACCTGTACCAATATTATTTGAAAGCAGACGCAAGAAAATTCAAAGATTATTATCACTGCCAGTATTCAATATCCAGAGAATTTGGTTTCCGATAATAGAAAACTGGTTAACTCAAAATTTTTCGGAGAATCAAAGAATTTATTTGGTAATTGATAGAACAAAATGGCAGCGAAACAATTTGATGATGATTAGCTTAGTTTATGAGCGAAGAGCTATCCCAATCTATTGGGAATTTTTGCCCAGAATGGGAAATAGTAATTTTGAGGAGCAATCAAAAATATTTTCTCAAGTAATAAGATTATTCAATAAATATCAAACAATTATATTAGGGGACAGAGAATTTTGCTCTGTAAAATTAGCCAATTGGCTCAGGGAGCAAGAAGTACACTTTTGCTTGAGATTAAAAAAGAATGAATTTATTGAAAATGAAGATGAATTTGGCGTATTATAAATGAATTATTTTATTCAAAATAAGGTTTAAAAGTTTCAATTTACATTAACAAAGTGTATTTGCTTTGTCGAGGATTATTATGTCTCAAAATAGAACCAATAAGGGTAAGAAAGTCATGTATGATGATAATATAATCAAGAGTAATAATAGTAAACCTCAAAAGCGGCTAATAATTGTTACAGGTGATAAAGGTGGTGTGGGAAAAAGCACCTTTGCACGAGCGCTCTTTCAACTGTACATTAATAAAAATTTACCCTGTGTCACTTATGAAGCTGACTTAAGAAATCCTCAGTTAGAAAGATATTTCAAAAAAGACTACTGACCGATAATACGCTACATTGATATTTTCCATAGAGGTGGTGCTGACGATTTATTAATTAATTTAGATGAGAGTGATTGTCCTATTACACTATTAGACTTACCAGCACAATCTGGAGGTTTCTTTGAAAGTTATGTTAAAGAGCTTTCATTTTTTGAAGTGCTTAAAACCGATATTAATTGTCAAGTTACGATGGTTTCAGTGATTAGTAGGGCTTGCGGGGGGACAAAATGGTCTAGAATGCCTGTACTACAAAGAGTGCAGCAATTTGTGGTAAAAGAAAAAGAGCATTTATTCGCAATAAGCTCTATTTAATGATAATGTTACCAGAATTCTACGAAACAAACCTCAAGCGAGAATTGGGACGTGCAGAATATTTATTACTAAAAATCCTGATAAATTTATTACAATCAATAAAAACTGTAAGCCTTGAAGCCAAAAGTGTTGAATGTTAAGAAAAATCCGATAAAAATAGCCCAAAATATGTTAAATTTTGGGCAGAAGATTAAAGTATATCTATTTGATAGTGATTATAAATTAATTTCCCAAAATTGTCAAAGGTATCTTGAGAGGACTGCCAAAAAACGATTATCCAGTATTGAACAGTCGTCTGTTCTTTGAGTGCTGGTTATCCTATACTATGGATAACAGCTTAACAAGTATGCGAGATTTGTTTAACAGGTTAAACAAGACAGGATATGAGGTAGATATTTCTACTTTTTCTAAAGCAAATTTACATCGAAGCCAAAAACCCTTTCAAGAAATTTACCAAAAATTAAATGAATTAGTACAGAACAAAGTTCAAAAAAAGTTACACGATAAATATGCGATTTGTCCAATAGATTCAACAATTATCAAACAGAATTCAGGAGTCAGGAGCCAGAATTCAGAACTATTGGCACACTCAAAAAACTTAATTGTTAATTGATGAGAATATCTTTAAACCGTGGAGCTATAAATTGAGGATGAAAAACTTAGAAGTTCAAAATGGATATATTCAACTGGCCTGTCTAAAAATTTGAAAAGATAGTTTTTGTCGGGGAGAACCATTATTTCGATGACTTCGTTTTTTACTCTTAAACTTAGAGCGGGCTTTCTTGACTACTCTTGGATTACTTCTATGTTGTCGTAAAGGGATTTCTAAATCGGAGATTTCGGCAATTAACCAACTATAATATGTATTGATATCCAGTAGATTATTTATCTGACGTTGAAACTCAGGAATTGCACGTCGAACAACTCGTAAACTCCCAATAAAACTTAACTTTAATGGAGAAATATTTTTCAAAGTGGCACTTTGAAACATTAAACACCGTAGGCAATAATGTCCTAACAACCACCCATAAATTTCTTGGACTACTTCACGAGGATTCTTAGAACGGATAGGTATTTTTCGTCCATTCAGATGGATTTTCAACTCATCTAAAGTATTCTCTACTTCCCATCTTTGATGATATTTTGATGCTAATAGCAAAGTCGGAAATTTAGCAGTATCCATTAAATTCGTAATCAAACGGTAAGTTTTTGGAGTACCATTTTCTTCAATAATATATTCAATGATGCGGACAGGAATTCGGGTTGCACCCTTCCTTTTCGACTCCCCATCAGGTACAATCCATGATTTATAGGAGCCATCTGGAAACAGTTTCACCACTTCAAATTTTGCATGGGCTGGGAGACGACCAAGGAAATGACCTTTTTGTTTAATGATGGCATTAACCATCTTGAAAGAATGTAATCCTCTGTCCCACATTAATAACATACTAGAGTCAATACTGCGTAATAGTTTTAAAGCACTTCTTCTTTCTCCCATGCGATAGGGAGTTATTAATGCATCTATAATTAAATGAGTGCCTGCTTCTATTAAAACCACTAATCTAGCTTTTGGAAAAGCCGGATATGTACCTGAAAATTTACCAGTGACATATACTAAAAACAAAAGTGATGGTGGAATTTTAGTTGTCACTTCATAATATATTAAAGGGATTGTGTTCTCGAAATACTATCGAGAACACGATTTTTATGATTACTTTCATCTGGGGAGCGTTAATATCCTCTTTTCTTCATTATGTCTACGAAAGAAAATGATTTGATTTCCAGAGCAGAACTACTGCAACAAGCCATTGCGACTTTGCAACTCATGATTCAACAAATCAAGGCTGGTGGGGAAATAGCACCACCTGGTTGCTGCGTTTCCCGTTACCAAGCACGGGGTAAACAAGGAGTTTATTGGTACTACAAGTTACACGCTAACCACCCAATTTTTCCCACCGCTCAACCCAACAAATTGAGTAAATACAAGCATTTAGGCAAGGCTGGAAGTCCTGCTCACGTTGATGCAGTTATGCCCATCCCAAGTTGATTACTTACAATCATGCATTGATTCTCTTCGACAAAATTGGGTGGACTTGTACGATAGTCTCAAAGAGAAAAACTAAGTCTCTCAATTTTTATTGTTCTCGTAAATAAACCGCGAACACTTTTCTCTTGGTTTTACTCCCCTTTTTCCTTAACCGAGCAGTATTGCCCTGGACTTTCATTTTTTTATCAAGGTATTAAATATACAAAAACTACAGGATTTATCAGTTTTAATCTTGCAGGTAAATGGAAACGGAAACGCTTTGGAGTTGCGCCAGAGGAAGGCTGGTTTATCTTGACTAATTTAGATGATTTAGATTCAGCGATTCTTGCTTATAAACAACGTTTTGATATTGAAGAGATGTTTAGAGATTTTAAGAGTGGTGGTTATAATTTGGAAGATACCAATGTATCAGGACAACGGCTAATTTCTCTAATATTATTAATCTCGCTTGCCTATACAAGTGCAACTATATCTGGTCAAAAAATTAAACGCATGGGTGTTCAAAAATATGTTGGACGAATTAAAGAATCTAAGCGGATTGTTCGACGACACAGTAGTTTTTATATTGGGTTATATGGCCATAATTGGGTCAATTTCACAGAAAGTTCCTATGAGTTAGTCACTGAATTATTGAGATTAAGTCCTAATAAGCGTAAGTACTACCAACAAGGACAGAGAGCGATGAGGCTTATTATATCTGCATCCTAGCCCTTTTTGTCCCCCCGTAATCAGACAATCAAACTATTACTCGTATTGAGAAAACTTGCCATTTAACGCTGTCGCCTTTAGCTGGGATGGCAAATACTTAGCGACTGCAAATCAAATCTATAGTCTCATCCCATCCCCAGAAGACTTTGTAGTAAAAGTTTGGTTTCTATCACCAGAAAACTTAGTAAACGAAGCAGGTTCTCGTTTGATGAGTAATCTCAATCTAACTCAATTAGAGTGGGAACAATATTTAATTAGCCAATCGTATTAGCAGATTTATCCTAAATTAAGCTCCGTAAGGTAGTGACTTTATTTTAAAAAAGTGAATAAATTTTTGCAGTGATTGGTACTCCTGCCCAACCACCCAAACCTCGCGGAAAGTCCCCTGGTTGGGAAGCAGGAAAAAAGCGTCACCGTAAAAACCGCTGCCCCATTGTTAAAAAAACAGTAACACGACCACGTAAAGAACCATCTGTTGCTGTTTAATACTAAAGATTATTCATAATTTCGCTAAGTCTCTAATTAACTCAGCCCTGCTGCGTCGTTTTGCATACCTTAGTCTAAACTCCAGTTACTTCCAGAAACTGCTACTTGTTCTGATGATTCTGACTTGTTGAATGCTGCCTAATTTTATTGCTTGATTTTCCGGGTTGTTTTTAGTCCACTATGTGCGGGATGTTACCCAAGGTGAAGATGCATCCAGAATTCGCACTACTCTCCTGACTCAGATTTTTGCGCTCGCTCGTAATTTTTCACTCAATTTGTACCGGGATAATATGTTTAAGAACATGGCGCAAGCTCAACGTTTATGTTCTTTTGGATTAGACACACTCAAGCGGCTTTTTAGAATGAAATAGCCCTGGGTCTTAGCCTGGCAGGTGTTGTTGTACCCAAAGTACAGCGTGAATGCGATCACGTAAACCCAACTGACTGAAGATACGCGAGACATAATTCCTGACGGTTCCTTCCGTTAAATGTAGTTCATGAGCAATTTCTCGGTTATTTTTTCCTTGACCCAAAAGTTTTAAAACATCCAATTCGCGCTTACTAAGCAAGTTTTGATAATTAACCTCTAAAGTTGAATTACCGGATTGTAATTGCGTAAAAACTTTTGGTGCAATTGTTGGCCCCAATTGACTATATCCCAGATATACCGAGCGAATTGCTGTAGCAATTTGTTCAATTGGGGTATGTTTGAGTAGATAACCTAGCGCTCCTGCCCTTAATGAATGCCAAATATACTCATCATCATCAAACGTAGTCAGAACTAAAATTTTTATCCAAGGGTAACGTTGAATAATTTCTTGAGTAGCAATCACCCCATCACAAATGGGCATTCTTACATCCATTAGAATAACATTCGGTTGCAATTGCTTTAGCAAAGCAATTGCCTCTTTACCGTTGCTTGCTTGTTCTATCACTTCCAAATCGTCTTCGCTAGACAGTAATGTAACTAAGTCTTGCCGAAAAATTTCTTGATCGTCAACAACTAAGAGGCGAATCATAGTGGAATTGTGATTTTAATTTGCGTACCTAGCCCTGGAGTACTCTTGATTATCAGATTACCACCAAGCATTTCTACTCGTTCTATCATGCCTTTGAGCCCTAAACCTGAATGTGGCATTGTGTTGTCAAAGCCTTGACCGTCATCCCTAAGTTCTAACAAAATTACTTCAGGTGTAGACTTTCCTCGAAAAAATACTTGGGAAGCGTGAGCGTGTTTTTGAATATTAGTTAATCCTTCTTTTACAATACAGTAAATGTGGTGGCTGTTTGATAAAGAAAGTTGTGGTAAATTAATTTCCCATTTAATATTAAAAGCTTGATTGTAGCGCAACTGTTCCACTAAAGTAGTTAAAGCTTGGTTGAGATTGAAGTCAGTTTGCCGCATTGTTTTTAGGTAGTGACTAACATCTTCAATGCATTGACTAGCTAGAAACTTTGCTGTATCAACTGCTTGAGAGACGGTATCTATATCATGTTGGCGTAACTTCTGTTGGGCAATTGCGAGCCTACTATTAAGATTGGTTAAACTATGTCCTAGCGAATCATGAATATCCCGTGCAATTCGAGTGCGTTCTAGAGCATCTGCTAAAGTTTGTACTTGTTGGGTTAAAGCTTCCGCTCTTTGTCGGCTTTTCTGTTCAGAAATTATCATAAAGCTAAAAGCTATGATAAAGGGAATACTAACAAGATTGTTTGAAAGATACTCAATAATAACTAATTTTATTTGCTTAGATCCCTGTAAGATCCCACATAAATCAGCTTGAGCTTTGACTGATTCGGGTACAGTCAGTATGGATGTTAATATATCTAATGAAACTATTAATATGACAGTTAATAATAGATTTTTGCGATTCAGTAAAAAACAGCTTTTAGCAATATATAGGTAAACAAATAATTCTAATCCAGTGCCGATAAACTTTACAGATAGAGCGAGCAACATTCCTATTAAAATGTATATTTGTCTTTGCCAAAGTGGACGCTCAATCGGAAAAATTAAACTCAAAAGAGCATATCCAACAAGACAGGTTATCACATATAAAGTTGTTACTGTAGATATCTGAAAAGTTCCATCAATTATGCAACCTAAGGTAATTCCAGCAATCATTATCCATTCTACGTAACATAAAGCCCAACGGAATGATAGGGAAGGGTTTATAATCAGATTCATAACTCGAAAATTAATTGAACATCAATTTCAAAAGACTGACACAAGAAAGCAGAAGATAAAAAAGCTCTTGAAGAAGAATTAAGAAGCCAGAATTCAGGAGTCAGAATCAATGAGTGGGGGATTCAGACCCGCCACTCATTGTAGACTACCAAATTTTCAATTTGGTGGGGGTCTTAAACCCATTTATTCAGACGCGACTCGAAAATACTCGCTAACGCTACGCTATCGAGTACTCGCTCTAAGCGAAGCATCCCGAAGGGTATACGCTGCGCTATCCGCCAGTCGCGCAGAATTCATTCTGAATTCTGGCCCCTGACTCCTGAATTCTGTTTGATAATATTAATTAGGATTTACGCATTGACAAGAAATAGTAAATATGTATAACGTGAAAAGCCACATCTTTCGTAAGGGTAAAGCATTGCTAAACCCCTACAGCATGGTCTATTTACGATCAAAGGATAATTAATCAAATCCTGAAACAACCTATTTTCGTTAAGCCACATCATGATTAATTTGTACAGTGCGTAAGTCCTATATCTGTAGATGCGTTGGCGCAGACCGCCGCAGGCATCGCTAATATAATCAATACAGATGAATACGAAGTTGAAGAAGTTCTAGAAAGTTGGCTTGAATTCTTACACCAAGAACAAATTGACGGAGAAACCCATATAGTCTCTATCATTCCAGCTTCCGTCACTGGTTAGGTACACAACAAATACAATCCGATTATTGACTATTGATTAATTCCTGCAATTCTTCTTTTACAGATAAAGGCTGATACCCTAATGCAAATGCTTTGGAACTATCCAAAGAAATATCTGTTGGTCTAGGTGCTGCCATTTTCACATCTTGTTGTCGGCATGATTTAAGTCCAGTGGCGGGAAGCTGAAATACTTCTACTAATATCTGTCCAAAATCATAACGCGAAATCCGCTCTTTCCCACCTAGGTGAATGATGCCGTTAACTTTTTCTAATGCTAATAAAAGTCCTTTGGCGGCAGTTGTTCCACTTACTGGGGTGCGAAATTCATCTATAAATAAATTTAGTTCTTTTTCTGCTTGTAAAGTCTCAATAAATGGCTGAATAAAGCTTTTAGCTGTGGGTGTTGCCGCACCAAACATCAACGGCATCCGACACACTGCTGTCATAGGATACCTTTCTAGCATATCTGCTTCTGCGATCGCTTTCTGCTCGCCGTAAAGATTGACAGGACACACAGCATCTGTTTCTCCATAAGGGGCATTTAAGCCATCAAAAACTAAGTCAGTGGAAGTAAAAGCACAAGGAATCGAATTATCCGCGCAAAGTCCGGCAATATTACAGGATGCAATGACATTAATTGCGTGTGATTCTTTGGGGTGGGTTTGACAAAAATTCGGTTGCGAATGTGCAGCAGTATGAATAACTGCTGTTGGTTTGACATTATTAAAGATACTTTTTAATTCCTGAAAATTTGTTAAGTTCGCTTTTAACATTTTTATGCCAGGAATTTCTAAAGAATGGGATAAATAAGTGCCATAAATCTCCCATTCTTGTTTAGCAAGTTGGCAAAGATGCCATCCTAAAAAACCACTTGCTCCGGTGATTAACAATTTTTTCATGTCTAATCAAAAACCGTTCAAGAAAAAATCTTTGCTGTAGCAACCTTATATTCTACACTGAGACGTGGTGATAAAATCCTATTGGATTAATTCTTGAAACTGCTTTTCACTACGCACTTTGCTAAAGTCTGGGTCAGTTTTTGCTAATTTCTTGTATTTATCAGGAACAAGCTCAATTGCTTTGCCTAGGTTGCTAATTGCTAATTCTAGATTGCTTTGTAAAGCATAAGAGCAAGCTTTATTGTAATATGCTTGGTGCAAATCTTGCTTGATAGCGATCGCTCTATCATAAGATGCGATCGCTTCTTGGTAGCGGTGCAGCTTTGTCAAAGCTATGCCTCGGTTAATTAAGGCTTCGTATTTGCCAGGTTGGATAGCGATCGCTTTGTCGTAAGATACAAGAGCCTCTTGGTAGCGTTGCAGCGATGTTAAAGCTATGCCACGGTTATACCAAGCTTCATATTTGTCGGGTTGGATAGCGATCGCTTTGTCGTAAGATGCAAGAGCCTCTTGGTAGCGTTGCAAGGATGTTAAAGCTATGCCACGGTTAATCCAAGCTTCCGGACTCTCAACTTTTATAGCGATCGCTTTCTCATAAGCTTTTATCGCATCTTCATAACGTTGCCCATCTAATAAATCATTGGCTTGATGAAATAAATTTTCTGCTTTTTGCGTAGCCTTCGCTTCTATGAAAAGTTGGGTTACATTGCTTTCTTTCACAACCTGTGTAGTATTTTCTATTGATGAGTTTGCCCCACCACTACAGCCAAACGCAAAGAAAACTATTAAGTTAGATGCAACGAAGCAGCGCCGAAAAACCATGCTGTACCTACAAAACTTATAAAGTGATATTAAAATTTGTTCGCTTTTTGAGTATTACTAAAATACCTAGTTTTTACCCATTAATTTACTCATATTTTAATAAAGAGCTTTGTTAAAGACGCATAGATGTTTTTTAAAATTGAGTGTGTATCACATTATCATATTAAATATACATAAAGCAATTACTTAGAAAATATTTCACTCAAAAAACGAGAATTGCAGTTGCCATATACGCTGCGATCGCAGCGTATATGGCATCCTCTGTTTCAATTAACAAGGGTGCGATCGTACTCGTTGTTCACCAAACAATGATGTTATTTGCTTTATGTATTAATCAATAGCAACAAGGTGCTTTGTGAATATGCACAACCATCTTTAGCCAAGTCAAACACAACTTTCAACTACATATTGAGCATGGGGTGATAAGAAACAGAGTATAAACGCAAAAAGGCAAAGCCTTACTTCGCGCCTTTGCCTCTTTGCATAAACCCTAATTAATGCCAAACACTGACTCGACGGTTGACTTAATCGAATCTCTTGCATCCTTCAAAGTTTGACTAATGGGATGTTTTGCTTGTAAAAATACACGCGCACAATTGCGTCCCGGCATTCCCGAAATCGAACCACCTGGATGAGTACCAGCACCAGTCAAAAATAGATTTTCAATTGGCGTTTTGTAGTTCGCTATTTCTGGCAAAGGGCGGAAAAACACCATCTGATCTAGGGTCATATCAATATGGTAATAATTTCCTTTATATGCGCCTAATCTTTCTCCTAGTTCTGCTGGACTTTCTACACGACGGGCAATAGTTGCACTCTTGACATTAGGTGCATAATCTGCAAGTTTATCAACCACCCTATCTGCAACTTTGTTTTTCAATTCATCTGTCCAACCAGTACCTTTTAAACCAGTGCCTTCAGCACCAGCAATTTGATAAGGGGCAAAATACTCAATCCATACGGTGTGCTTACCTGGCGGTGCTAATGTGGGGTCTAAAAAGCTCGGCATGACCACATACATTGATGGGTCAGCATCAGGAATCTGTCCCAAGGTACATTTACTGTGAGCCTCTTCTACATGAGCCACTGAATCGGCAATTAAGATAGAACCAACGAGATATTCGTCTTTATGGGCGTGGTGTGGAAAGCGTAGTGGTTCATCTAAAGCCAAATCTATCTTGAGGATAGTTTCGTTATTGTTAACGATACGGCGTTCTAATCTTTCCCATAAATTTGGGTCGGCTCCATCAACGTCACTTTTATCAGTCATTTGTAAAAATAACCGCTTGGCATCAATATTAGAAATAACGCCATATTTAGCGCGATATTCTTTACCACCAGCAACCCGCACACCGACAGCTTTTCCATCATCAATTAAAACTTTTTCAACATGCTGGTCTGTAAGAATAACGCCACCTTTACTTGTGACTAAATTCACCAAAGCTTGCACTAGTGCGCCAGTTCCGCCGCGCGGTCTAGCCATTCCCGGATTGTGACGCATTGCCATCATAATTGCACCAATGGCAAGAGTTTTTTGCGATGGCGGCGCACCAAGTTCTGCTGCAAGTCTGGCTAATGGTGCTTTCAGAAATTCCTCATCAAACCACTCGTTAAGTAAATCCTCAGCGCTGGTTAACATGGTGCGAATAAAGTCCAGCGTTTTATTTGGGGAACCAATCATCGAAAATAAATCTTTGAATTTTTTGATATCGTAGTTGCCCACAATATCTATAATTGACTTGGGCGGTGCATTAAACATAGGAACCATTGCACCGAGCGCTCTTTGCCAATAGTCTACAAATTCTGCGTATTTTTTGGCATCACGCTCATTATAACGAGCGATTTCGGCACAAGTCTTTTCCAATGACTTATGTGCTAAGAAATACTTACCATCAGGATGAGGACAGAAAACAACCGGATCGCACTCCAAATAATGCAAGCCATATTTTTCTAGTTCTAATTCTTCAACAACTGGCCCTAAGTGAATAAATTCATGGTCAATCGCACACAAGTTAAATTTAAATCCAGGAGCCTCTTGCGGTAAACATTCTTCAGTTGTTGCTGCACCACCTGGAACAGAACGCTTTTCTAGTAACAGGACGCTATAACCAGCCTTCAGCAAGTAAGCTGCACAGACTAACCCATTGTGTCCAGCACCGATTAACACAACATCATACTCTTGCATAGTTGAAATTTATAAATAAGTAGGTTTTAAAAGCTTATAAAACTTTTAATAAATTTACATCACTCCCTAGTTACAAAAAATATCTTTAACTGGTGTTAATACCACTAAGGAGATAGTACGGTTAACGATGATGGTATTTGTTTTACTTGAGTTTCTACCAGAAGTATTAAACTACCAATTTCTACTTTTATATCTTTAATAGAAAAGGCTATATCTTCCCATTTAAGATATGGTAGACTTATTAGTTCTTTAACTTTATGCATAAATGCTGTAACTAATTGTATTGAAATACCCTCTCCCTCAGTGCAGTTAAAACTCTCCAGCATCGCGGATTGTAAATTATTCGGTAGCCGAAGAATCACGGTGTAAGCAAAAGGGCGAGTATTTCCCATTTCTTTTAACAGCACCTTTCCCCTACATTCTATTTTGCCATCACCAGGTAAAAATACCTGAATTTCTTGCGGTTCAAAACTAACAATATCGCCATCTACATCCAACTGCAAATTTTGCATCTGGGTGCGAATCAAGTCTGAGGTCAAGGCGTGGTTAATATCTACTTCTGTAACTATAATGCGAGCTGTGGCATTTACTGGCTGATTAAGTTCTATTTGACCAAAAATAGCGTTGAAGGGATTAATGGCAATACTTTCTGTTTGCAGTTTTATTTCCTGTACCCGAAGGCCTTCTTGGATTACTAATCCTTGGCCTGCAACCGAAACTCCGTCCGCCTGTCCCTGAACTATTTTCAAAATATCGGTTTGTACATCTATTTCTATTTCTTCTACTTCATCTAGCTTTTCAGATATTCTTCTTTCAGCTTCCTGGGATAAAAATTTTTCCTCCAACCGATGCTCATCAGGCATGAATTAGTAATCTCCTA
Organism: Nostoc cf. commune SO-36; assembly: GCF_023734775.1. NCBI lineage: Bacteria > Bacillati > Cyanobacteriota > Cyanophyceae > Nostocales > Nostocaceae > Nostoc > Nostoc commune. The sequence goes on along the minus strand of NZ_AP025732.1, from coordinate 5,506,453 downwards.
AATTTCCTCTTATTAGTTACTCTAAACGCTAATTCTGGAGAGTGAATCTATATTGGGGTATATGTTAACTTGAAAGACTTTTCAAGATGGGTAAAAATTTTGGTCAATAAATTCCTTTTTCAGTTCTTTACTCTGTGTCATCAGTATTTATGTAGTTATAAAAGTAACTTTGAAACCCACAGATGTAGAGGAGGACACTTGTATGGGCGGGTTTACCAACTTGAGCAAAATATCCGTGGCGCAGAGAAAAAAAGAAATTCTACAAATTTCCTGGAAAAAGCTATTTTCATCCCCTCAACCCTGGCAATTTTACCTGTTTTAAGCAATGAAACAGTTCTACGTTAAAAAGAGCGTTGAGGGAAGCAAAAGTTTATGGAGCAACTCTAGAAGACTGATGTTAGACTGTAGCCCCTTAAAAAAGAAGAGTGCATTCGCTCATAACAGCGTGTCTGCTATTATCAAAAATTGGTGAGAGAGTTGACCTGGGGAACATCCTAGAGTGAAGATAAAAGGGTTAGATATTTTTTTGCCAAAGTACTAAGTACATCAGTCTGCTTATTTCGTTTCATATTCCTACTTTTGGGATAAAGATGGAGGGTAAGGGCGATACATAATTAACGCGGCAAAAACTTAAAAAAGTACGCACGGATTGCTAAGACGTGCGGCAGTACCAAATTGAAGGAACTGCCGTGGTAAATCTTTTCAGGTGATGTTCTTTCTTCTGAAAAGACGCTTTGGCTAACGTCGCTAATGCTAGCCGCCTAAAGCGCTGGAGTCACCGCAAGGTGTTGCCTTGCGTGGACGCAGAGGGTTAAATGCGCCGCCGCACCCCGATAAAACGTCAAGAAATAGCTGATTAAATCAAATTTTAAGCGATTTAATCATATATTCTGTAGCAGATACTTGTGGAAAAGCAAATGCTAGGTGTAAATGTTGTTATGAAAGTTGGCGATCGCGTCCGTGTTAAAGATTCGGTAGTAGTGTATCATCATCCTGAACATCGGAATCAGGCTTTTGACATCAAAGGCATAGAAGGTGATGTAATAGGTATTGCCAGCCAATGGCGAGACAGACCTGTAAGCGCTAATCTGCCGATTGTAGTCCAGTTTACTAAAAAGTTTAAAGCCCATTTACGTGAAAATGAGTTAGAAATCATCTAAATCACTTATCGGCGGCGAAACCACTGAAAAATATTCAGTTCGCCGCGCATTCTTTTAAGCTCTTGACGGTTTTGCTCTGCTGTTGTGTAATACCATTCACAATAACGCTGAAACTCTGACCGTGAGTGAACTTCGTGGTAAAACTGATGGGTTGTTTGGTAAGCTGCAAAAGCTTCCTCAACTTGGGGTTGAGGGGATGGAACAATATAAGGTAAGTTTTTAGACATAAAGTTAGTTATTAGTCATTAGTCATTAGTCATTAGTTATTAGTCATTAAGAGTTTGAAATTGAGGCAATTACCACACCTGATAACTCCTAACTTTATTAGAGCCAACCGCGTAAGCGATAAACAAAAGAACCAATGTACTCTTTTAAAGCGATGGTAAATTGGTGCAAGTTGTCGGTATCAGGTAATAAATTCAGTATAGCGGCTTTGGGAGTGCTGCCGAGTTCTTGCAACTCACCTTCACTAACAAGAAAGTCAGTAGGTGCAGGAATGGCATTGATTCCTTGACGCTGGAAAATCCGAAGCGATCGCGGTATATGCATTGCCGAAGTTACTAATAATATCTGACGAATGCCACGAGATGACAAAATTTTTCGGACATTTACAGCATTTTGATAAGTATTGAGAGAATCAGGTTCTTGGACAATCGCCTCAGATGGAATACCAATAGATGTGAGGATTGTTGCCATATCTGCCGACTCTGGTGAACCACTCCCACGCCAATCAATGCGACCACCACTGAGAATGATTATAGGTGCTTTTTTTTGGCGATATAGTTGTGCAGCGTAGATGACGCGATCGCCTGCTTCACTCAAATCGACGGTAGCTCTTGGGGGAAAAGCTGATTTAGTTGCACCACCCAAAACCACAATCGCTTCTGCAACTGGCATTTGAGCGGGTGGAAGATATTGCCATTCAAGCGATCGCACTAATGATTTAGCAATCCAAGCATTACTGCAAAATAGCAATAAAGTGAGGGCAAAAGCAATTGCGATCGCAGCAGTCCTCGGTCGTTTCCTCAAAGTTACTAATGCAACTACCAAACTTACACAGGCTAATCCTAGTGGATAAAAAAATAGTGGCAGTAACTTGGATAAATATAAAAACATACTAGAAGTTGGTGTCCCTAATCCCTACCTTTCCCAAAACTTGAAATTGAAACTACTTCCAGCACTGCGACGGTAACGGCGACCGGCTCTTCTTATTTGACGTTTGTTGATCCTCTCATTTGTTAATTCAACTCCGTCCTCTTCTGACTCTTCAACTTGCAACTGAGTTCTAGTTTCTTCCTTACTTCCCCACCAAGCAGTAATCCAGCCTCCAGCTAAAGCGCCTATTGCACCAAGCAAAATACTCATGGGTGCTGGATACCCCAAATATACAAAGCCCAGCATGAAAAATAACCAGTATTTCAATCCTGTATCCACACCATCAGAGGAGGCGACAGCTGGAGCCTGGGGACTATTATCGGTTATGTTCGCGATCCAGCTTAAAATGAAACCGCCCATGATTCCTAAGAAGATGCTCAGGGCTGGTGCGGAGCCGGTCATTATTAATATAAATGTTAAAAATGCCCCAAATAACAGCTGAGAAAAGAAACTGGGAGAAATACTGAAAAAGTCGTTCTTTTTGTCTGCCATAGAGTGAAAAAGCTCTTAACTAATTACTAATGACGCTCGCGGACTCGCTAACGTAATTCGTATTTTCGATTCAATTACGAATTACGAATTACGAATTATCTTAATTGTGCCTGTTGTGCTTGAGTTGTATCGAAAATCTTTACGTAAGGTTGTTCTTCTTCAGTAAAAGGTTCAGCTTGTTTGATTTGTGAGGCCAATAAATCGGCGGTGGCATCAGCAATATCACCAGTGCGATTGTTCAAACGCTCTTTTAGAACTTCAAGCGGTGCTGTGCATTGGATAATCTGAATAGGAAGTTGGTGCTTTGTAGCTTGTGCGATCGCTTCTTGCCGTAACTGCTGTCTATCATATTTAGCATCTAAAATCACCGAAAAACCTTGTCTAGCCAGTAGAATTCCCAATTCCAACAGCCATGAGTAAGTTTTTTCGGTCATCTCAGGGGTATATAAATCATCGCCACCCTTTTCCCATAAGGGAATTCCCCCTAAATGTTTCCGCACTGCATCAGAACGCAGGTGAATCGCTCCCTGTTGACGCGCTAAATTCCTTGCTGTGGTACTTTTGCCAGAACCCGACAACCCGGACATCAAAATTAGTTGTCCCTGGTTTGGTTTAGTGTATTCCCAAGCCTGTTTGTAATAGTCAGCAGCAGTTTTTGTCGCTTCTTCTTTTACAGTTGCGGGTACACTCGGATCATCTAGCAAAAACGAAGTTACCTTTGCCCGGACATAAGCCTGACGACTTAAATACAACGGCAGCAACTGTAAGCCTTCCCAGTCTCCAGTTTGCTCTATGTAGGCATTTAAAAACGCATTACCCAAATCTTTACGCTGCCGCGCTTCCAAATCCATCACCGTGAACGCCACATCGTACATCACATCGACAAAGCGAAACGGCTCATTAAACTCAATGCAATCGAACAGCAAAATTTTATCGTGCCACAAGGCAATATTTCTCAGGTGTAAATCCCCGTGACATTCACGAATATATTCGTTGTGAATTCTGCTAGCAAACAATTCTGGACGTTCGGCAAAAAAGCTATCTGTATATTGCTTTGTTTCTATAAACTGTGCCTGCGTCTGGGGGCCACCAACATACTTCTCAGTTTGCTGATAATTCTCATCAAAGGCAGCCCGAACATTTGGGACTTCACCAAAAGTACGAATGTAATCATTCGTCTGTGCTTCGGCATGATATTGAGCCACCACCCGTCCCAACTCCTCTAGGTGTGTCTCGTTCAACTTGCCCTGTTCAAACAGTGTACTTAATAGCGACTCTTGCGGAAACTGACGCATCTTTAGTGCATATTCTACAGGTTCATCAGTTCCCCCTAACTGGTATTGCTCTCCTACTAAAGTTATGGGCAAAACTTCTAAATATAGTTCACCAGCACCCCGTTGATTTAACCGCAACTCTTCCTGAGAAAAATGTTGTCGCTTCTCTAAGGTGGAAAAGTCTAAAAAACCAAAATTCATCGGTTTTTTTAGTTTATAGGCGTAATCCCCAGTCAGCAACACATAAGAAATGTGGGTTTGAATGAGTTGAATAGGTTCTGTTACCGGATGGGGATAAAATCCAGGTTGCAACATTTGCTCAATAAAAGCTGGAAGAGTCGCTTCTGTCATCTCTGTCCTCTGCGCTCTCTGCGCCTCTGGGGTTCAAATACAAAAAAACCAGGAGTTCCCCCCTGGTGTCATCAAAAATTATTACACAGTTTACCTAGCTTAAGAAGCTGCTTCAGTTTCAGTTTCTGTCCCAGCATCTTCAGCGCTAATTTGTGGTGGCAAAACGCTCACAACAAGTCGCTCTGATTCAGCTAGAGGTGTTACACCTTCAGGAAAGGGTATATCACTAATACTCAAGCTGTCTCCAATTTGCAGGTTAGAGACATCGATTTCGATTACATCTGGGATGTTTTCTGGCGCACAACTCACTTGCAATTCAGAGATTACGGTGTCTAACACACCACCCTCTTGTTTAACACCAATAGCAGTGCCCACAAAACGCAGCCGTACTCCTACAGTGGTGTCCCCATGTCCAGCAACCGCGAAAAAGCTGAGGTGGTAAGGCGTACCTTTGGCTGGATGGATTTGAAGTTCCCGCAGCAAGGTTTTGCCGCGCCAAGGTGCATCAGCAATATTCAACTCAATCAAGGTGTTGTTAACGGAAGCTCTTTTGAGCAAACGCTCAACAGTTTTAGCTTCAATGGTCAAAGAAATGGATTCTGTACCCTTATGACCATACAAATTGGCAGGTATCAATCCAGCACGGCGCAAAGCTCTTGGCTTGCTGCCTTCTGGACGTTTTTGAGATTCGACTGTAATAGCCATAAAAGTTATCCTTTGTCATTTATCCTTTGTCATTTGTCATTAGTCATTAGCAACTAACTAATAACCAATTTACGCACTTAGCAAGCTTGCAGGTGTGCCATCAGGGTGCAATAAAGCGCGTTTGGGGCCGTGGATGGGGTCTTCTACGATTATGGTTTGATCGCGGCTGGCTCCTAGCGAGACGATCGCAATCGGGACTTCCATCAATCCGGCTAAGAATTTTACGTAGTCCAGTGCTTGCTGTGGCAAGTCTTCTAGAGTACGGCAATGAGTTGTTGACACTTTCCATCCTGGTAAGGTTTTGTAGATGGGGCGACATCTAGCAAATTTACGGGAACTGGTAGGGAAGTGTTCGCTGCGCTCGCCATCTATGTTGTATGCAACACAAACTTGGATTTCCTCTAATTCATCAAGAACATCTAGTTTAGTGAGTGCCATACAATCCATGCCATTAATCCGCACGGCATAGCGACCAATGACAGCATCAAACCAGCCACAGCGCCGTTTGCGTCCGGTGGTTGTGCCAAATTCAGCACCGCGATCGCACAATAATTCTCCCAACTCTCCATGTAATTCCGTAGGAAATGGCCCTTCTCCCACCCGTGTCGTATAGGCTTTCGACACTCCAATTACCCGGTCAATCATTGTCGGCCCTACCCCTGTACCAACGCAAGCCCCCCCTGCCACAGGATTAGAGGAGGTGACATAAGGATAAGTTCCATGATCTAAGTCTAAAAGCGTACCTTGTGCGCCTTCAAACAAAATATTGCGCCGTCGCTGAATGGCATCGGATATTTTCAATGATGTATCAACAACGTGAGGCCGCAAGCGTTCTGCATACCCCAAATACTGTTCAATCACCTCTTGTGGATCTAGAGGCGGCAAGTTGTAAAGCTTTTCTAAAATGACGTTTTTATAATTAATCGTCCACTCCAACTGCTCACGTAGCCCATCAGGATCCATCAAGTCTAAAACCCGAATCCCTGTACGTTCAGATTTGTCAGCATAAGTCGGCCCAATGCCCCGACCCGTTGTGCCGATCTTATGGCTTCCCCGTCGCTCTTCAGATGCCTGGTCAATCAACCGATGATAAGGCATGGTTACGTGGGCTGTCTCAGATATCAGCAGGTGGTCAGTGGAAATATTTAATTCTTTTAGTTGGTCGAGTTCTGCGATCAAAATCTGTGGATCGATGACTGTTCCACAGCCGATAATGCAATCGGTATTTGGATACAAGATACCAGAGGGAATCAAGTGCAGTTTAAAGGTCTGACCTTTGACTACAATCGTGTGTCCAGCATTGACACCCCCTTGATAACGCACCACAACATCCGCTGAACGGCTGAGTAAGTCAGTTATTTTACCTTTTCCTTCATCGCCCCATTGGGCACCTATGACAATGACGTTAGCCAAGAGTTTATATTAAGAAGTAAAGTTTCCACAAACTACTATTGTTAACATATTGAGTGATTCATGTCAAGCTTTTTTTTAATTAAAACAATTTAGTCCCTTAGCACAGCTAGCTGTGCATGGGTGCAAAAAATAAACTATCTCAAATTATTTGTAGATTTTTAGGGACGCAATGACGTTGCCCCTCTAAAATAGGATATTTTTTTAACTAAGCTAAAAATCTTTTAATTTGCATCCTCAAAAAAATGAATCTCTTGTGGGGTGGGCATCTTGCCCGCCCTAGTTGTGCAAATTAAATGCGCGACAGCTTAGTCCACCACAGTAACAATGCTTAAAGTAGCCAGAGACTAGGAACGAGACAATCTCTAGAAGCTGTTTCGCGTTAATTGATCAAAAACACGTCACGTCAAAATTTATAGATAAGGGCAACCAAAAGAAGTACTAGAGTTACCCTCTAGCTTGCCTGGAGAAGATATACTATCTGGTTTTGTTTTTGATTTAGCCTTAGTGTAGGCTTAATGGTTCTTCGGTTATTTTTATGGAGAATACGGTTCAAGATCGTTGAAAGCCTTATCCTATAAGGATTTTATTCAGAATAATTCCATGATCCTTTATAATCCTTGCCTAGTAAGGGTTCTGTCACGATAAATCGTCAATCACCATAAAAAGAACGTAAGAGCCGGCTTAATTAAAATTGCAAACAAAATCTGTTGCATTGCAACCTATCTACAAATATTATAGATAGGCAAATTATCTGAGCCGAACTGCATTAGATACATTACTGTTAAAAATGAATTTATATTAAAAATTAGCGGATTTATTTGTAACTCTTATGTATAAATTGTCATCACCAAAATCCCGTTATTTACAACTTTAACAGATTGTATTTTGTTACCCGTGCCATCAAAAACCTTAAAATATTTTCAGTATTCATTTTTAATCCCTAATCTTAACTGATGGAGGGCATCTGCGGCAAGAAGGGCGATCGCATGAGCAAAAAATGGTATCGAGTCCAAAGCTGAAAGCAATATTCATCCTAGTTTTGGCAATTATATTTACTAATGCCGTAGTTTCATATAGCAACACTGTCAAGCTGATTAACAATCAGCAGTGGGTAACAGACTCATATAAAGTGATTACTCAACTCGAAAGTATCAAATCAGCACTCAAAGATACTGAGACTGCACAACGCAATTACCTAATTACAGCAGATGCAGATGATTTACAAACCTATATTGCAGCTGATCAACAAACTAATAGCAATATTCAGATACTTAGCAAATTAACTGCTAAGAACCATCAAAAGCAGCAGTGGATTTCGTTGCTGAAGCCGAAAATTACCGATAGACTCAACATTCTGCAACAAGAAGTTTACCTTAGACAAAACCAGGGATTAGAAGTAGTTCAGCAGCTAATCTTATCTTATAAAGACAAGCAAATCAGTAAAGAAATTCAACAGCTGATTGACGACTCTTTAAAGGCAGAGCAAAACTTATTACAGCAGGGAATGCAGCAGTCACAAGCTAGTTCCCAAAAGGCAATAGTTACGTTTTTTATCGCCGCTATTGTGGATTTGGTGCTGGTGGCGCTGCTGTATGATTTGTTGTGGCATTATATAAGGCAACTTCAGCAGACGGAACTGGCCCTACGCCAAGCGAAAACCGTTTACGAGCCATAATAGATGCAGAACCAGAATGTATCCAGTTAATTGCCGGGGATGGAACCCTTTTAGAAATTAATGCAGAAGGGCTGGCAATGATGGAAGTGGAAAGTGCCGATGTATTAATTGGTAAACCAATTAATGCCGTAATTGTACCAGAGTATAGAGCAGCCTTTGCCGACTTGCATAAAAGTGTCTGCCAAGGTAATAAGGGGACTTTAGAGTTTGAAATCGTGGCATTCAAAGGCACTCGTCGCTACGTAGAAACTCATGCTGTACCACTGCGTAACGAAGCTGATGGCACCTTCATCCATTTGGCACTGATGCGAGATATAACCCAGCAAAAACAGGCAGAACAGAAAATCCGTGAACAAGGGTTGCTGCTGGATGTATCAAGTGATGCGATTTTGGTGCGAAATATCCACAACCAAATCTTGTTTTGGAATCAAGGTGCTGAACGATTGTACGGCTGGAAAACTGAAGAAGTTGTGGGTAAGAATGTTTTGCAACTTTTGTATAAAGACATTTCCTCACAGCTAGAAGATGCTTACTTGAGAGTAATGAATACGGGTGAGTGGCGGGGTGAGTTGCATCAACTGACAAAGGAAGGTAAAGTAATTATCGTTGAAAGTCGGTGGATACTGATCCGAGATGATAATGGTCAACCCAAATCCATTTTGAGTGTGAATACCGAGATTACGCAGCAGAAACAACTGGAAGCTCAACTTCTGCGATCGCAACGTTTAGAGAGTATCGGTACGCTAGCTGGCGGTATCGTCCATGACCTGAACAATATACTATCCCCAATTTTAATGTCAGTTCAACTGTTGCAGAAGAAATTGCCCGATTCACAGAGTCAACAAATACTGCAAACTTTAGAAAATAATGTTAAACGTGGCGCTAATCTGCTCAAACAAGTGTTATCTTTTGCACGGGGCATCGAAGGGAAACAGACAATTGTCCAAATTCAGCCATTGATGGCAGAAATTGAGCAAATTATCGATCAAACATTCCCCAAATCCATCATTTGTCAAACAGACATCCCCAAAAATCTGTGGTATGTGCGTGGAGACGCAACGCAACTACATCAGGTGCTGATAAATTTAGTAGTTAATGCCCGTGATGCCATGCCCAATGGTGGCATTTTAAGAATAGTGGCGGAAAATCTAGTGATTGGTGAACATTCTGCCCAAATAAATATTGATGCTAAAGTGGGTTCTTATATTGCGATCGTGGTGACGGATACTGGTATGGGGATGTCTTCAGAAGTCCAGCAACGGATTTTTGAACCATTTTTCACCACCAAAGAAGTAGGAAAAGGTACAGGTTTAGGACTTTCCACAGCGTTGGCTATTATTAAGAATCACAGTGGTTTTGTCAATGTTTATAGTCAGATTGACAGAGGGACTCAATTTACAGTGTATTTGCCTGCCTCAACATTCAGAGACACACATTTGCTGTCTCCAGAACTGGAATCAGTTGCAGGAGATGGCTAATTGATTTTGGTGTGAAAGTATTATAGACAACAAAAAATTTTATCAACTAAAACTTTTTGCTCATGTTGGAAATTGGTTAGTAGAAATAAAATATACTTAGTTAATATGATACGCCGTTATCACTATTCTTTTATCTGGACTATATACGGACTCCACTCTTAGGTATTCGTTATGAATCCACCATACTTTTATTCTATTAGACTGTGCAGGTGCGCTACCTGAGATTGAATATCCTGCCTGAGTCATTAAGGTTTCAAAACTATTTGAGTCGAGAACCGTACAATTAAAAGGTGCTAGCCCCTGTATTTGATGTCTGTTTAGGGTCATAGCTACCCTGGTAAGTCGTCAAAACTTTATATCCTGGTAATACTAACGCAATTCCAGTATTACTATGGATTTTACCGGGATATTTATAAGGAACATCATCTGGTACGTTCCCACCAATGCGAAAATTAAAACCAAATAGCCATATATACAAACCAGGTAATAGTAAATCCATGCTATATGCAATAGCTCTCATTGCTTCATTTTCTTTAAAAGAAGCGCGATTTCTGGCTATAGCGAATTTTTTGGAGATATTTTTCAGGTTTGTGGTTTTTAACATGGTCTTAATTTCAATCCCAAATAGGGATTTAGTAAGTTTCAAGGGTTTTAATCCCTGTAAAGGAAATGGGTTTCGCAACCTACCCTATCATGATATCACGCTAGTTTATAAATCTAGAATGTGCAATATTGTTCGTCGCGATCGCGTAACGTCCTGATAGCATTAATGGCATCCGAGTTTATTGGATGGCTAAGGTTTAAATGTGAGAAAAATTAAAGTCTTAATCGTATCAATTTAATCTTGTTAATGTCAAGTTTTATTTATGCTCAAAAAACTATATAAATGCTGGATTTTTCCGAAAATAAGGATAAAATCGACTACCTTATCGCAGTCTGTAGACGGGAAGCCTCATTTGAACAATTCAGATGGTGGCAAGCCTCCGCTCCGATTTCTCTGGAGCTAAATTTTTTCGAGTGGAAATTTTTTCTCTCTATGTTTTTGTTACAATTGATGAAATTTTTACATAAAAATACCACTATGGCTTTATATGCTGAATTACATAGACATCTGGGCGGCTCGGTCGTACCACGAGTGTTTATGGCGATATTTTGAGGCGACATTCTTCGGAGTTGATTTCTCGCTTTGCTGACTATTCACAATTTGAAGATTTTTATACTCGCCCACGTAATACTTTAGATGAGTATCTAGAATTACACACTTTAGTAGAAAGTGTGCAAACTGTGGACACTTTGCCTTACTTTATTTATCGTTTGGTGCGGGGTGCTTACATATTTGAAAATTTGGCTTATCTGGAACTGCGCTACACTCCCTATTTGCGGACGCCTGAGCATCTGAGTCAATCTGAAAGAATTGACAAGATGGCAGAAATTGTGCAAGTAGTAGGACTTGCCAGCCACCAGCCAGAATATCCGATTGTTACTAGCCAAATTCTCTGTATGCACACGCGTTTACCTTATGAGGTGAACAAAGCAATTGTTGATTTGGCGGCGCAAAATAAACAGTATGTCTGTGCAGTGGATGTAGCGGGGGGTGATAGTTATTACGCCGATCGCTTAGAAGAATGGATTAACCTATATGATTATGCGCGATCGCAGGGCGTTAACACCACCGGACATCTATATGAAACTACTGCTGGCTGTTACCCCGAACTCTTACCCTATCTCATGCGATCGGTCACGGCATCCAAATTCCCCTACTATATCCAGAGTTACTTAATGATGTAGCTCGACGCGGACAGTGTTTAGAGGTTTGTCCGACAACTTACCTGAAAACTGGTACTTTGCAGGATATACGTCAACTAAAATTAGTTTTTGACCGTTGTCTTGATGCTGGGGTAGATATCGCTATCTGTACTGACAATGCTGGGTTGCACAATGTGCGTCTGCCATTTGAGTATGAGAATCTCTTGACTTACGACATTATTAATTTTGCACAACTACAAGCTTGTCAGGATGCAGCTTTCCGTCATGCTTTTGCTTGGCCTTACAGCCAACGTCCCGCATCCCTGTTGAACGGTTTACTCAAACCTGAACCACCTAAAGTTTTGGCAACAAGGGATAGTAATTAACAAACTTTGGGGGTTTAAGTCCCCAGCAAGACAGGCAGCCCGTTTTGTGTCGGGGTCTAAATCCCCGTCACAAAACGTAATTGCGAATGGGCGAAAAAGCGAATTGCGAATTGTTTTAATTGATTTCTTTCCTCTGCCTCAGAAGCTATAAACTATAATTTATGGCATCTACTATTCAAGCTCTACCAACAGAAGTCGTATATCTTATTACAGCTGGTGAGGTAATCGACTCTTTAGCCTCCGTGGTGCGGGAATTGGTAGAAAATTCCCTAGACGCAGGTGCAACACGAATTGTGGTTTCTCTATGGCCGCAGCAATGGCGAATTCGTGTCGCAGATAATGGTTGTGGAATGAACCTAGATGATTTGCAGCAAGCAGCCACAGCCCACAGCACGAGTAAAATTCGCTCTAGTGCCGATTTATGGAAAATTAACAGTTTGGGGTTTCGTGGTGAAGCTTTGCATAGTTTGACGACTCTGGCAGATTTAGAAATTTTGAGTCGAGTCCTGTGGGTGGAAAATTAGGATGGCGGATTAGCTATGGCGATGGCGGGAAAGTTGTGCAAGTTGAAGTAACTGCGATCGCACCTGGTACAGTGGTGACAGTTTCTCATCTTTTCGGTAATTGCTCATCTCGTCGTCAGGGATTACCCACAGCAGCACAGCAAATGAAAGCGGTGCAAGCGACAATTCACCAAATCGCCCTGTGTCATCCCCAGGTCACCTGGCAAGTTTGCCAAAATGACCGTCAATGGTTCACCATTTCTCCCGCCGCAACAACTGGACAATTAATACCGCAGATTTTAACGCAAGTACGACAAGGTGACTTGCAAGAAGTCAAACTCGAAATACCCAACCCTGCCAACTCTTGTACAGACACAATTAATCGCGTCTCTCTTCACTCCTCACTAAATTTAGTGGTAGGATTACCCGATCGCACTCACCGTCATCGTCCAGATTGGGTACGTGTAGCCATTAACGGCAGGATGGTTAAAACACCAGAATTAGAGCAAACAATATTATCAGCATTTCACAAAACATTACCACGCGATCGCTATCCAATTTGTTTCTTACATCTTGCCATTTCCCCCGATCAAATTAACTGGAATCGCAATCCAGCAAAAACAGAAATTTATCTCAACGAAATCATCTATTGGCAAGAGCAAATTACCCAAGCAATTAACCAAGCACTCAGCATCTCTTCTAACAATCTTAAAGAAGCTGTCCATACAACACGAGTTAGTAAATTACTCAAAGCCGCAGAAGCCAAAGGCGGCTACAATTTCAATCCTCAAAATCCCAAGGAAGATCGCAAAAATCCTAATTCCTTAAAAGCTGTCGCTCAAGTCAGCAACACCTATATTGTGGCAGAACATCCAAGTGGTATGTGGCTAGTGGAACAGCACATTGCCCATGAGCGAGTTTTATATGAGCAATTGTGTGATAATTGGCAACTTGTCCCCGTCGAACCGCCAATCATTCTTTATCAATTGTCACCAGCGCAAGTATCGCAATTGCAACGCATCGGTTTAGAAATAGAACCCTTTGGCGAACAACTTTGGGACAGTGCGAAACATACCCGCCACCTTTGCAACAGCGAGAAGACTGTGCAGAAGCAATTTTAGAACTTAGTTGGGGAGGCGATTTACAAACAGCCCAAGTAGCTGTCGCCTGTCGCAGTGCCATTCGTAATGGTACACCGATGAATCAACAAGAAATGCAGACACTTTTAGATAATTGGCAACGCACTCGCAACCCTCGCACCTGTCCCCACGGACGCCCAATTTATTTATCTTTAGAAGAATCAGCTTTAGCCCGGTTTTTCCGGCGTAATTGGGTAATTGGTAAAAGTCATGGAATTTGATGTTTTCGGTGAGACATCTGTCGATTGCCAAATTATTTGTCTGTGTTGACAGACTGAAGGAGCGACATGAAGCCTATAAAGCTGACTGTATAAGCTTCATAGCTCTCATCCCTTGTAAATAATTCTCTAGTTTATGGCGACTTAATCGCATTAAATCTTGAACTAAACTCCAACAATCATCAATGAAATTAACCCAGTTCTGTGCATAAAGACCGATATAAAAGTTACTATGCCTTCTGTGAGAACGTCCATATTCTTTGGGACGTGCCACATATTTTGCAATTCCTTTACTCTTAAGCTGACACCACTACTTTCTACCAATTGAACATCACTGTTGAGCATTTCCAACCAGTGAATTTTGCCTTCTAGTTGGAAACTGCGTTAGCGAAGCTCGCCGAAGGCATCGCTTCATCAGCGCAAACCATGATTTATATATGTAGTTCACCAATGCGATCGCACAGAAACTAAACCAGATAAGGAAATAGGCGTAAATAAATATAAGATGTTCCGTCATTGCGAGTGTTCGCGGAGCGTCTCGTAGAGAAGCGTTCCCTTGGCAACGATGACGCATCGATATGCACTACGAGATGACCAGTGCGAGAAAATCAAAAACCTGCTGCCTGAGCAAGAGGGCTATGCGGGCGCTACGACAAACGCGCTGTAAACTTTTTAGGTGAAATTATCTGGCTGCTTTTGTCATTTAACTCAATTGATGACACGCCTTAGATGGGCGGGGTAGTTCATAGTAGCAAACTTGAAAAATGTATTGTATAAACAAATAATCCTAACTAGTGAGATAAATAAATTAAGAGTAAAAATTAAATATTCTTAACAAAAACTTTAACAAGTATTTGGAAAATAGTATTAAAGAAGAATTCAGAATCAAGACGCTCTCTACGAGACGCTCGCTATGCGTGGCTTCCCCGTAGAGGTAAACAATCAAATATTCCTACGGATAATCTGTTATTTCTAAGAATTGGCTTGCTAACACTTAAATTTAATTTAGCGCGAAATATATGGGACAAGGTTTTTTGCAAATTGGCTTAACGCTGTGTATTGTCATAGCAATCACTCCCCTATTAGGAAAATACATAGCGCGTGTCTTCTTGGGAGAAAGAACACTGCTTGATTTTTTAATGAACCCCATAGAGCGAAGTATGTTCGTACTAGCGGGTGTTCGCAGGAAGGATGATATGACGGGTTGGCAGTATATCCGGGCTGTACTGTTTAGCAACATCCTCATGGGTATTTCAGTATATTTATTAATATATTTTCAGAGACTCTTACCCTGGAATCCTAACGGCTTTGGTGCGCCCAGATGGGATGTATTGCTGCACACAACGATTTCATTTGTAACTAATACTGATCAACAACACTATGCTGGTGAGACAACCTTAAGCTATTTTAGCCAGGTAGCAGCTTTAGGCTTTTTGATGTTCACCTCCGCAGCCACTGGTTTATCTGTGGGAATTGCTTTTATTCGCGGCTTGACAGGTAGAAGACTGGGTAACTTTTACGTTGACCTCGTTCGTGGAATTACGCGAATATTGCTGCCGATTTCGGTTATTGGCGCGATCGCTCTGCTCATAACAGGTGTACCACAAACATTAGATCAGACTCTAGATGTGAGAACCTTAGAAGGCGGGACGCAATATCTTGCTAGAGGCCCGGTAGCATCATTTGAAATGATCAAACTTTTGGGCGAAAATGGCGGTGGCTTTTTTGGCGTAAACTCAGCACATCCCTTTGAAAACCCCAATGGCGCTTCTAACTTGATAGAAATGATCGCCATGATTTCGATCCCAGCAGCCTTGATTTATACCTACGGTATATTTGCCAACAACATCAAACAAGCTTGGCTACTTTTTTGGATGGTGTTTGTGATTTTTGTAGTTCTGGTGGGAGTAACAGCCGTGGGAGAACTGCAAGGTAATCCCCTGGTTAATAACGCCTTTGGATTAGAACAACCCAATTTAGAGGGTAAGGAAGTTCGATTTGGCTGGGCACAAACGGCATTTTGGGCAGTGATGACTACTGCTACTATGTCTGGTGCTGTGAACGGGATGCACGATTCTTTGATGCCACAAGGAATATTTTCGACTCTCTTTAACTTATTTATCCAGGCTATCTGGGGTGGTCAAGGAACTGGAACAGCTTACTTATTTATTTACTTAATTCTCACAGTGTTCCTAACTGGACTAATGGCAGGACGCACCCCAGAGTTCTTAGGACGCAAAATTGAAAAGCGAGAAATCGTCCTTGCCAGCGTGGTGCTATTGATTCACCCAATTCTAATTTTAATTCCTAGTGCGATCGCCTTAGCTTATCCCATCTCCTTATCTGGAATTAGCAACTTTGGCTATCACGGTATTTCTCAAGTAGTTTATGAATACGCCTCAGCAGCAGCAAATAATGGCTCCGGCTTAGAGGGGTTAAGGGATAACACCCTGTGGTGGAACTTGAGTACAATATTTAGCTTAATCGGAGGACGCTACATTCCGATAATTGCCATTCTGCTGTTAGCTGACGGTATGTCTCGCAAACAAAAAGTACAAGAAACTCCTGGTACTCTGAGAACTGATTCTTTGGTATTTACTACTATCACGGCTGGAGTGACACTGCTTTTGGGAGTATTGACTTTCTTTCCCGTTCTGGCTTTAGGCCCCATAGCTGAGGGTTTAAAGCTAGCATCTGGCAGTTAGAAAATTTATGAGTTATTAGTTATGAGTTATAAGTTTGGAATTAAGAGAATACTAAAAAATAAATAAACTATCTGGTTTTGTAGGTTGCGTTACTAACACACCCTACAGGTTGGATATTTTTATATTAGAAGTTCCTAATAACTCAATACAATCCAGTTAAGCCCAAAATCCTGCAAAATTTGACCTGACTGAGTTCGCGCTACTACGGTAACGTCCCGTTGCGCTAACACGTCTTTACAGGTCTAAAATCGCTAACAAAAATGCTTAACCAAGCGTATTGCTTAATAACTCTTAACTCCTAACTTCTCATTCCTAACTATATTTATGAATTCAGTGGCAACTAACTCCAAAGCTAGACGCCCAAATTTTCGTTCTGGCGATCGCCGCCAAGTACGTAAAAAGGCCAGGGCAAGTAATAAATGGCTGTACTTAAGGGCAATTAGAGATGCTTTTGTCAAGCTAACCCCTAAGTATGCAATCAAAAATCCAGTAATGTTTGTGGTTTGGGTGGGGACAATCATTCTCCTATTGCTAACAATTGATCCCAACCTATTTGGGCCAACCCTCCAAAAGAACCCGCAACTTTTCAACGGTTTATTGTCGGGGATTTTATTCTTTACAGTTTGGTTCGCCAATTTTGCCGAAGCAATGGCAGAAGGACGGGGTAAAGCTCAAGCCGATGCCTTGCGAGCAACCAAATCAGAGATGATCGCCAAAAAACTTGCTGCCGATGGCACACTGAGTGAAGTTTCATCCACTAGCCTCAAACAGGGCGATACCATCTACGTTGTTGCTGGCGATATCATCCCCGCCGATGGTGAAGTAATCATGGGTGTCGCCTCGGTGGATGAATCGGCAATTACTGGGGAATCCGCACCAGTATTAAAAGAATCAGGCTCCGACGTTGCTAGTTCCGTTACTGGTGGGACGCGGATTATCTCAGATGAATTAATTATCCACATCACTAATGACCCCGGCAAAGGCTTTATTGACCGGATGATTGCCTTGCTAGAAGGGGCAGAACGCAGTAAAACACCCAATGAAATTGCCCTGACAGTATTGTTGGCAGTTCTCAGCTTAGTGTTTTTGTTAGTCGTGGTAACTCTGCCCGCACTTGCCTATTATGTCAACAGTCCAGTCAGCATCCCAATTTTGATTGCTCTATTAGTGGCATTAATTCCTACAACCATTGGCGGCTTACTAAGTACCATCGGCATTGCTGGGATGGATCGAGTTGCCCAATTTAACGTTATTGCTACCTCAGGACGAGCAGTCGAAGCCTGTGGTGATGTCAACACTTTAGTTCTCGACA
Organism: Nostoc cf. commune SO-36; assembly: GCF_023734775.1. NCBI lineage: Bacteria > Bacillati > Cyanobacteriota > Cyanophyceae > Nostocales > Nostocaceae > Nostoc > Nostoc commune. The sequence goes on along the minus strand of NZ_AP025732.1, from coordinate 5,488,741 downwards.
AGACAGGTACAATTACCCTCGGCAACCGTTTGGCGGAAGAATTGATTCCCATCAACGGTCATTCAATGTCAGAAATTGCTAATGTTGCCTGGGCAGCCAGTGTCTTTGACAATACACCAGAAGGTAAATCCATTATCCGATTGGCAGAAAAGTTAGGCGCAAGGTTTGATTTTGACTTCAACCAAGCAGAAGGAGTTGATTTTTCTGCCGAAACACGAATGAGTGGTACTAACTTACCTGGTGGGTATGAGGCTAGAAAGGGAGCAGTAGAAGCCATTGAAGCATTTGTTCGTTCCCGTAACGGACGCGATACACCAGAATTAGATGCTGTGTACGAACAAGTTTCTCGCCTGGGAGGTACACCCTTAGCAGTCAGCCTAGATAACGAAATCTATGGGATTGTTTATCTCAAAGATATAGTTAAACCTGGTATCCGCGATCGCTTTGAGCAACTGCGACGGATGGGAGTGCGTACCATCATGCTAACTGGAGACAATCGAATTACAACTTCTGTTATTGCCCAAGAAGCAGGCGTTGATGACTTCATTGCCGAAGCTACACCAGAAGATAAAATCAACGTCATCAAAAAGGAACAAGCAGCAGGCAAACTAGTTGCCATGACTGGAGATGGAACTAATGATGCTCTCGCATTAGCCCAAGCCAATGTCAGCGTTGCGATGAATACAGGAACGCAAGCTGCAAAAGAAGCTGCCAACATGGTTGATTTAGACTCCGATCCCACAAAGCTGATCGATATCATTAGCATTGGTAAACAATTGTTGATTACTCGCGGGGCATTAACAACATTTTCCATCGCTAATGATATTGCTAAATACTTTGCAATTATCCCAGTGATATTTGTCGCTGCTAACCTGCAAAGCTTGAATATTATGAATTTAACTAGCTCTAAATCTGCTGTGCTATCAGCGCTGATTTATAATGCTTTAATTATTCCCGCTTTGATTCCTTTGGCATTGAAAGGTATACGGTTTAGACCGCTAACAGCTAATCAGCTACTCCAACGTAATATTTTAATTTATGGCTTAGGTGGGGTGATTGCGCCGTTTATTGCCATTAAGTTGATAGATATACTGATTACAGTTGTGGGTTTGGCTTAACGACAGTAAAAGTAGAGACGCTGGGAAACGATGGCATCTTGACCAAGGTAAAATAATTAACATTTTTACTTTTACCTGTTGAGAGAGGTAACAACAAGAATATGAATAAACATCGTTTTCACTTAGCACTACTTCGGCCATGCCCTTTGTTTGGTCGCAATGGCATAAACAACAACTACCACTCGCTATTTTTATCTTGCTGTGTTTGAATGTGGTAACTGCCCCAGTTAGTTGTTTATGCTGTTGCTAACAGCGCCCTGAAACGTCCTGCTGAGTGGGAAAAACAATTAAAAATTAAATAATTAAAGATTAAATTATAGGAGCAATTGGAAAATTTATTATGGCTATTATTCGAGAAACCATCAGAGCAATTTTCATAACTCTAATGCTTTGGTTGTTGACTGCAATTATCTATCCTTTGATAATCCTTGTAGTGGGTCAAGTGTTTTTACCCTATCAAGCTAACGGCAGCATCATGCTGAATCTAAATAATCAACCAATTGGTTCGGCTTTGATTGGTCAGCTGTTCACATCTGAGCAATATTTCCATCCTCGTACCAGCACTGTTAGATATAGCCAAGGGAAAAAAGCCAAGCCAACTGGCATATCTGGAGCCAGCAATCTCGCTGCTAGCAATCCAGAGCTACTAAAGCGGATTTTAGAACAGGCAAATGAATTGCGAGACGAAAATCTTCAACCGATCGCCGATATAATTTATACTTCTGCTTCCGGTTTAGATCCGCATATTTCCTTGAGAGCAGCACGGCAACAATTGACGCGAATTGCTGGTGCGCGGGGAGTAAAAGAAGATGAGATCCTACCTTTAATTAATAAGTATACTGATGGCAGATTTTTATGGACTTTTGGTGAGCCTGGGGTCAATGTTCTCCGATTGAATTATGCTCTTGACTTGCAAGATTTTAATCGCCAGCAAAATCAGTAAATTGGGATTGGGGATTTGACATGAGTAAAGCAATACGCTTGGGTTAAGTATTTTTCTCTTCTCTCTGTTTACTCTGCGCCTCTGCGGTAGCCTGCGGCAAGCCGCTCCGCGTCTACGTTAAAAAAATTGAATTTGATAAATAGTTTTAGCTTTACTGAACCGTATTGATGGGTAAAGCGTCAATCATTGCCAGCGAAAAAATGGTTTCACCCGAATAAGAGATCAAATTTCCCCAAAAACCTCAGAAGTAAAGCTTCCATGCAGACCATAGGGGATATGATGCTTAAGATGTAGCCGTGCAATTACTCCCTTAGATAAATCACTAGCATCTAAAATTACCAAATCTGAGCGGTGATGGGCAGCATCATAAACTAAAGCTAATACCCAACCATCATCTTCCTTTTCCGAACCTGGGCGCGGGACAAAAATCGGTTCACCGACAAAACCACGGGGTGCAGCACTCCAAAGTTGTCTTTCTCCAGACTCTAAATCAATTTTCAGCAATGCTTGTAAGGGAGCATTACCACTCTCCGCATGAGCCGCACCTATATATAGATATCGATAAGAGTGCCCCACATTCGCCGGATGTATGCTGGGAAATTCACAACATCGGCTCTCAATCAATTCCCGCCGGACTGTCCCATCCTTTAGATTCAGATAAAATCGCCACAGTTGCCCAGGTGAAAGTGCCTCAAAATCAGTTTGTCGAAAATCGCTTTCTGGTTCCACTTCTGGTAAATGTTGGTAACAAATGGAGTCAATCAAAACTTCCTCTTCTACCTCAAAAGCATTAACATGGTGGAAGACAAAACCAGAGTGAGTTTCCAGAAATTTTATCTCGAGTTGCCCTTCTTTGGGGAAGCGGGGAATAACTAGAATTTGAGTTGGCTGATGTGGCTGAAATTTGATACATTCTCCTGCTGCGCGTATTCCCAAAGCGAAAGGTATGGGATTGAAGGTGACAGGATTTTGAAAGAAGATGCAGTAATTAGGAGTAATAACAAAATCGTGAATGAAACAGAAACCAGGAACACTATGAGCGTGCTGTCTGACAATTTCACCTGCTGGGTTTAGCTCAAAAATAGTAATTGTGGTAGATAATCCTGGCTTAATTGAGAAGTTTACCAAGCAAGGTGCGCCCCCATCTTGATCACAAGTCTTTTCCACACGGGGATGTGCAGCGAAAGCTTCACCTGCTGACAAAGCACCATTAAAATATTCATTCCCTAATGTTTCTAGAGTATGAGGATCGAGGCGATATGCTTCAGCCGCTTCCCACAGTGCTAGCAGTTTACCGCCCCAATATATGACATTTGTATTGGCAATATTTTTAAGGTTGAAGTCAAAAATATTCGCTAGCCAACCGCCAGGTTTTTGAGTACCAAAAGTACCGCGATAGAGAATTTTTCCCGCCTTTTGCTCTGCCAAATAGCCAGTTGTGCCGACAAAGCGGTTGCGAAAATGGGCACGACCATTGGTAAAGGTAATTTTGCTAATCATCCCATCCCCATCAAATGGGTGATGAAGAGGTTGGTCATTCACATCCAGCAAACCGGGGCCATTTCTAAACAGCGTACCTTGTAACTCTATGGGAATTTGCCCTTCTATATCATCAATCCAATAATCAAACTCTTGGGTAAGAGATTGATATCCTCCTTGCCAATCTTCACGAGTGTAGGATTTTTCTGCAACTAAGCTCTCCTGACTTTTAAAATGCATATACTTTGTTATTTATTGTTACTTTGCACGAAAAGATTTAGCCGCTAAAAAGAATTTTTCCGACTGTGGTTCTCTCAGTACCAACTAAGACATCAACTCTGGTATAAACGCTTGTTCCCCATCTTTCGATGTCTCAGTTTGTTCTTCAGCAGCAGGTAGCCAATTGATAAATGGTAGAGGTAACAATGTGCTGAGATTAGTAATTAGCACCAATAGCCAAAGTGATTCAAAGTTCGTTGCGGTGATCCCCAGCCAATAGGTGATTAATGCCCCAAATGCATGGGAAACCGTTGATGCTGAATTAAACACCGACATTAACAAGGCAAATAATGTTGCTTCCACACCAGAAGGACAAAGCCTTGCAGCTAGAACCATCACTTGCATAAAGGCAATTTTCCCCATCACAGTGAGAATCAGGCTATCACCCAAACTAAACCAGTGGTCATCTATACCTAACCGCCTGTTTGTGTGAGTTACTAACAACAGCATCGTCATTCCTAAAACTGACGAAAGGACTGTACTCCAAGCAAAAATCACGCGAAAAGGGATGCTTTTGAGGAAACGTTGAAAAATCCAAACACCTGCTAAAGAGGCGAAACTTGTCACTAAGTGTACGCGCCCCAAAAATTCGGGTTCAAAGTGTAGTTCGTTGGTAGAGAAGTAGAAAAAGGCTGAGTCAGCATTTGGGGTAGCTTGCCAGATGAAGACAAACAGCGTTGGTAGCCAAATTCTTTTTTGGCTGATGGCTTGGCGTAGCTGCCCCAGTTGATGTTTGATTGGTAAAGAGTTGGTCTGATTACTATCTTGAGCATTTTTGCTAACGGGGGACTCAGAAATTAACCAAGCTACACCTGAGACGATGAGAGGAAATAAGGCAGTAATTGCAAAGACGGTACGGGTAGTAAAGTATTGGAGCAGCAGACCACTAAAATATGCTGTTATTAAACCTCCGATCGCAGAAGCACCCCAACACAGAGATTGTAGTGAACCCGCTTTTGCTTGGGATTCGCCTCTGACTCGTTCCACAACCAGCGAGTCAACTATGACATCACTCATGGCGACAGACAGAGAACCCAGAGCGATCGCTAAGGTTGCTGCCCAGCTAGTATGAACTATTGTGGCCAGACTCGCCCAAGAAGCAGTTCCCAGTATCCCGGATAAAATCAAGTAGGGACGGCGACGATAGCCAAATATAGGCAAACCATCAGAGATAAAACCAAACACTGGCTTGATCATCCAAGGTAGAAAGACAATTCCCAATAACGCCGACACCTCAACAGGACTCAGCAGCAGTTCATCTTTAAGGAAAAAGCTAACAGCTAGACGTGATAGCCCTAAAATTCCTTGGACAAAATAAACGGTGAGAATTGCAATTAACTCTGCATTGGGTTCATTACCCAAGAAGATTTTTTGTGTTAATGAGTCTTTGACCTTGGACAAGCCAAATGATTGAAGCACCATTCGATAAATATTTTTTAAGTTTTATCTACTTTTCTATCATATCGATTCTGAGAATATGGGCAGTTTCGCCAGCCAACGATGCCACCTGAGTTTTTTTGACATGGGTAGTAACATGAATTAGACTACCTCTTGCAATCAACAAAAGAATCTTGCTCAATGCATCCGACTGAACAAGCTGCTGTCCCTACTCGCGTTATCGGTTTAATTAGTGGCACATCCGTAGATGGCATAGACGCTGTGTTGGTAGAGATTTCTGGTACAGAATTGGATCTCAAAATTGAGTTGCTAGCGGGGGCAACATATCCCTATCCAGCCGAACTCAGGGAAAAAATATTGGCAGTTGGTGCAGGCGTTGCCATCTCAATGGCAGAATTGGCAGAAATAGATGATGCGATCGCTATTGTCTTTGCCCAAGCTGCCCAAAAGATTCAAATTGGTCATCAGCCAGCCACTCTTATTGGCTCCCACGGTCAGACGGTTTATCATCGACCACCTGCGGGAGTAGGGAAAGCAGGGGAGCAGGGGAAGAAAGAGAGAGAAATCCTCACGCCTTACTCAGCAGAAGCTAAACGCTTTACTATCCCTAACACTAATCCCTTGGGTTACAGTCTTCAACTAGGGCGCGGTGCATTAATTACTTATCTTACGGGTATTACAACTGTGAGCAACTTTCGTGTTGCTGATATTGCTATTGGCGGTCATGGTGCGCCTCTTGTACCCAGAGTAGATGCCTATTTACTTAGCCATCCCCAGGAGGGGCGTTGTATTCAAAATATTGGTGGGATTGGTAATGTTGCTTATATTCCACCTCAACATGGCGACTGGCTTTCAAAAATTCGTGCTTGGGATACTGGCCCAGGAAATAGTCTGTTGGATCTGGCGGTGGAGCATTTGAGCGCTGGTGCTAAAACTTACGATGAAGATGGCAATTGGGCAGCAAGTGGTACTCCTTGCGATCCTTTAGTAGAACAATGGCTCAACCAAGAATATTTTCATTTGCCACCACCCAAATCCACTGGTCGAGAGTTATTTGGTGTGGCTTACCTGCATCAGTGTTTAAAAGATGCCCAAGCATACCAACTCAACGCTGCCGACTTATTGGCAACTCTCACAGAACTTACAGCTGCTTCAATTGTTCATAGTTACCGCACTTTTTTGCCGGAAATGCCACAACGGGTATTATTATGTGGCGGTGGTAGTCGCAATCTCTATTTGAAACGTCGATTACAGTTGTTGTTAACATCAATACCTGTCTGGACTACAGATGAAGTCGGCTTGAGTGCAGATTTTAAAGAAGCGATCGCTTTCGCTGTTTTAGCCTACTGGCGAAATTTGGGCATTCCTGGCAACCTACCTATTGCTACTGGGGCATCTCAAGAAGTGCTTTTAGGGGAAATTTACCAAATTTAGTCCTGAGTCAGGAATAATAAAAAAGTTTCTTCATTCTTCACTGGCTCAACGCCCCGCTATCGCTAACACAATTCAGCACTGCTATAACTGTAGTCTTGGCGGCACTCGATCAAGACAGGGAATATATAAAGGTGGCTCATACTTTTTTATTGGAACCAGGACGCTGGACAATACAAGGAAATTGGCTGGAACGTAATGGTATGCCAATCAGCGTCAAGGGTATGACCTTGGTAGCTTGGAATCGAGATAACTGGTTCACTATGGCCACAAAACTGATCTTTCCAGGTAGCGATCGCTCTGAAATCTCTCTGCAATATAAGGGGCGGCTACATGATGGAGAGCGTCAGTATACTTTTTTACTACAACATAATATTTTGGGGCAGGTTGAAGGTGAAGGCTGGATTGGTTTAGATACTATTGTGCAGCGTTATTGGGTACTAAGCGATCGTCAGCGTCGTAGTGGCTTTGAAACCCTACACCGCATTTCTGAAGATACATACTACCTTAGTAGTGGTATCTTATCTGGTCATTTTTTAACTAACACAATGGAAGCTAGCCTAGAACGTCAATCAACCTAATGGTAGTAAGTAGCTAGTACAGCACAGCAAAAATAGAACAACTAAACCATTTAAAATCGCTCAAAAGCAAATTTTATCAAAAAAGCTTCATGTTCAAAACCTCGCCCGCAAGTGGCGCGTACTCCTACGGAGAAGCAAGCTACGCGGTAGCGTCTCGTAGAGAAAAAATCCTTGTTTGTATCTCAAGCTAGGTAAAAACCCCACCCCTAGTGTCATACTGAGTTTAATCAGCGCTATATTTACTTTCTGAAAACTTGGACTTGTTAACATGTATCTAACGTAGTTAGTTTTTCTAAGCAAGTGAAGTACATCCAGATATTATTTAACAAGGTTAATAATTTTAAAAACGCAAATTACCAGACTAGGAACCACAATGCATCAATCATAAGTATGAGTTGTAAAAACTATTTTATTTAACGAATCGCAAAGGGCACAAAGTATAAAAATAAAATATTTTACAAATTATTTAGGACTGGTATAGTAAAAATAAATTATTCTCAAATTCTTAAGATTTTAGCATTCTTATTTAACCGTGTAATCAATAGCCAGGAACCCAGTTTCATGAATCCTAAAGTCTCTGTCATTATTCCTGCTTACAATACTGAAGCTTATATTGCAAAGGCAATAGAGTCAGCCTTAGAGCAAACGCTCACTGATATTGAAGTTATTGTAGTCGATGATAGTTCAACTGATAAAACTGTAGAAGTTGCTAATAGTTTTACCGATCAACGTCTTAAAGTAATAGTTAATCAACAAAACCTTGGGGTTTCTGCTGCGCGTAATATTGCTCTCAGGGCAGCTGAAGGAGAATGGATTGCTGTTCTTGATTCAGATGACTGGTATGCTCCTGAAAGATTAGAAAAGCTTGTGTTACTGGCAGAAGAAACAAATGCAGATATGATTGCAGACGATATTTATTTTATCAAAGATGGTGCAACATCTCCTTGGAGTACATTAATTCAAGAAAGTGGAGAAAATATAGATAAAATCATCCAAATTGATAGCGTTTATTTTGTAGAAACTGATGTTTATGGACAACCAGGGTTGCATCTTGGTTTAAGCAAGCCTGTATTCAAACGGGAATTTCTGGTTAAGTACGACATTGAGTATGATGAAACTATAAGCATAGCTGAGGATTTTTGGCTTGACATGAAATGCTTAATCAGTGGCGCTCGCTTTTTCCTAGTACCACAACCCTATTATTTCTACCGTTCACGCTCCATTTCTCTTGTACGTCAAAGCCAATTGTCACGTCTAAATCAATATTGCCTAGCTACTTATTCTTTTATACAACAAAAAGCTGTAGAAAAAAATCCAGCTTTAATGCGTGCTCTGTCTTATAATCTTGAAATATTCAAGAAAAATTTAGCTTATGCTCAAGTTTTAGTGCCTATAAAACAAGGAAAATTGTCAACAGCATTAAGAGAGATCAGGAAAAATCCAGGCTTTTTTTATGAGTTCATTTCTCGATTTTCTAATCTAATAGAACGTCGATTCCAATATTATGTAATGGGTAATAAATTAGTTTTTGAAATATTTTACAATCTCCAATTAAAACGAAACAAAAATAATTAGTAAATTTACTCTAAAATAAATTCCTCGACTATGGCAATATCAATTTATAACTGCTGAAGATATTCTTGTATAAGATTAATTATACAGTCGCGATCGTAATGTTTTATAGCAGCAGCACGAGCTTGATTTCCTAGTTCTTCGCAAAGAAAATCATTTCTAAATAATTCTAGGCAAGCTTGGGCAAAATCTTCAGGCTGATCTCGAAGCATATATTCTCTGCCGTCTATCATTTCTAGTCCTTCTGCTCCAACAGTAGTTGAAACAATTGGTTTTCCATACGCTGCTGCTTCGATGATTTTAAGTCGAGTACCACCTCCAGATAAGATTGGGCAACAAACCACGCGAGTTTGGTCATAAAGAGCATTTATATCTGTCACAAAGCCTGTAAATTCTACTCCAGGAATATTATCAGTATAAGTACGAATATTATCTGGACTCTTGCCAGCAATAATTAAACGTGCTTCTGGGTGCTGTTGATAAATAAGTGGCCAAATCTCCTCTATCAAGAAATTAGCACCAATAACATTATTAGGCGATCGGTCATAATTTCCTAAAAACAGCAAATTTGGGTTGCTAGGAAGCGAACTTTTTTTCGCCGGGATAATCACAGCATTAGGTACTATTTTAACCTGAGAATCATTAAACTTTTCTGAAATATATTTACGGTCAATCTCAGAACAAACAAATGTTAAGTCTGAAATTGCAACAGCACGAGAAAGTAGTAATTGTTTGTGAAGAACCTGAAAAAAGAAAAAAGGAGATGATTTAACGCTTTCCCAGGAATTACTTAAATAACGTAGCTTAGAACTCCATAGCCTTTTATAATAATCAGTATGGGTAACATCATCAATATCAAAAAAAATAGTGGGAAATTTATATTCAGATTCAGTACCTAATGCTGGGACAATTGACGGTAATCTACTGAAGAATATTATGTCAGGTTTTATTGTTTGAAGCTTCTCTTTTAAAGCTATAGTTTCTAATGAGTTTTTGCTAGAAAAAAATCTTTTTTGATCGTAAAAAATAAAAAGCAAATCTATTACTTTTTTTACCAAACTACCTCTCATTTTATAAGGACAAAGAGACAAAATAACCTTTTTATTGATTCTGCTGCTTAGATTTATTTCTATCTGAGCAGTTTTTTCTAAGGTTAAATTGTCTTGCCCCTCGTTAAAATAGTAAAGGATGTGGATCTCAGAAATATCCGTGAGTGCATCGATAAATATTTCTAGGCGTTTAAACCATCCATGTTTATCAGTTTTATTATCAGTTGGTAAATGACACGTAACAATTAAAGCTTTCATATATCCGCCTAAAATAGTTTCTGTGCAAAGAATATTTTTCTCTGGAGTAAGCGTCTAAACTTGAAAGTAAATATATATTTTGTTAGTCTAAACAATTCACTAAATATCCGGAGATAAAGGACAATTTACTGCTATAAATCTAGAAAATTTTTGATGAGTAGACTTTATTTTCAGTTTTTCAATTTTTTACTTAACAAGGGATAGTAAAATTAGCAGGAACTTTGAATATATACATAAAAATTTACGCTCATCCGCGATTCCAGGAAGCTAGAGAAAACCAACAGCCGATGGTCTATAATCCGCTTTCAAGGTAAGCTCATCTAATTTGATATGAGGTTAGACCCCAGGGTAGAGTGAACTAAGAAATAGAGAAAATTACTAACAAGCAAAACTTTAGTTAAGGGTTATTGGCCACTAAAAAGAACGGTTATAAATTCTAATAAGTTAGAGCATTATTTACCAGACATAAAGGCTTGAAACTTATAAAATCTACCTAGCACGGCTTCACGTCACGTAATCAAGCTTTATTTATATTCAAAACTCTGTACTCATGACTCAGTTTTCAGAACTTTGTCTTGAGTATGCTACTCACTAATTAAGGTTTTTGTCTCATCCTAGAGTTATATATTTAGTCAAAATTGGGCAAACTAAAATTACATCACAATTAAAGTGCAAAATGGTCAAAAGCGTCATTATAAATATAACCTTTCTAGCTTGTTTGATTTAGTATGTTGCACCAGTTGTAATAACCGTCTCGGTTGCAAACTGGCAAATCGTGGTTTAAATCCTCTTTTAGAGGACTAAAAAACGCTAATACAGCACCGCCCAAACAAAGCAATGATTGGAAATCGCACAAAAGCTCATCCAATAAGCTTTTTGCCCTCCGACTTCTGCCTTGCGGTACGAGTCTAGAAAGTCATTTATAGGCGCAATAATTCAGATATCAGTTTGAATGCACTTTTCCTGCCAAACACTTACAACCTGCTTTTGGATTCAAATTTTCTATGTCAGACCCCAATATTGGTCGCTTACTCAGCAAACGCTACCAACTCCAGGAGTTAATCGGAACTGGAGCAATGGGTCGGGTTTATCGTGCTAAAGATACTTTGTTGGGAGGTGTACCGGTTGCAGTGAAGTTTCTCGCTTTATCAATCCAAAATGAAAAGATGCGATTGCAAGACCGCTTTGAGCGAGAAGCAAAAACCTGTGCTTTACTAGGGCAAAAAAGTATCCACATTGTCCGAGTTATGGACTACGGCGTAGACGACAATAATACCCCGTTCTATGTCATGGAATACCTACAAGGACAAAGCTTGAATAATATTATTCGCAAGCAACGGCTGCCTTTACCAAGATTTCTCAGCATGGCGCGTCAACTCAGCCTGGGATTACAGTGCGCCCATGATGGCATCCCAGTTGAGGGCACTATTTGCCCAATTATCCATCGGGATGTCAAGCCAAGCAATATGCTGGTAATTCAAGATCCCAGCTTTGGAGAATTGGTCAAGGTTCTAGATTTTGGCATTGCTAAGTTATTACAGTCAGACGGCGACCAGACAAAATTTTATTTGGGAACATTGGCTTATTCTTCTCCCGAACAGATGGAGGGTAAGGAATTAGACAATCGTTCTGATATTTATAGTTTGGGCATCATGATGTTTGAGATGCTCACAGGCAAAATGCCACTGGTTGCACCAACTCACTCTTTTGGTGCATGGTATAAAACACATCACTATCAAAAACCGCGTGCTTTTACTGAGGTTACGCCCGGATTAGAATTACCAAAAGAAATCGAAGATTTGGTGATGAGTTGTCTAGCTAAAGTAGCACGCGATCGCCCACAAAGTATCACTGAAATCCTCAAAGTTTTAGCAGCTCTAGAAAAACCTGAGCATACACGCAAAATTAAGCAAGACAGCCATGCCCTAGTTCCTGCGACTACAGCAAGCAATGAGCTGGAACAAAAGACAAAAGTCGATTTGCAGGTATCCTTATCAAATGATGAAATCGCTCGTGCCATTTCCTGGCCTCAAAATAAACCAATTGCCGATATTGTGTTTCCCCAGCCTATTCATAGCAATGGGCAGGTGTTACCAGCTTTGTGGGTGATGCTACCGCAAGAAGAAATTCAAAAGCGCTTACTCTGTAACCGCTATAACCAATTTCTGTTTATCTCTATTCCCCATCCCATGCTGCTATGGATTACTGTCATCCACAACCGCAAGCATGGCGCTAAATGGTTGCCTTATTACCTTGATCTGAAAACTAGTCTTGGTCAAGAAATTACTCGCTTACTACAGCACACAGGTTACTATCGCCTGTTATTCTTTGCCCGAGAAACACCAAATCGCTGTTCTCATATCTTACTTTCCAGCGTTGCTTTTGCCCAGCGCCAACGACTACAAGAGTGGGTCGCTATGAGCAACACGTTGATGTCCTCTGCCGACCCGCAAATGAGTAAAAGCTTACTCAAAAAGGAGTATGAAAAGATTAAGCCTCAAATCCTGGCAAAACTGGAAAGTATTGATACTGATTCTCCATACGATCTTTCCAGCTAAAAATAATTTCCTAGTTTTATCTATTTTTTAGATGCAACTAAGGGGCGGTCACTCCCTCAATGTAACGTTTTATAAACAAAATATATATAAAGATGTAAGTTCTAGTTATATGTATAAAGAGTGAAAACACTAGCTGCCAAAGACAGTGCTATGTAGATTCTCTCTGAATCTTCCTGTATACATATTCGAGTAGATTGTAAATTTATGCAGGTGTGGTTCTCAGACTAGACAAAACAAAAAGAAGTTTGGCTAAAGCAAACAATAAATTTAGCCTACGAATCTAAAGTCAGGTCTAGACTGTAACAGATATGCCGTAGACAATGTTTACTCATTCTTAGTTAATTTGGTGAACTGAACTTTTACACCACTTTTGTGGAATTACTTATCGAAGTTGACGCCCCGACATCCCCAGCTCTTTTCCTCCTTGGAACCAAGCAAGAGAAGGAGGTCGCCCACTGCGACATTAGAACGACTCTATGCCATAGTGGAACCGGAATCTAAGCCCCACTGGTGCTTGAGAAGCTCTTGATAAGTTGCCTCGCGGACGACCATTTGCTCATAAAGCTTGACTAAAAAGTCTTTAGCTTGCTCGTGGCTCATGTGTTGTACCTGAGTAGAAAATGAGCAAATGCTGAATTGCTGTTCCAAGGATAGCTTCATAGGTTGATTCATAATAAACTCCGAAAAAACAACGCGTAAAGTTGATATCGCTCACAGAAGTCCAAATGGGATAAGATTTGTACTTCTATCTGTCCAACATTTGTTCCTCCGTATTAAGAAAGATAACAACTGTTTGACATGATTGCCCACATCCGAAATGCGGACTTTTTCTGATTTGATTTCTTGCACCTAATCCTACTGATATACCACTCAAGTTAGCCAAAGCGTATTCCGGAAAATAAGCTTTATTTGGCTTTAGATAGTTATAACTATCTCCCTAACTCCTTTCTGCTTTGCACAACTCTCGTTTTAGGACAAGATTAGGTGCTATGCTTAACCATCCTAGTTTTGATTAAATAGAAAAACTAAGAGGCTGTCTTCCCCAACGTGGAGGAAGCTTTGCAGCAGAGGGATTTTAAGGAAGTTAGGAAATGAATGGTAATAAGCGTGAATTATAATCGCTCTAACTTATTACATGCAAGATGTCAAATTTACCAATTTATTCAAATTTAGCCTCTTTAGGTCATTTTTGAGGCTAAAAATATTTGTATCAAATTGTAAAAAGGAAAAATGCTCACGCTGAACAAATTACTGAGTATATTTACCAGACTTGTCCTTTATTCTTTGACAGTGACTAATGACTATTTTCTTCGAGTGAGACGATGACAACCGTGATGTTATCGTGACCTCCATGCTCTTTGGCAGCCTCAACTAGAGAAATGGCGGCTTTATCAACCCAAGGAGTGTCTTGGAGGCAGCTAGCAATCTTTTGCTGGACAAGTTCTTCTGTAAGACCATCACTACATAACAGCAAGCGATCGCCAGCTTTGACATCTAGTGGTTGCACATCAATTTGATGCAAGTCTTCACGCCCTAAACAGCGCGACAATACATGACGAAAAGGATGCGATCGCGCTTCATCTAAAGTGATGTCACCGATTTTTATTGCCCGTGCTACCCAAGTGTGGTCTTCTGTTACTTGTTCTAAGTGCGACTCTCGGAAGCGATACAGCCGAGAATCGCCAACATGAGCGCACCAGGGGGATTCTGGGGCGCGAAAAATTACTGCTACAACTGTTGTACCCATGTCGGCGCGTTCGGGATGATTTTGCTGATCGTGCAAAATCGCTTGATTGGCTCCCCACAAAGCTTGCTCTAGCAATTCTTGAGAAGATTTAGGAGATTCCCAATTTGCTAGCAAATACGCCTGGATTTCTCCAGTGGCAATCCGACTTGCTTCTTCACCTCCTGCATGGCCACCCATTCCATCGGCGACAACGAAAAATCGCCCCTCTGGGTCGATATAGTAAGCATCCTGATTATTAGAACGAATAAGTCCCGGATCGCTAAAACCCGTGAAATTAAGTTTCATAAATTTTTTGCAACCAACAATTAATACATACGATCGTAACGGTCGAGGCGTAAAAGTAGTCTGATCATGATCACTGAAAGCCCTAGTGCAATTAAACCAGGGAGCAGTGCCAACCAGACATAATCTTTAACCACTAGGATAGTAGCTGAAAGGGTGAAACCGCTTATTAACAGAGAATAGCTTATTGAAAGTTGAATACTGCTCTGTCGCCGCAGCAAGCGTTCAGTTTCTATCGACCGAACGCGCAAACGCATATCTCCCTGCTCTAGCTTCTCTAGCGTATCTTCTAATCTACGTGGTAGACCAAAGGCGGTACTACTTACCTGAGCTGCTTGGCGACTTAATTCGTTAAGAAAGCTATTCCCCTCAGAACCATTCATGTCGGTCATAAGTTGCATTGCATAAGGTTTAGCAACTTCCATAAAGTTAAAATCTGGATCTAAGCCTTTACCTACCCCTTCTAGGGTAGAAAAGGCTCGCATCACAAAAGTGAAAGTTGCTGGAAATCTAAATGGCTGATTATAAGCTATTTCGTAAAGGTCGTCACTGATTGCCGCGACCGATTGGTTTTCAAAGGGCTTATCCATGAAATGATCGAGCATGTACTGGACGGAACGCCGTACTGGCCCCATATCATCAGTTGGGGCGATCGCGCCTAACTCGATGAGAGATTGGACAACGCGATCGCCATCTTTTTGAGCGATACCAAACAGTGTTTGCATCAATCCTTCGCGGACGTTGGACTTAATCCGCCCCATCATGCCGAAATCGTAGAATATTAAAGCACCATTGGCACTAACAGCAATATTACCTGGGTGAGGATCGGCGTGGAAAAAGCCACTATTGAGTAATTGTAGTAAGTAGGCTTGAGCGCCTTGACGTGCGATCGCTTTTCGATCCAAACCTGCCGCTTCTAAAGCTTCGTATTGGCTAATTTTAATTCCAGGGAGATATTCTAAAGTCAGTACTCTGGAAGTGGCATAACGCCAGTATATTCTGGGCACGTTTACCCAATCGTAGCCGCGAAAGTTACGGCGAAAAGTATCAGCATTACGACCTTCGTTGAGATAATCAATTTCTTCCCAAAGAATGCGACAACATTCTTCGTAAATACCTAACCAATCTCGCCCTCGCCCCCATTTGGGATGGTTTTGAAAGTAGCGGGTAATTCCCTTGAGAATTTGTAAATCTATTTCAAATAACTTCTTTAGTCCAGGACGTTGCACCTTGACAACAACCGATTCTCCAGTATGCAGTATAGCTTTGTGTACTTGCCCCAAACTAGCAGCAGCCAAGGGAATTGGTTCAAAATTATGGAAGAGTTCAGGAATTTTCTTGCCTAGTTCTTTTTCAATGGTCGCTTCTACTTGCTCATAGCTAAATGCGGGTACTTTGTCTTGTAACTTGGCTAGTTCTTCTACATATTCACCTGGGAATATATCAGCACGGGTGGAAAACAGTTGGCCAACTTTAATAAAGGTTGGCCCTAAATCTAGTAAGGTATTGCGAATCCACACCGCTTGGGTTTTGCGTCTTGCAGCTTGCTTTAACTCAGTCACACCACCTGGATAACTCCAAGATTTGTTGTATAGCCAAAGTTTGAACAATAAGGTCAAGACAAAAGACCAAATGTCCACAAAACGCCGTCTGCTAGAGTATTTTTCCCGATTCCAACGGTATGCTTTATCTGAATAACCTTGTTCCATATACTTTGTGTACCGTTGGTTTGCGACCGAATCTTTTGGAAGAAAAGACACTCTGATTCCTAAACTGTTTTTTCCTAAGTGTCTTTTGTCATTTGTCATTTGTGCATAATTTTTGACCAATGACTAATGACCTATGACTAAATTTATGCAGAAGTTCTGCGATAATGTTGCAATTCTGTTCGTAAAAGGGCAATTTCTGCCCGTAATTCATCTACATCTGCTTGCAAGTCACCGGAATCAGGGCTGGCTTGTCTAGTACCGGTGGTAGCTTGACCGCTATTAGCCGCTTCTGCTGCTCGATTTGCCCGCTCTATGACTTCTTCTGTAAACTGGCGCAGCTGCTCTCTAGCTTCTGCATCAAATTTGCCCAGATCACTCAAAGCATCGGTCAAGGCGACCTCTAAACGCTCATTAACTACTTCAGCTACTGCTCTGCCTACGAAAAAGGCTTGCACAAGGGGGTTACTCATAAATTTTTGTTACGTTGCACCGCAAGAGAATTATAACTTGCCCGTATGCTTTACGGCTTCTGTTGTAGAGTTATAAATTTACGTGATGCCATACGCGACTTCAGCCCTAGTGAATAGAATTCGCATTTACGGGCACATAAGAGAAAACTACACTGGGCTGGGCTAACAGATATCCTGTAGTTCGAGTAATTCTCGATAATATTGCTCTGGCATATTGGGTAAATAGGTTGTCATTTGCAAGGCTTGCTTTCTCAACTTGAAACTTTGAGTAATGTTAGTTTGGCACAGGAAGTCTAGATCGTGGGAAATTACCCAAAGTGCCCCTTGATAGTCATTCATACCTACTACCATTTGTTCAACAGTTTCAATATCCAGGTTATTAGTTGGCTCATCGAGAATCAGCAGATCGATTTCTGAGATACTGATCATAGCGATTGCTAATCTTGCCAACTCACCCCCACTCAATACAGAAGCGCTTTTGTGAACGTCATCATATTTAAAGAGAAAGTGTCCCAACTGTTGACGCAAAAGCTGATAGCTAAGATTAGGATTAGCAACTTGCATATTTTCCAAAAGTGTGTATCGGCGATTTACCAATTCGTAGGTTTGATCGAGATATACAGCTTTCATCGCTGGTGCTAGCAAAACCTCACCTGATTCTAAAATCGCTGTTTGGTTTTCCATCCCCAAAATTGCTTTTACCAGACTCGATTTACCAGAACCGTTTGCGCCGATAATGGACATGCGATCGCTAGATGATATATGCAGTTGAATATTTTGAATCAATAGACGTTCTGATACTTTAAGATTTGCACCCTGGATATTAATGAGATTTCGGCGCTTTTGATTTTTTTCTTCTAGCTGAATACTAGTTACTTTCGTAGTTTTGACTTTCGTCTCTGCAACCTTTTGATTAGCCTTTGCTACTGCTGCTTCATGTTTCTTTTTCGCCGTTCCGGTAGACAACTCAGCTTTAGTTTTAATCAGCCCTGCTGCCATTCTATCAATACTGCCATTAAGAAACTTGGCGCGACCGTTACGGCTAGATTGGGCTGCGCGTTGCTGTTCTTGCATAGCTGTGGCTTGGGTACGTTTGAGTTCCTTTCTAGCGACTTCGTGCGATCGCAATGCTACCTCTAACTCGATTTCTTTCTGTTCTCGATATAGAGAAAAATTGCCTCCATATACTTTCAAACAAACAGATGTAAGTTCCCAGGTAATATCTGTCACTTGGTCTAGGAAAAAAGGCTTGTGTGAGACAATTACAAACGCGCCAGTAAAATTTTGTAGAAATTGTCTTAAGCCTTCTAAGGCTTGCAAATCCATGTGGTTAGTTGGCTCATCCAGCAACAGCAAATTGGGTTGTTGAGATAAACCAATTGCCAAAAATAGTTTTGTGAGTTCTCCACCGCTTAAGTTAGCAATTGGTAAAGATAAGTCAAGTCTTGTGTGGAATTGTGTTTGTAAAATATCCTCAATATTCCACCAATAATCAGAAAGAGAAATCAAAAAATTCAGTACTGTATCTGCTGTGATTTCTTGCCTGATAGTGCTGATTTGGGGCAAATAGTAAACAGCGCTATTACAGAAAACGGAACCTGCATTGGGAGTAATTTGACCTGCAATTATCTTGAGTAGGGTTGATTTTCCTATTCCGTTGCGACCGACTAAAGCAATGCGATCGCCCACCTCAATACTCACATGAACTCCTTGAAATAAAGTTCTGTATAAGCTGAGATTATAGGCTAAATTCTCAGCTACCAATATTGATTTTTTCGGCATTCTTCTCAAACCTCAATTCGCAAATTTTCACCCGCATTTTTCCAAAATCTGCGGGTAGATTAGACACAAAAAACCAGCCGTAGACACTTGTCAATCGGTTTATTGTAGATATGAATGATGACAATATTTTTAGTGCATGACTATATGAAGTAACCCTGTCAAACTAGTTGCGTTTATTCTTCGTTGACATTTGTTGCTTTGGCGCAACAGGTGTTTGGTACTACTTCATTTGTGCTATCTCGTTGGAGTTGTGATGAGGTTTGATATTGACTACAGTCTAGCATGAAGATATTTCGGAAAGCGAGGATGCGATCGCTTTTTCTATTTCCACACTCCCCAGCCCTACTAGAAAGACTTACAGCAGTTTGATTCTGTCTTAAATACTCTCTTGTGGGGTGGGCAAAGAAATTCAATTTTTACAGAAACTTAATCATCCTGGTATTCCCCACTATCTGAGTTCTTTTGAGCGACCTGATGGCTTTTGTCTAGTTCAAGAATATATCAATGCCCCATCTTTAGCAAAAACCCGCAGCTTTGCACCAGAGGAAATTAAACAAATTGCAGTTAAAACTTTAGAAATTCTTGTATATCTGCAAAATCTGATTCCGCCGATAATTCATCGAGATATCAAGCCGGAAAATATTTTGGTAGATGAGCAACTCAATGTCTATATAATTGACTTTCTTACGAAATGCTTTGAACCCGCAACGGTCGTCTGATTGCGCCCAGTTAAGAGCTTCACTCTACAAGAACCGAGCTTGTTCGGTGTGGGCAGATAAGGAGTCAATTCTGAGTCTGAAGTGGCAAGACTTGCACTTGCATCTGACCGAGAATTCAGCCTTTAATGACAGTAATCTGCTGTCGGGCTGGATTAGTTATTTACGGATTGGATACCGTGATTCCCTAATTAACGAATCGCACAACAATTCTTCATCAGGTAAGTTAATTGGGACAGAAACAATACGGTTCACAATTAACCGTTTTGCTCTTGGAGCAATATTTCGTAATAAGGATGGTAATCAGCTAATCCCATACTTAAAATTTTCCAAGCTTCTTCGCCCTTATTTTGCGAGGGGAGCAGTCTGAGTATCACTAAAGGGTATCTAATCCCATATTTTAACCGTGCTTATATCCCCACCGATAAGCGAATGGGGTTTTACACACGATCAACAAAAAACTGCTAATAGAATTGTAACTACTTGATAGTCACCTTACCGCCAGCTTCTTCGATGCGCTTCTTAGCATCTTCAGCAGCATCCTTAGCAATACCTTCTTTAACTGCCTTGGGCGCAGCTTCTACCAAGTCTTTCGCTTCTTTCAGACCCAAACCGGTCAATTCCCGGACAATCTTCAGTACGGCAATCTTCTTATCAGCTGGTACTGATTCGAGAATCACTTCAAACTCGGTTTGCTCAACAGCTTCTTCAGCTGGAGCAGCACCACCAGCACCAGGCATCATCATCATGCCGCCAACGGGTGCAGCTGCACTCACGCCAAAAGCTTCTTCAATTTGCTTAACTAACTCAGAAGCTTCCAACAAAGAAAGGGTTTTTAGTTGTTCTAAAATTTGATCGGTTGCAGCAGACATTGATATAACTCCTGTAATTTTGATTAATTATTAGTCATTAGTCAAAAGCTAATGACCATTGACTATTGACTGATGAACCACGAAGTCTATTCAGCAGCAGTTTCGGTGCTGCTATCGCCTTCGGTAGTTGTTTCAGTGCTGCTATCTTCGACAGCAACAGTTTCGGTGCTACCACCACTTTGCTCTTGGTCAGACACAGCCTGCAAAGCACGAGCCAGTGAACCAGGAACTTCGTTGATACCCACAGCAATCTTGGTAGCCAAGGCGTTGATAGCCCCAGCAATTTGGGCGATGAGTTGTTCCTTAGATGGCAAGTCTCCCAGTACCTTGACATCAGGTTCTTTGAGTAGGCGACCTTCCAGTACACCACCACGAAGTTCTGTCTTCTTGCTGACTTTTTGGAATTCTTGATATGCCTTAATTGCTGATGAAAAATCTTCTTTTACCAGCAAAAAGGCGGAAGAACCGTTGAGCAATTCCGACAAAGGCTGCCATTTTTCATCATCTTTAATGGCAATGCCCATTAGGGTGTTTTTCGTCACCTTACAAACAGTGCCACTAGGACGCAGCCGCCGCCGTAGGTCTGTGATTTCAGAAACTGTTAGCCCCTGATAGTCAATTACCAATGCCAGAGTTGACTTACTCAAAGTTTCTTTGAGGTCAGCTACTATTTCTTTTTTATTTTCTAGTGTTCTACCCATTCCAATCTCACCTCCTTAAAACAATCGGTGAAGTGCCCTACTTGTGCGTTTTTTCTAAACCTGAACCCAAACAACAAACCCCAGCTAATTTAGCCGGGGTTGAGTATTAAGACTCTGAATGCCATACCTATCACACCGTTAAGGGTGATAATTCTGACTATTAGAGTTTTAACCTCGGCAGGATATTAAGTTATTAGCACCTGCTGTCTCCGGCTTTGCGTATTTAATTTTGTCATTTGTCATTAGTCCTTTGACTTTATAAATGACTAAGGACTAACGACTAAAAATTAACCAGCTTCGCTCAGTTTTAAATCTCGTAGGGCGCTGATATCAACCTTAATCGATGGCCCCATTGTGGCTGACACATAAAATGTGCGCCAATAACGACCTTTAGCCCCTGAAGGACGGTTACGGTCAATGGTTTCTTGCAATGCCTTCAGGTTGACTAACAAATCTTCAGGCGAGAAAGTTGACTTACCAAACATAACATGAACAATACCAGTTCGGTCAGCTCGGAATTCTAATTTACCAGCTTTGAATTCTGACGATCGCACTTCCTAAGTCAAATGTTACGGTTCCACCCTTGGGCGATGGCATCAAACCACGCGGCCCAAGCAACTTACCCAGTTTTGCCACCTGTGGCATTACATCGGGTGTGGCAATCAGCTTATCAAAATCCATTCTACCTTCTGGATTTCGTCAATCAGTTCTTCTGATCCGACTATATCAGCACCAGCGTTGCTTGCTTCGTTTACCTTTTCGCCTCTGGCTATCACCGCCACCCGGACGATTTGTCCTGTACCTTTGGGCAGTGCTACTGTTGTCCGCAACTGTTGGTCTGTATACTTAGGGTCAATTCCCAACCGGATATGCGCTTCCGCAGCTTCGGTAAATTTTGCTGTTGCTGTCTCTTTGAGAAGGGCTAAAGCCTCTAAAGGATGATAATCCTTATCTTCTACTTTTGCTTGCAGTCCTTGCAAACGACGCGATATTTTTGGCATTTTGTTCTCCTGGGGTAATTCCGAAGCCTCGCCTCTCCCCCGATAATTTTTAGTTATCAGTCCTACCCTGCGGGAAGCCGCTAAGGCGTCTATGTCCTTTGTCTTTTGTCGCTAGTTTTTTACTAATGACCAATGACCAATGATCAATGACTAATCAGTGATTGTTACACCCATATTTTTAGCCGTTCCTGCCACAATCTTCATTGCCGCGTCGATGTCGTTGGCATTGAGGTCGGGGAGTTTCGTTTGGGCTATTTCTTGCAATTGGGCTTTGCTAATTGACCCAACCTTTTTTTTGTTGGGTTCATTGGAGCCTTTTTCAACTTTCGCCGCATCCGAATCAGCACTGATGCGGGTGGCGTCTTGAGTACAAATGTAAAAACTCCGGTCTTCAAAAACCGAAATTTCTACAGGTATCACCATTCCAGCTTGGTCTGCTGTTTTGGCGTTGTACTCCTTACAAAACATCATGATGTTGACACCATGTTGAACCAAGGCGGGCCCAACTGGCGGTGCTGGGTTGGCTTTTCCAGCATTCAAGGCCAGTTTAATGACCGCCACTACTTTCTTCGCCATTTGTATTTAACTCTGTTTCTCTACCTGATTAAATTCCAATTCTACTGGTGTATCCCTGCCGAAAAATGAGAGCAAGGCTTTAAGTTTACTCCGTTCTGGAGAAACTTCAATTACCTCGCCTTCAAAATCTTTAAATGGGCCAGAAAGCACCATTATCTTATCACCAGTAGCCATGTCAATTTTGACAACCGCCTCTTGTTCGTTGGTTTGTTTAAATATACGTTCGACTTCTGAAGAACTCAGTGGTATTGGGTTGACATGACCGCGACCCTTACTGCTACCACGCTTTTGTTCTGCACCGACAAAGTTAATTACATGAGAGGTGTTGCGTACCACCTGCCAGGTATCATCATCCATCATCATCCGCACCAGAACATAGCCAGGGAAAACTTTTTCTTCTGTATGCTGGCGACTGCCATCTTTGCGGATTTTCACCGCTGGCGTCTGCGGAATTTCTACCTGGACAATTTTGTCGGCTACATCAAAAGTTTGAATGCGTTGCTCTAAGTTAGTTTTTACACGCTTTTCACAGCCTGAGGCTACTTGCACTGCATACCAGCGTGCTTCTTTTGACGCTGCTTCTGCTGTTTCTCCTGTTTCCTCCGACTGCCAACATTGAGTTGCGCGGTTCGTCTGTTGCAAAAGTCATCAGAACACCTGTTTAGCTGCCCAAGCAAACAATCCATCGACCAAGTATATCAAAGATGCCGAGAGTGCCACCATTAACAACACAGCAGCGGATTCGCTTACTATTGTTGCCGACTGGGCC